>JBBCIP010000433.1:0-7428 GCA_037189785.1 Alphaproteobacteria bacterium
CCGAGGGTATAAAGTCCGCCTTCGTAAACTGGATCCCTATCTGAACGTCGACCCCGGCACCATGAGCCCTTATCAGCACGGCGAGGTCTATGTGACCGACGACGGTGCCGAAACTGACCTCGACCTCGGCCATTATGAGCGTTTCACCGGTGTGCCGTCGCGGCAAAGCGACAGTGTTAGTTCCGGCCGTATTTACCAAACCATTCTGACCAAAGAACGCCGCGGCGATTATTTGGGTGGAACGGTTCAGGTCATTCCCCATGTCACCGACGCCATCAAAAATTTCGTGTTGAGCGAAGTCGACGATAACGACTTCATCTTATGTGAAATCGGCGGCACCATCGGGGACATCGAAGGTTTGCCGTTCCTGGAAGCGATCCGTCAGATCGGCCAAGACTTGGGCCGTGATCGGGTCTGCTTCGTGCACTTGACCTTGGTGCCTTATCTGTCTGCGGCCAATGAGCTGAAAACCAAGCCGACCCAACATTCGGTCAAAGAACTGCGCTCGATCGGCATTCAGCCTGATGTGTTGGTGTGCCGCTCGGAAAAGGAAATTCCGGAAAGCGACCGCCGAAAGATCGCGCTGTTTTGTAACGTTCCGAATTCTGCGGTTATTCAGGGCTTGGATGCCCGCAACATCTATGAAGTACCGATGATGTATCATCGCGAAGGCTTGGATGCGGCGGTGTTGAAAAGCTTCCGCATCGATGGCGGCGACACGCCGCTTGACCTCGGCCGTTGGGAAAAGATCGTCGAGCGGATCGAGCAGCCGGAAGGCGAGGTGACGATTGCCATTGTCGGCAAATACACCGGCCTTAAAGACGCCTATAAATCCTTGATGGAAGCGTTGACCCACGGCGGCATTGCCAACAATACCAAGGTCAATTTGCGCTGGATCGAGTCCGAAATTTTTGAATCCGAGGAAGCGGTCGCCCATCTCGAAGATGTCGATGGCATTCTCGTGCCGGGTGGGTTCGGTGAGCGTGGGTCCGAAGGCAAAATTGCCGCCGTGCGGTTTGCCCGGGAACGCAAAGTGCCGTATTTCGGCATCTGTTTCGGCATGCAAATGGCCGTTATTGAAGCGGCGCGTAACCTTGCTGGTGTCAAGGGCGCGAGCTCAACGGAATTTGGCCCTTGTGCCGAACCGGTGGTCGGCATCATGACTGAATGGGTCCAGAACAACGAACTCGTGCAGCGTTCTGCGGCGGGCGACAAGGGCGGGACCATGCGGCTCGGTGCTTATGAGGCGCGGTTGAAAGCCGGTTCCCACGTGGCGGAGATATATGGAAACACGGTGATCTCCGAGCGCCATCGCCACCGTTATGAGGTCAACATCAGTTATAAGCAGAGATTGGAAGACAAGGGTTTGCTGTTTTCCGGTTTATCGCCGGATGGTGAACTGCCCGAGATCGTGGAAATTCCCGATCACCCGTGGTTTGTCGGGGTGCAATTCCATCCCGAACTCAAATCCAAACCGTTTGAGCCGCACCCATTGTTTGCCTCGTTCGTAGCCGCTGCCCTGCGCCAATCACGGTTGGTGTGATAGTCGTCACGACCGGGCCGCGTATCGCGCGGTATTTTGCTGCATTTTAAGAACGAAGATGGATGACCGGGTCAATCCCGGCAATGACGCATAGTTTATCAGTCATCGTCACCACCGGGCTTGACCCGGTCATCCATCCCGCAACGTCCCTTGGACTGGTCGCGGCACTGATGAGGTCGACAGCCGTTACCCCGCTGCCTGTTGGAGTGGCGCTTTTGTCAACGCATCGGCATCATCCGACTTTCTAATCACGCAGATTTGGCCACGTTGCCAAGGTTCAAGGAACAGCGGCTGGCCCAGACGGTGCAGGATCGGGTGATATATCGGGCGTTGGGCGTCATGCAGCACCAGCACACCGCCTGGCCGTAATAGCTCCCAAGCGACTTCCAGGCAGAAGCAACGGGCGCGGCCATCGACGAGAATGAAATCAAACTCCATACCCAGTGACTTCGGGAATTCGGCATACGCGCGGAATAAGGTCGGGTCGGTTTCCCCTTCCATCCGATAGCGCATGCGCTTTTGCTTGGTGATGTTGAAAAGACGGCGCGGTGGCTCGGGACTTTGGGCTTCGACCAGATGCAAGGCCAGGCGTGGATCGGTGACCGCCGCTTTGATGCGGGCATGCCAAGCCGGATCGTGTTCGATCGACACATAGTTTTCGATAAACGGGCATTCGCGCAGGATCGTTTGGGTGCTGCCGCCGCTGCCCCATTCCAGGACTGTTTTGGGTTGGACCGACCATAGGGCGGTTTTGAGCTGAGAATATTCAGCCGCGCCCATGAAGGGGCGGTAGGTTTCTGAGGTCTCGGCAGGAGAAGTCATGAGGCGGTCGATCCTTAACTATTGTAAGTCGATAATATAGAGCCACGACACAGTATTTAGTTTTCTGTCTGCGGCCCCTGTGCTAGGACAGCCGCTAATAAGTGAAACTTAGCACTCTATCCTCCAAAATACCTTGCAGATGGGGAAGTGCAAGCCTTCTCGCTAGGCTTAATTCTTGTTGAATAGAGGACGAACCGATGACTGCCATTCTCGATATCATTGCCCGTGAAATACTGGATAGCCGGGGGAATCCCACGGTGGAAGTCGATGTAACCCTGGATTCCGGCGTTTTCGGTCGGGCTGCGGTGCCATCGGGAGCGTCGACCGGCGCCCATGAAGCGGTCGAGCTGCGGGATGGCGACAAAGCCCGTTACTTGGGCAAGGGCGTCCGTAAAGCGGTTGATGCCGTCAATGGCGAGATTTTCGACGCTCTGTCCGGCTTGGACGCGACCGACCAGTTGGGCATTGATAAAATCATGATCGAACTGGACGGCACGCCCAATAAATCACGGCTCGGTGCCAACGCCATTCTTGGTGTGAGCTTGGCTGTGGCCAAGGCGGCTGCGGCCGATACGCGTTTGCCGCTTTACCGCTATGTCGGCGGCGCCAGCGCTCATGTTCTGCCGGTACCGATGATGAACATCATCAACGGCGGTCAACACGCCGACAATCCGATCGATATCCAAGAATTCATGATTATGCCGGTCTCCGCTGAAACGGTCGCGGACGGCATTCGGGTCGGCGCTGAAATCTTCCATGCCTTGAAAAAGAAGCTGAAAGACGCCGGGCAAAATACCGGTGTTGGTGATGAAGGCGGCTTTGCTCCGAATTTAAAGAGCACCGATGAAGCGCTCGACTTCATCATGAAAGCCATTGAGACGGCCGGATACAAGCCGGGCGACGACGTGATGTTGGCGCTCGATTGTGCCTCCACCGAGTTCTACAAAGGCGGAAAGTATGTGCTCGAAGGCGAGGGCAAGTCGCTCGATTCCGAAGGCATGGCCAAATATCTCGAAGCTTTGGTGAAGCGTTACCCGATCATCTCGATCGAAGACGGTATGGCTGAAGACGATTGGGACGGTTGGAAGATTTTGACCGACTTGATCGGTAATAAAGTTCAATTGGTCGGTGACGATCTGTTCGTGACCAATCCGGCCCGTCTGCGCGATGGCTTGGCCAAGGGCACGGCCAACTCGATTTTGGTCAAGGTCAATCAAATCGGCACCCTGTCTGAGACCCTGCAAGCCGTCAACATGGCCCATCGCGGCGGGTATACGGCGGTGATGTCGCATCGCTCCGGTGAAACCGAAGATGCCACTATTGCCGATTTGGCTGTGGCGACCAATTGCGGCCAAATCAAAACCGGTTCGTTGGCTCGTTCCGACCGGTTGGCAAAGTACAACCAGTTGATCCGGATCGAGGAACAATTGGGCACTCAAGGGCATTATGCAGGGCGTTCCATTCTGAAGAAGTAGGCTTTTTGCCAATTCTTTGAATCTCATACAAAAATCGCTTGATTGCGCGAATCAGGTGTGATTCGTTAGGGCTATGAATATCTGGAAAGAAATACGCCCGCGGCTGAAATCGGTCGCCGTCCCTGTGGTGACGGCGACGGTTCTGTCTTATTTCGCTTACCATGCGCTGGAAGGTGCCCATGGCTTCAAGTCGTGGCTTGAGCTGAGCGCCGAGAAGGACGCTTTGGTGATCAAGGCTGCCGAAATCCGCGACCAACGCGAAGCGCTGCAAAACAAGGTGGCTTTGTTGAAGCCGGATAACCTTGATCCAGACCTGTTGTCCGAACGGGTGCGGGAGCAATTGGGGCTCAATCATCCTGAAGAAGTCATCCTCTATGACGCTCCCTGAAAGTAACGTATGATCCATACGGCCCGATTTTGGGTTGTACTGGTGTGGAGCAAAAAGCATGAGCTACCGCGATAATTGCGGTTTGTGCGGCGAAAGTTACGACAGCGATAATCTAGGGACCTGCCGGCAGTGCAGCCGCGAGTATTGCTATAAATGCGGCGGTTCAGGTCTTTGTCAGCGTTGTTCTGATGCGGGGAAAAGTTTGTTTCCTCAATCAGAAGAGCGGCGAAAAATCGCCGGCGATGAAAGCATGCGGTCTGTGGATACGACTTCATAGTTATTTATAATCAGCAAGTTAGTTTATTTTTCCGAACCGAGCTCCGGTTCGTGAATAGTCATATTTTCTTGTTTTGACGGGCATTCGGGTTTGCACTATAGTACCGGTCAAGTTGATTATTTTTTGTGCAGATAATTGATTGCCTAAAAAATGAACGAAAACGGGTTGAAGAAAACATTAGCTCCCATTTCGGTGGGGCCGGTCACGGTTGATGATCCAGTCATTCTGGCGCCAATGTCAGGGGTGACCGATATGCCGTTTCGGCGCCTGGTTAAGCAGTTTGGTGCGGGGCTCGTGGTGTCGGAAATGATCGCGTCCGAAGCGATGATCCGGGCCAGTGAAAAATCTTTGAAAATGGCCACCAATTGTGCCGAAGAAGGCACGATGTCGGTGCAATTGGCCGGCTGCCAACCCCATGTCATGGCCGAAGCCGCCAAATTGAATGAAGACCGCGGTGCCTCGATTATCGATATCAACATGGGCTGCCCCGTTAAAAAGGTGGTCAACGGTGATGCCGGGTCGGCCTTGATGCGCGACCTGCCGTTGGCGCGCGCCTTGATCGAGGCGACGGTCAAAGCGGTGGCGTTGCCGGTCACCTTAAAAATGCGCACCGGCTGGGACGACAACAATCGCAATGCCCCCGAGCTCGCGCGTATCGCAGAAGATTGCGGGATCAAAATGTTGACGGTGCATGGCCGGACGCGTTGCCAAATGTATGCGGGCAGCGCTGATTGGAGTTTTGTGCGTACCGTCAAGGATGCGGTGAAGATCCCTGTCGTCGTCAATGGCGACATCAACACATTAGAAGATGTCGATCGGGCGCTTGAAGAATCCGGCGCTGATGGTGTGATGATCGGTCGTGGCACCTATGGCAAGCCATGGTTCCCAAACCAAGCCGTTCATTACTTGCGCACGGGAGAGCGTTTGCCCGATCCGAATATTGCCAAACAACTGTCTGTTTTGCTCGACCATTACGAAGCGATGATGGAGCACTATGGGACACCGACCGGCGTTCGCATCGCACGGAAACATGTCTCGTGGTATTCCAAGGGCCTCAAAGATTCCGGCGAGTTTCGTAATCGCATCAATCGTCTTGATGATCCTGCTGTTGTTAAGCAGGAAATTGTCGAGTTCTATGCTCCCTTTCTCGATACCATAGCTGCGTAAAAGGTTTGCCGATGCCTGCGATGTCTTCTTCACTCCTGTCATCGCAAGGGCCACTCGCAGGATTTGAAGCGGTTTGCAATTCGCTGCCGGATGCCATCCTGGTTATCCGTGACAATACCGATATTTTATACGCCAACATTTCTGCCGAAAATTTCTTTGGCATGAGCACCAATAGTTTGAAGCGGTTGCGCGTATCCGACATTGTTGCTTTTGGCAGCCCATTGTTGGCGTTGATTGATCAAGTGCGGCGTGAAGGATCGGTTATTTCCGAATACGAAGTTGAACTTGGCAATCCGAAGATCACGACGCGCCCTGTAGATATTCAAGTTGCAACTGTCATCGATCAGCCCGGGCAGTTGGTGGTGACCATTCATGAGCGATCGATCGCACAAAAGATTGATCGCCAGTTGACGTCGCGGGGGGCCGCGCGATCTGTCACAGGTATGGCTGCGGTGCTGGCGCACGAGATCAAAAATCCGTTGTCAGGCATTCGCGGCGCGGCGCAAATTCTTGAACAATGCGTGAGTGACGGTGATCGCGAGTTGGCCAATCTAATTCGTGATGAAGCCGATCGTATTTGCGCGCTGGTCGATCGGATGGAAGCATTTTCTGATCGACGCCCTCTGGAAGGCCAACCGGTTAATCTTCATCAAGTGTTGGAACATGTGAAGCGGCTCGCCACCAATGGTTTTGCCCGTAATATCCGATTTATAGAAACATATGATCCATCGTTGCCGCCTGCGCTTGGCAACAAAGACCAGTTGATCCAAGTGTTTTTGAACTTGGTCAAAAATGCTGCTGAAGCGGTCGACTCCCATCACGGCGAAATCACGCTGACCACAGCGTATCGCCATGGCGTGCGGTTGACCGTTCCCGGCAGTAAAAAGCGTGTACATCTGCCGTTGGAGATTTGTGTGATCGACAACGGCGCCGGTGTACCGGAAGATCTTCGAGCTCATTTGTTCGATCCCTTTGTAACGACGAAAAACAACGGCACCGGTCTGGGATTGGCGTTGGTCGCTAAAATCATTGGCGACCATGGTGGGATTATCGAATACGACAGTGAAGAGGGGCGCACCGTGTTTCGTGTGCTCCTTGCTGCCCACGAGGATAAGGGAAGCATGTCATGATAGATATGATGCCTGGTGCCACTATACTTATTGCCGATGATGATCGGGCCATTCGCACAGTTTTAAGTCAGGCTTTGGGCCGTGCCGGTTACGATGTCAGAACGACGGGACACGCTGCGACATTATGGCGGTGGATATCAAATGGCGAAGGCGATTTGGTGATCACCGATGTGGTGATGCCCGATGAAAACGGTTTGGATTTGTTACCGCGGATCAAGCGCTTTCGCAATGATCTACCGGTCATTGTCATGAGTGCGCAAAACACACTGATGACGGCGGTTAAGGCAACAGAACGCGG
Organism: Alphaproteobacteria bacterium; assembly: GCA_037189785.1. GTDB lineage: Bacteria > Pseudomonadota > Alphaproteobacteria > Sphingomonadales > Govanellaceae > Govanella. The sequence continues at coordinate 7,101 of JBBCIP010000433.1, forward strand.
TGCTTATGAATATTTGCCGAAGCCGTTCGACATCAATGAATTGAAAACGGTGGTGCAACGGGCGCTCAATCGGTCTAAAGAGCGAGCGCCGGATGCGGCCGTGTCGATGCCGGGCGATGGCGATGAAATGCCGTTGGTCGGACGGTCCCCGGCCATGCAGGAAGTCTATCGGGTGTTGGCGCGTCTGATGCCGACTGATTTGACGGTGATGATCACCGGGGAATCCGGCACTGGGAAAGAATTGGTGTCGCGCGCCCTTCATGATTTCGGCAAGCGGCGCAATGCGCCGTTTGTTGCCGTCAACATGGCGGCGATCCCGCGCGAGTTG
>JBBCIP010000434.1:0-2702 GCA_037189785.1 Alphaproteobacteria bacterium
ATTCTTTATGATCGCCTGGTCACGCGGGACAATGTAGACATTCGCTTCTCCCACAAGGTCAACGGCTATCGGGATCACGGCGATTATGTGGAGGTTGATATCACCGGCCCCAATGGCGACGAGGTTGTTCGCACCGCATTGTTGGTCGGCACCGATGGCGCCCGCAGCACCATCCGTGGGTTGTTGGGTGTTGGCTTTAATGGCGTGACCTATCCGGAAACCACCATTCTGGCAACAACGCGCCATCCGTTTGAACGCTATCTGCCGGATTTATCCAACGTAAACTACGTTTGGACAAAAGATGGAACATACAGCTTGCTTCGGCTTGCGGATCGCTGGCGCTGCAGCATTTATCCGCCATTGGGACAAACCATCGAAGAAGCCATGCTGCCGGAAAATATTGAACTCCGGCTTCAAGAAGTCTGCCCCAAGCCCGAACCCTATGAAGTCTTAGAATGCCGCGCCTATCATATTCACCGGCGCATTGTTGATGATTATCGCAAAGGTCGTGTCGTGTTGGCCGGTGATGCCGCTCATATCAACAGCCCCAGCGGCGGCATGGGTATGAACGGCGGTATCCATGATGCGTTCAATTTGGTTGATAAAATCATCCGTATTCTGAACGGCGGAGAGTTAGATCTTCTGGATCTATACACACGGCAACGCCGCCCTGTGGCCGCGGAAGAAATTCTGGCCCAGGCCGATCGCAATCGGTCGCGCATGCAGGAACGCGACCCTGCGAAACGATTGGAAATTTTGCAAGACCTACAAGCAATCGCCGGCAACAAAGAACGCGCCCGCGAGTATCTTTTAAAGTCTTCCTTGATTACGGCCTTGAGACGAGCAGAAACTATCCAGTAAACTGACGTCATAGTGAAACATAAGGGTTCGGCATTCCATGACCACTGCGGTAAGCGCGATCATAAACGGCAAAGTTGTTAACGGGTCCGGACCCGAACTAAGCCTTATCAATCCCGCGACCGAACAAACATTGTCGGTTTTTGCCGAAGCCGATGCCGCCCTTGTCGATCAAGCAACCACCGCTGCCCGCGCCGCCTTCCTGAATGGCCGCTGGAGCAAACAATCGGTCGAGCAACGTCAAGTCATTATGCGCAAGGTCGCGGATGCAATCGAAGCTCATGCCGATGAATTGGCAACCCTCGAAACCGCGAACACCGGGATTCCGATCAGCCAAACCCGGCAACGCCATGCCGGGCGCGCGGCGTATAACTTTCGCTTCCTGGCCGATTATATCGGGCAGACCTCCGGCCAATTATACGATCAAGCCCCAGACCATTTAACGATCGTGCGCCGTCAACCGGTTGGCGTCGCCGCGCTGATTGCGCCCTGGAACGCACCGATCGCACTCGGCTCCATGAAAATTGCCGCGGCCAGTGCTTTTGGCAACAGTTGCGTTGTGAAGCCTTCGGAGCAAGCCCCGCTTGGGATCCAACGGATTGTTGAAATTCTTCATGACGCCGGACTCCCCGAAGGGGTCGTCAACCTCGTCAATGGTCGCGGCGCAACCACCGGCGACGCCGTTGTCAGGCACCCCGATAGCGACGTGGTGTCCTTTACCGGCGGCACCACGACCGGACGGATTATTTTATCGGCCGCAGGGTCGCTGTTGAAACCCGGCACCATGGAGCTTGGCGGCAAGTCTGCGAATATCATTTTCGCCAGCGCCGACCTGGAACAAGCGATCGATGGCGCGCTCCTTGGTATCTTCACCAACAATGGCCAACAATGCCTGGCCGGGTCACGGATTTTGGTGGAGCGTAGCATTCTGGACCGCTTCATCGATGCCTTTGTCGCTCGGACCCAAAAACTGCGGATCGGCGATCCGACCGATCGCGCCACCAACCTCGGTCCCGCCATCACCAAAGCCCATCGCGACCGCGTTTTGAGCTTCGTCGATGTGGCCCGTGCGGATGGCGCGAAACTGCTGACCGGTGGTAAATCCGCCGCCGGGTTCGAGCGCGGGTATTATATCGAGCCGACCGTGGTCTATGCCGACAATCCGTCGGCCCGGGTTTGCCAAGATGAAATCTTTGGCCCGTTCGCAACGATCCTGCCGTTTGATACGGCCGACGAAGCGTTCGCCATAGCCAATGACACCCGGTTCGGTTTGGTCAGCTATGTCTGGTCTGAAGACCTGAACACAGCCCTGGCCGCCCAGGAACAACTGGCCTCCGGTGTGGTCTGGATCAACACGCCGATGATGCGGGAATTACGCGCGCCCTTTAGCGGCTGGAAAGACTCAGGCGTCGGAGCGCAAAGTGGGCGGGATTGCGAAGCCTTTTATACCAATCAAAAAACCGTCACCGTAGCCCGTCACAAGTTAACCCTTCCCCGCCTTGGGGTTTAAACGAGGCCTCACCGTCACCTTTGATGCAGAGTCTATATCTTAAGGTATAAATGTATTAAAACATCATTGGCATAAGACATTTCCGCCTATAAAGTATCCCGCAACAACGCTCCATTAGGGGCCAAACCACGAGGCAATTGCTCTGATTGCCTTTTTTGCTGAGAGATACGGGTGCGTGGGTAAAAAGGCTTCAACACCAAGCAGGACTGTCGGGCGGCGCGATATCGCTTCAAAAGATAAAAGCAGCCTTCCGATTTACCATCAGCTTTACACGATTTTGCGCCAGGACATCGCCGATGGCGCCTATCCGCCCGATCAGCCGTTGCCGACGGAA
>JBBCIP010000435.1:0-2934 GCA_037189785.1 Alphaproteobacteria bacterium
ACCTTTCACAACCGCATGACCGAGATCATATCCATGAGCACAAAAGACTACGCTGCCGAAGGTTTACCGATCAAAGCCTATAAGGATGATGATTTCATCAATAGTCCGGCGGCTCGGCCTATGCGCATTCTGGCTGAATACCTGGGACCGCGGGACCGATTTGACCGTCATAAGATCCGCGACACCCTTGTCTTCTTCGGATCGGCCCGCCTGATCCCACGCGAATTGGCGCTGGATCTTTTGGAAAAAACCAAGGCTTCCGGCGGCGACACAACACTGGCTGAACGCGCCCTGATGATGTCCGACTATTACGAAGCCACGCGCGAATTGGCGCGACGGTTCACTTTGTGGTCCAAGGCGCTCGAAAACAAAAGCCGCCGCTTCGTCATCTGTTCCGGCGGCGGGCCCGGAATCATGGAAGCCGCCAATCGTGGGGCTTCAGAAGCGGCGGGTGAGAATATCGGTCTCGGCATTTCCTTGCCGTTTGAACAGACCGGCAACCCCTATATCACCCGCGAACTGAACTTCGAGTTTCATTACTTCTTCACCCGGAAGTTTTGGTTCTCCTACTTGGCCAAGGCCTTCATCGTCATGCCGGGCGGGTTTGGGACCCTGGACGAATTGATGGAGATTTTGACCCTGATCCAAACCCGCAAAATGACCAAAGTCGTGCCCATTGTTCTCTATGGAAAGTCGTTTTGGGAGCGGGTCATCAATTTCCAAGCTTTGGTAGAATACGGCACCATCAGCCCGGCTGACCTGGATCTGTTTTTCATGACAGATTCAATGGATGAGGCCTTTAACTATGTAACGGACACTTTACTGAAAGTTGCACTCGATAAACCCGGCGGAAGCATGTAAGATCGCGCCGCACTCGCGTAAAGGGAGAAATTTAACCGTTTGTTTAAACTCTAAGCGTATGGTGCACCTAGATTAAAAAAATGCCGGACACCACTGTACCGGCTAATCAGGGTCTGGTTATGAAAACAATCGTCTCCGCTCCGGAGCCGCATGGCGGTTCCGAGGCTGTTGCGGCTACACCTGTTTTATCGAGCCGCGATCAGCTTAAAAAGTCAGTCAATGCTGTCTTCGCATGGCAGGCCAGCCGCATGTCGGAGCTTGAGCATCTGGCGATCGGCTTCGATTTGAGCAGATCAAAACGCCCCCTTGCCCTTCAAGCCTTGCATATCCGTTTGATCGAGGTGGCTTCCGATATCCAAGATCTTGGCACCTCGGACAATATCATTGCTGCAGCCGGAAACCTGTTATTCTACCTTCGTCTCCATCAAACCAATGATCTTGAGCCGGAAACCATTGACCGCTATGTGGAAACATTGCGCAGTCTGTCATTTCTGAAGAGCACGCCCACCGCCCGCCAATAAACCCATTGGCCCGTCGGCTGATACGACGGGGAGCCGCGTTTGTTTAGCCCAGCAGGGTCTGCGTGCTTTCATGAGAGCGGTGCTCCCACACGGTCCGGCCCCCATGATTGTCCAGATAATTGACCAAAGCCGCCACCGGGCGCCGGTCATAGAGCGTGCCGACCCCCGCCAACAGCAATTCAATCACCCGTTCCAACGGCATCGCCGCCCGATGAGAACGGGCACTGACCATACCGACGAACGCATTGGCCACCGCCACAATGCGCGCGGTCATCAAGATATCGTCGCCTTTGAGACCAAGCGGCAGGCCGGTGCCGTCCCAATGGGCCTGCGACTGACGAATGGTTGTGACCACCGGTCCATTAAAGTCGACACCCTGCAACAATTCAGCGCTTTTCAGCATGCTTTGACGCACCAGATCTATTTCGCTGGGGCTCAACGCCTCGCTTTTGGTCAAGACCGAGCGCGGCACCAAAACCTTGCCCAAATTCAGGAGCGCACCCGCAATCTCCGCCGTCTCGACCTCCACATCGGATAAACCCATGTCCTGAGCGATGGCTTCGGCCAATTCGCCGACCCAACGAGAATGACGGGCTGCGAACGGATCCCGGCTATCGATCACCCCAGTTAAGGTGCCGACCAATTGGCGCAAATTGTTTTCACGCCGTTCGCGCTCACGTACCAAATCGGAAATATCTTCGATCACCACCAACACGCCGGGACGATGACCTTGCTCCCCGGTCACGTCCAGCGGCACATCTAGGGGCACATGATCGGCTTTAAAGACCGCCGTCCCGTCGTCGCTTTCGACCGTGACGGTCCGCATCAATGGCACATCTTCAGCCAAGGCGGTCTGATTGGCAGCGTCTATCGCAGCCCCGAGCACCGGCCCGAGAATACTCGGCGCCGATTTCGCCACCAGATCTTGCCCGCTCTCGGCCCCCATGGCCCGAGCCGCCGGGCCGTTGGCGAAGCGACAAACGCCCGTTTCATCAAAGGCCAAAATACGGGTCGGTTGGCTATCCGTGACATCCGTCAAAAAACCCGACAAGCGTTCATAGCGGTGGGCCAAGGCGGCAACCCGAAGCGACGCTCCATAGCGCCACAGCAACAACAAACCGCCAAGAAACGCCACAATGATCAAGCCAAAGATCACCAAGGTCGCGTTACGTCGGGCCGTGATTTCCCCCAGCGCCTGATCGGCCCGGATCATCCGCACCAAGGTCCAGGGTACCGTTTTCAGACTTTCACCCGTCACCAAAACCCGGCGTCCGGCATAATCGGCCTTATCAGCAAACTCTCCCGGGGAATTGCCCGCAAACACAGCCGCGGCATCAAGATCCGTTGCCGCAACCCGTTTCGACAAAACCGCACTGCCGTCGGCCAAGGGCGAGATATAGTCAAAGTGGTCGCCTGTTTTACGCAGCAAAAACGTCTCGGTGACGGCCTTGTCATCCCCCGGCAAGTTCAAACGACCATAAAGCTCATCGGTCACCAACCGAATACCGATCACATAACCGACCGCGACGCCATCGGCGCTGTCGATCGGGGA
>JBBCIP010000436.1:0-16016 GCA_037189785.1 Alphaproteobacteria bacterium
ACCCAAAACGACCGTATGGTGAAAACACCGGAATGGACCGCCAATCTTGGGTTCAGTTACACCATACCCATAGCCAATGACGGCGGCGTGACGGTGGGCGGCAGCGTCGCTTATCGCAGCAGTGTGGTCAACGAACTGACCAACGAGCCGTCTTTGATTCAAAAAGGCTATGCCTTGCTTGATGCTTTTATCCAATACAGCGAACCACAAGACCGTTGGAGCGTCACCGTTTTCGGCAACAACCTGAGCGATGAACGCTATATGACCAACGGGCTGACATCTTTGGGTAGCTTCGGCAATGTGATTGCCAATTTTGGCCCCCCGCGCGAGTGGGGCGTAAAACTACAGATCAAAATGTGATCGCGTAATCTGAATAATTAACAAGGACCGACACCATGACGACCACAGTAAGCGAAGCGTTGTTGGAAATAATGAAAGCCCATGGCATCCGCTATGTTTTCGGTGTGCCTGCCGCGCAATTAGGGCATGTCATGAAAGGCGTTTCTCAAGATCCCGACTTTCATTATGTAACAACGCGCCACGAAGAAGCCGCCGGACACATGGCCCATGCCATTGCCAAAACCACCGGCACGATGGCGGCGTGTTTCGGCACCGTCGGGCCTGGCGCTATGAATCTCGTCCCCGGTGTTGCCGCTGCTTGGGCTGACAATATCCCAATGTTGGTTCTGACCCCGAACAATCAATCGTATAATGTTGATCCTGGACGCGGGCTTTTGCAAAGTGTTGATCAATGCGGTGTTTATACACCGATCACAAAATGGAGCATCCCGATCCGGGATGCGATCAGCGCACCGGCAACCTTCGATCAAGCTATACGTGTCGCAAAAAGCGGACGGCCGGGCCCGGTTCATATCGATCTGCCCTGTGATCTTGGTGGCGCGCCCTGTGATTTTGATCGGCGCTTATTATCACAAGTCGAAACCCCACGCCCATCGCCATCCGACAGTGATATTGATCGTGTGGTCGATATGGTGCGCAAAGCCAAACGCCCTGTGCTTTTGGCCGGTGGCGGCATCGCGCGATCACAAGCAACCAATAATTTTCGTAAACTTCTGGATATAACCGGTATACCGGCCACAACATCTTTGAACGGACGTGGCGTTATCCCCATCGATTACCCCTATCATGTCGGTAGCGGCGGCATATTGGGTGGTCTCGGTGTGGTCAAAGCATTCGCTGAGGCTGATGTGGTGCTGGCGATCGGTTGTAAAATTTCAAGCTGGATACCGATCAACAAACCACCCCTTTACCCATCTGCGCCTGGACAAAAATTAATACAGGTCGATATCAGCGAACGCGTGCTTGGCCGCAATATGCAGGCAGAAATCACGATCATGGCCGATGCGCGAGAATTTTTGGAAAAACTTATCATTGGTCTGACCGGGCAAAAATTGTCGATGGAGCCACAGTGGCAAGAGGATATGCAGGCCGGTTATCGTGACTATTTAAAAGTCGTCAACGACATCGCCGATGCCCGCGTCACACCGGGGACTAGCTTAACGAATGAAGCCGCCGCAGCGCGCGCTGTATCAACTCTCATTCCCAAAGATACGATCATTGCTGTGGATGGCGGCCAAACCTGCGAATGGGGCCATACCTTCATCCATCCCGCCGGACCGGAAAAACTGTTGTTCAATCCCGGTATGGGGCATCTGGGTATGGGGCTGCCTGCCGCCATCGCCGCAAAAATTGCCCATCCTGATCGACCTGTCGTCTGCGTAACCGGTGATGGCGCCTTTGGCTGCACCATACAAGAATTGGAAACCGCCGTTCGTCATCAAGTCAACATCATTGTCTTTGTGTTCAATGATTCTCATTGGGGCATGTATCGGCCTTTGGGTGAAGGTATACTCTCCAATAACACTTCGGTTTTCGGCACAAAATTGACCGACGTCGATTTTGCCATGGTGGCTCGTGGGTTTGGTTGTTACGGCGCGACTGTCAGCAGTTTGGATGAAATCCCGGCAGCTTATGAAAAAGCACTGGCGTCAAACAAACCAGCCGTCATCGATGTATTGGTCGATTTCACGCAACACCCCATCGATATGTTTTGGGTTGGTCATGTTCTGGATGGTGCCAACCTTATTCCACCAGAACTTTTGCCGGCTTGACCATTTTGCGATCGTTGCCACTGCGATCGCTTTTCAGACCGCGCGGACGTGAACCATAAGGGAGACTTGACTATGACAAATGAGACCGTTGCAACACTGACACAAGAGCGCAAACGCACCAGACCACGCGGTAAACCTGTTCCGGCAGAAGGCGCGAATGGTGTATTCACCGAATCCTGGTTTCCCGTCTGCCCGTCCAAAGAATTGCCCCAAGGCAAGCTTATCGGCAAACCCTTTCTTGACGGTAGAATTGTCATCTATCGTACGGATGATGGTGTGGCTCGTGTCTTCTCGGCTTATTGTCCCCACATGGGCGCGGATCTGGGTGCCGGGACAATCGTCGATAATCGCATCCAATGCCCATTCCATCGCTGGGAATACAATGCCGAAGGATGGTGCGAGAAAACCGGCTTGGGTGACCCAGCGCCAAAAATTGCCTGTCTTTATAAATTCCATGTTCGCGAAAAATTCGGCTTGATTTGGATCTTCAACGGCGCTGAACCATGGTGGGAAATCCCGGATTATCCAATTCCGGAAGAAGATATTACATTTATGGTTGATTATGATGTTCCTGCCGTTCCCTTGGATCCCTGGATCATTTGTGCCAACACACCAGACTGGCAACATTTGCGCGCTGTGCATCGTTTGCATTTTGATCACAACGGCATGTTCGGACGCATTGATTGGACCGATCATTCCATGGAATATGATTTGAACGCACGCCTGGATAATGGTAACGGCCCGCCGCTGGTCGGACGAGTGGGCATCTACGGCACCAGTATGTTCCGCATGCATGGTGAGTTTATGGGCCACAAAATCTGCACTCTGACCGGTTTTCACATGCTCGCACCGGGACAAACGCAGGTCTATTATTCGCTCGGCACGACCAAAAGCAACGGCACGCCCGAAGACGATGCCCGGGTCGCCCAAGTGCATGCTCTCCTTTTCCAACTCGGGAAAAGCATCGTCACCGATGATCGTCCGATCCTGCACAGTATGAAATATACGCCAGGTGTTATGACGGGATCAGATCGTGCGCTTAGTAAGTATTTGGACATGGTGCGCAGCTTTCCACGCTCCCATGATTCATCCGATTTCATAAAATAAACACAGGAAGGACAAGGACACCCAATATGGCGAAATCACACCAGACATTACATTTCAATAAACCTGTTGAAGATGCCATGGGCTTTTCCGCCCTGGTGCATGCCAACGGTTTATTGCACTTATCCGGCATTATATCCATCGATGAGACGATGCAAGTCCACGCCCCCGGCGATATGGCCGCTCAGGTTGAACGCATTTACGACATCATCGAACTGACGTTGGGAAAATGTGGTGCCACGCTTGCGCATGTGGTGAATGAGGTCATGTACACCACTGATATGGCCAAACTTATGGAAGCCGCACCGGTCCGTGCCAAACGCTATGCTAAATGTGCGTATCCAGCGTCCACTGCCGTGCAAATATCGGCCCTAGCCTTCCCAGATGCCATGCTTGAGGTTCAAATCATGGCACAATTGGACGGCCAGGAATGGTCATCGGATGTCCCGTCTTTGGGATCTCCAGTTTAGCCATTTCACACCAAGCCGCCATTTTCCTACCCGGCTTTCTCGCGAAGCCGGGTTCTTATTATATTTCAATAAGATAAAAATATTTTTAAAGAGCCGCACCAAATAAGCTGACTGCGCGTTAACTATGTGCTTCATGTAGTGTTCATTTGTATTGGTTTATAACTCTTGCATCGAATTCAACCTTTGAAGGTGTACCATGCGCAAGTTAATGTTCACGATTGCTGTTTCGCTAGCCTTTGTCGGCGCTGCCCATGCAGCAACTGACGACAAAGATAAAAGCCCAGAAGCCAAACTGACCAAAGCACTTGAAGGATGGGAAAAAGCTGGCGATCCCGTCAAATGTATACCGCAACGCAATATCCGATCTTCACAGATCTACAACCGGACCGCCATTGTTTATGAAACCATCGGCGGCACCAGATATGTGAACCGGCCTGCCAGCGGATTAAGCTCATTGCGATCCGGTGATGTCATGGTGACCGATACCCGGTCGCCTGACCTATGCAGCATAGACATTGTGCGGATGTATGACACCGCTGCAAAAATGCAAACCGGTACCATCGGTTTAGGCGAGTTTGTGCCTTATAAGAAGATCGAGAAAACTAAAGCAAAGTAATGACCTGCTATAGTCGCTTTGACTGAAGATTTTTATTCCAGACCTAAATAATGGACACGCCGATCAACGACGTGTCCATTTTAGTTTGTAAACCACATTAGCGAAAGCAAGATAAGCCCCGTAGTCGCTATCGCCGAATGCCACTTGCGCGTCTCATCACAAGCGCGTTTCTCGAGACCATACAATCCCACGATCAAAATTATAGAAACTGAGGATAATCGAATAGACTCTAACCAATCTCCATACGACGGGCAATTTCGTCCGCTTCACGGGCGTAATATTTCATGAATTTCAGCAATAAGAAAATGGCCAGACAGCACATAATCGTCGAGTATGTTGCCAGCGCATGAAGCAGATTTTTATCACCGCTGAAAACATAATCGCTCAATAAACCGATAGACACCGGGCCAAGCCCTAAGCCAACGGCGTTTACAGCAAAAACATAAACAGCCGAGGCGCGCCCGCGCAATTTAACAACCGACACAATTTGAATAGCCGCCGGCCCAATCCCGACCACGAGGCCAGTGGTAAACTGGATCACGGTCATCAGCACAAAGAACTGCAGACCTGTTTGAACAAACTGTAAAGCGATTAGAAAGGGAAGCGTAAGAACCCCAGCCATCACCAGAACACGCGACAGACCGTTCTTAGGATATAACCGCGACCATTTGTCCGCCAGAACACCGCCAAGCAAAACGCCTGCAGGCGCCGCTGTCAGCATAATTATACCGACACGGAAACCGATATCAGACAAGCTCCAACCAAGCTCCCGCGCCAGCACCGCAGAAGACCACGACAGCATGCCATAGCTGATCGCAATAATGCAGGCGTTGCCCAGCATAAGACTACCGAACAAGCCTTTGTTTTCCCATAAATAGGGAAATACGCCTTTGATGTTCGCCGCAGTCTTTGCCGCCGCGCTTTCATCAACGTTATTTTCGATAGTTTTATCGTCCCGGCCACGTCGCGGCGGCTCGCGCAACAAAACCGTCAAAATCATGAACACAATACCGGGCAAGCCAAGGACAAAAAACGTCAACTGCCACGGCTGGAACTGATCGAGAAATGGAATATTCAGCGGTATGGCAGCACTGATGGCTGTGTAAATGGCGCCGCCCAGCAAAAAAGCCAAACCCCCGCCGATCAAAGAGCCCATCTGAAACACGCTGATAGCGGTTGCCAGCCATTGTTTCTGCACTGTATCGGTTATGATCGAATACCCGGCCGGAGAGAGCGTTGCCTCACCAACACCGACGCCAATCCGCGCCAATAAAAGCTGAGAGAAAGAACGCGCCAAACCACACGCCACAGTAGCCACCGACCACACCGCGACGCCCCAGAAAATAACCCATTTCCGGGACCACAAATCGACCAATCGCCCCATCGGTATCCCGATGGCCGCATAAAACAGACCAAAGGCCAACCCATGCAACAGACCAAGCTGTGTATCACTGAGGCCGAGATCCGCTTTTATCGGTTCAAACAGCAAAGAAAGCGCAAAACGATCAATCAGCGAAAACGCCATCGTCGCGGAAAGCAGGCCAACCACATAAAAACTATATAGTCGACCAGCCTTATGATGTTCGCCGTTATTTTTTTCGTCCTGTGGCTCATTGCGGGACACGCCGGGTTCAGTCCGAGAGATGTCCCGCATATGATTTTCCACACCTTACAAAGTTACGATGAACACTACGATACAACCTGCATCAGAAACGAGCAATTGCTTGTATACCGTATGTACGCGGCTCACCGAACAGAACCTGGTCGCTACCCGAGAACTGTCGCGAGAACTCTTTATAAGTGGCGTTGGTTAGGTTTTTACCCCAGAAGTAAAGGCCATATTTTCCGTCATGCAGTTCATAGCCCACCCGCACATTCAGCAATGTGTAACCGTTTTCCACATTAAAAGGTAGGTTATCAGGTTGTAAGTAGGTCCGGCCAACATACGCAATCTGAGGCGACATCGTTAGCTCACCCATACCGACAGGCACACGCACGTCAATACCAAGATTGGCCGACCATTTCGGTGTCTTTTCCGTCACATTACCCGTAAAGTTCGCCCCACCGGTTGTTGCCCCGCTGAATTCCGTGTACTCACCATCAAGATACCCTATCCCCCCGAATATCATCACCCATTCGTTGGCCATTGCCGTAAACTCGGCTTCAAATCCTTTTACCTCTGATGCGCCAGCATTCCGTGTAATAACGGTCGGGATCCCACCAATGGTTTCAAACTGTGGCACTTGGCGATCTTTATATTCCGAATAGAAGACCGACATACTGAACCGCAATCTGCCGCCGAAAAGATCTGATTTCAAGCCGGCCTCATATGAGGTCACGAATTCGGAATCAAAGGTAATATCAGCAGCCGTCAGTGGCGCCGGTGTGGCCAGCGGATCCACATTGAAACCACCGGACTTGAAGCCACGACTGACCGATAAGAAACTTGAAACCTCATCCGTCCACTTATAATTTGCCGCCAATGTCCAAGATGGTTCCGTCGAAGAGATCCGCAAATCGGGGAAATTTTTATTAAAGGGCGGATTTGGGCTGATTTGTTCGTAACTTCCTTCTTTCTTTTCATAGGTTAGGCGCACACCGGCCGTAACCGCAAATTTCGGCGTAAAATTCGCCGTAACATTCGCGAAACCGGCAAAAGAAACTGTATCAAGTGGGCCTCTGGTAAAGAAAATAGGATTACCGTTGGAATAAATATTTCGTTCCGCAGTCGCATCTTGTTTGAAATAATAAAGTCCGACGAGGTAATCGATAAACTGCTGCCCGGGGGATGAAATACGTAATTCCTGAGTGAACTGCGAAAAATCATCGGTGAACGGCCCAGAATGGAAGGTATCAATCGGAATTTGATCGATATCACTATAAACCGTGATGTCGACATCACGATAGGATGTGATCGATGTCAAAACATGCCCGGAGGATGTCGTGTAATTCGCGGACAACGCCATACCATACATATCACGTTCGATCGAATTGCGACGGTTGCTGTTCACGATAAAACGATCCGGGTTATAATAACCCGCACCAAAAGCCGCAGGAGAACCGAGCTGATTGAGCACAGCGTTTTGCTTATCCTGTGTGTAATCCCCGGTCAAATGTATCTCGAGCGCGTCGTTGGGCTTTAGTTGAAATTGGAGCAACCCAGCCCGACGTTTTTCAGATTGAAGCTTTGTATCATCAAAAATGTTATGCAAATAACCATCGCGATCCCATGTCGCAACAGTTGCCTTAGCTGACAACGTATCCGTTAATGGGCCGCTGATCGACCCCTTTAAACGGATCGCATTGTAATTGCCGTAACTTGCTTCGACATTGCCGCTAAGTTCATCTGTGGGCTTTTGCGTTACAATGTTGATAACGCCGCCCATAGTGTTTTTGCCGAACAGGGTTCCCTGTGGACCACGGAGAATTTCAATCTGCGCAACGTCAGCAAGATCCATGTTGTAAGCACTGGTGCGACCGGCATAAACGCCGTCAACGTAAAGACCAGTGCCGCTTTCAATACCAATATTACGCGAATCGCCCCCAACCCCACGGATAGTGATGTCTGTTTGTAAAGCGCTACGGTCAGAATAATAAAGACCTGGGACGAAATTCTTGACGTCTTTGAGGCTCGTCGCTGAAAGACGCTCAAGCTGCGCTGTTGAAAAGGTGCTGACCGAGATCGGCACATCTTGCAAGCTTTCTACGCGCTTACGTGCCGTCACCATGATTTCTTCCATCTGGAAGCCAGTCGTCGTATCAGCATAGGCTGCTGGATGCTGTTGAGAAATCAACAATGCTACTGCAGACACAGCAATAAAGAGTTTTTTGCGAGCAGAAATCAGCGGCAGATTATCAGAGCCAGATATCACTAATCGATTGTCTGTCATATATTCCTCCATATGGTACAGGCATTTGATGTGGTTCTATTAGTCAGCCTGTGTCCTAAGAGGAAATGCTAGTCGGCCCAACCGCCTTGACGCTAATTGATTATATTTATTGTGCCGCATAAAAGAATGTTTACGCAAAATATTACAGCTAAGATATAGATAATAAAAGATTTTATTCCGATAAAGCCTAGACCCAAAAATGTTCTTGACCGATCTCGGCCGCATATTCTTTTGCAATGGTTCGTGCAATCTCAACGACCTTGTTCACCACTGGTCTCACCGTCGGTATTTTATAACATGCCGTCAAATGAGCTGGCGGCAAACTCTGTTTTACGGGCAATTTTACAACCGTGCCATCCAGCAGATCGTTGGCCATAACCAGCGATGGAATGGCCATCACACCAAGTCCGGTCCTGACGAGATGCGCCGCCGTCGACAACGAATAAGCGTTCATTGTGATCCGATCAACCGAATTGGGGATACTATCCAGCCCATAACTTGCAAAATACTCTTTCACGATCACATAACCAGATGTTCCTTTGCGGGTCGGGATCACGGGCAGCTTAGCTACATCCACCACATCCATCGAGTCCGTACCGTTCAGGAATTGGGGATGCCCGATCCAAGACATGGCATAATTACAGATGTAATCGTTCGTCACGTTGGGCTCGTTAGACGGCCCCCAAAGAAACGCCACATCTATTTCATCTTTGCGCAAAGCTTCCGTCAGATTGACGCTTGTTTCTGTGATGAAATCTATTTCACTGATAAACCCGGACTCCCTTATCGCCTCGACAAAGCGGGGAAACCAGGAAATTGTCACAAGTTCTATCAGTCCGATCCGCAAAACACCCCTGTCGCTGTCGGCGGCACCGACATCTATCTTCATTTGACTACAAAGATCGACAATTTGTTCCGCATACTCAAAAAGTCGACGCCCAGCCGCCGTCAGCTGAAATTCCTTGCTGCTGCGTACATAAAGCTTTGTGCGTAGATAGTCCTCAAGCGATGCGATACGGGATGAAATGTTTGGCTGAGTCGTATTCAGTTTCTCGGCCGTCGTGCGAAAGCTTTTCAAGCGGGCCAGCCAAATAAAAGTTTCAAGAAACCGAATATTCATCCTAGATGCTCATAATTATTGGATAATCGAATAAATTCTGTCAGTCCTCACGGGGTATAGAATGTTTTTGGAATACCTTAAAACCTGCCACTCGTGTTCCTTGTCACTTAGAATCATCTAACCCCCAGATATATTGCCAATCACTATCCGTGATAGTCGACAATCAGAAAAATCATATTGCCATAGTTCATAATATAAAAATACCCTTGGTCTTTCACTCGGCCCATTAGGAGATAAAAATGCTTCCCGAAAGAAAGATGTATGTCGTCAATGAAATGCCACCGCAGATTACAGAAGATCAAAGACAAGCTCTTCTAGATCTTGATACGGGCACGATTGGCCATCATCTCGAAGCAGGCTTTATGGATCCCGGTATGTTGCCGCGGATGCCGGGTGCTAAGATCGCCGGTACCGCAGTTACTGTGCGTATCACCGTTCCGGATTCAATTATGGCGCATTACGCCCTGAAATTTACCCGCCCCGGTGATATCTTGGTGATTGATCGTGGCCAAGATCAACGTGTTGCCGGGTGGGGCGCCGCAACCATTTATGCCGCCGCCCAAACCGGCATTGCCGGTGTCATTATCGATGGATCGGCCAATGATATTTCCGACGCCAACAAAGCAGGCCTGCCCATATGGTGCCGCCACATCAGCCCGGTTACGACTAAATACCGGGGCCTTGGCGGTGAAATGAATATCCCGATCAGCTGCGGCGGCGTAGCCGTTAATCCTGGCGACGCCATATTAGCCGACGAAAACGGTATCGTCGTTATCAGTGCCGCCGAATTACCCGAAGTCATTAAAGTCGGGCAGGAATGGCAAGCATCGGAAAACGCTTTCCTCGAAACTTTGCGACAAAACCCGAAACTCTGTTATCCGGATGTGACCGGTGCTTCTAAAATCGTCGAAGACAGCCTTGCCGCTCAGAAATCGAAATAACCAAACTAGAAAAAGCCCACCAAGTAAATTTGGTGGGCTTTTTTATTTGGCGATACACGATACAAACAACAGCATCCGATATGGGTATCGTCTAAACTTCACTTTTCGCAATAGGCATGGTGAGATCCGCTCCCCATTCTGCCCATGAACCGTCATAAACAGCGGCATCGTCTCCGTAAGCCACATAAAATGCGAAGGCGATGACGCAGGCTGTAATACCGCTACCACAACTGGCAATGATAGGGCGCTTGGTATCAAAGCCTGCGCCTTCAAAATACCTTTTCAGGTCTTCCACCGGACAAAGCGTGCCATCCGCACGAAGCAGCGTATTGAATGGTAGATTATATGATCCAGGAATATGACCCGAGCGAAGTCCTGGTCTCGGTTCAGGGTCCTGCCCGAAAAAACGTCCAGCTGACCGGGCATCGAAAACCTGCGCCAAGCGAGTGTCAATATTAACCAAGACATTTGCACGATTGCGCACGAGCGATGGTTTGAATTCGGCATCAAAAACCAAGTTGTGCGATAACGCAGATGGCTGATGTGAGATCGGCAATTCTTTGGCAAGCCAGACCTTGAAGCCGCCGTTCAATATACTGACCTTGGTATGGCCGAAGCAGCGAAACATCCACCATGCCCGCGCGGCGGACATGATGCCATGACAATCATAAATCACGACATGCTTACTGTTATCGACACCAAGTGCCGCAACCTCTGCAGAAAATTTTTCTGCAGAGGGTAGCATGTGCGGCAACGGACTATCGCTATCAGCAATCGCATCAATATCAAAGAATGTCGCGCCGGGAATATGATTGCGTTCATACTCTTGTCTTGGATCTCGCCCACTTCCCGGCATATGCCAAGACGCATCAAGAATTGCTATGTCCGCGTTATTCAAATTAGCAGCCAACCACTCCGGACTAACCAAGGCCTCGCTTTGTCGTGACACGTTATTTCCGATACTATTTAAAGCGCGATAATAGGCATGCTACAATTAATGCGCGACCTGGTATTGTTTAGCCCATTCTGGCAGCAACTTCTCCGCCGCACTCACAAGATCAGCACCATAATCCTTGGTGGCTTTCGCTCGCGTTATTTTTCCACCAAGCAGGTCTTGAGCAATGACTTCAGCCGTTCTAAGACTAGGCACACCCACGCCACCACCACCCGGTGTCTCAACACGCATGGATTCGCCTGCATTCAATATGCCGCCTGGTTGGTTAGCTGGAAGCTGTTTTTCAGACGGCTGTCCTGCGTCACGGGTAATCTTGCCAAGACCACCAAGACCGCCGCCGTTCAATGCCGCAGCCGCAATCACCGTGCCTTCGGTCGATGCATAACAAAACGTTTTGTTATCCAGCGCCCGAATTTGACGCGCGATCCCCAGGCCACCGCGATATTGACCATATCCACCGCTATCCGGAATCAAAGCGTATTCTTCCACCAACAAGGGATATTCATTCTCAAGCGCTTCGGCCGGCAGATTCGATGAATTTGTGATGTGAACATGGGCTCCGTCCATCCCATCTTCATTGAACAACGCACCGGAGCCGCCGCCAATCGTCTCGACATAAACATAGGTACCTTGGCGACGACGCGATTGACCTGACATCACAATCGCTGGCATCGCATCATTGCTGGACGCCATCAAACGCTCCTGTGGAAGCAATGGTGCAAAAGCTCCGATGATGGCCCCCGCAACACGCTGCGCCGTCGCCGAACGCATCCCAACTGCTGCGGGGAATGTCGGGTTTGTGATCGTTCCTTCCGGAATTCTGAGCTCGATTGCACTGAACATACCCTGATTGGCGATCAAATCCGGATCCAAAAGCGTCTTTACAACATAATAAGCACAGGCCCGCATTGCACTTTCCGGCATATTATAGCCACCACGCGACTGCCGCCCCGATCCTTCGAAATCGATAACAAGATTGTTGTTTTCGACCGAGACGGTCGCCGTAATCGGGACCGGCTCGCCGCCAAGACCATCGTCGTCCATATAGGTTGTGAACGTTCCGGAACCATCGGCAACGGCTGCGATACGGGTCCGCAACCGGCGCTCGGTATACGCCAAAATGTCTTCGATGGATTGTTCCACAGCGGTGATACCAAGTTGGCCGACCAAATGATGCACCAATTTCTTGCCACGCTCATTGGCGGCGATTTGGACATTCAAATCGACAATGCGATCTTCCGGCTCACGACTATTGCTGGCGACAAGGGCCAAAATATCTTCTTCGGGCACTCCTTTCCGCGCCACACGAACAAGCGGGATCCGTAAACCTTCTTCGAAAACAGTCCCTGCCGTTGGCGAAACTGAGCCCGGCACAGATCCACCGACATCCGAATGGTGACCAATATTTGCGGCAAAAAAGCGCAGACTACCATCGCAGAAAATCGGCGTTACAATCGTGATATCGGGCGCATGCGTGCCCCCTGCAAGATAAGGATCATTGCACATAAAAGCATCGCCATCAGCAATGTCTTCAATGTCGTATTTGTTGAGCAAGGTTTCCACGCCCCCCGCAAGCGACCCAAGATGCATGGGGATATGCGCAGCCTGTGAAATAAGACGGCCCATATAATCAAACAACGCGACAGAACAATCTTTGCGCTCTTTGATATTAGGCGAGAACGACGCACGAACCAGGGTATTGCCCATTTCTTCCGTAATGGTCAAAAGACGATTGGAAAAAATTTCCATTGTGATCGGATCAAACGCCCGGGTCTCTGTGTTAGCGGAAAATTTATCAGTAGACATTGGCTGTTTTCCCTGATTAACGCGATACAGTGATAATAAGATTGCCGACTTGATCGACAGTGACGAGCTGATGAGGGTGAACAATCGTGGTCGAGCTCATTTCCTCAATAATGACCGGCCCCTGGAGAATAGTACCAGATGCCAGCCGGTCGCGATTATAGACTTTTGTATCGACCCAGCCAATGTCAGCCCCGAAGTAAACGGACCGCTCACCTTTGAAAAGATTTCCGTCATCGTTGTAACTATAACGCTGATCACTTTTCTTAATACGCCCCACAGCTTGAACACGGCAATTGACGATTTCCGTATCGCGACCAGCCACATCATAGCCGTATTCTTGGAAGTGTTTTGCATAGAAAGCTTGAATAAAACTCTTCAGACCACTTTCCACAATCTTGTCGAGCGGCACTGACACTTCATAGTTTTGACCATCATAGCGCGCATCGATGGAGATGCGCAGATCACGATCAGCCTGCCCGACGCCTTCACGGTCCAGCCAATCGATGGCTTGGTCCTGCATGTCCTTCAAGGTTTTGCAGGTCCGTAGCCATGCCGCATCACTCGCGATCGACAGCTCACTCCGGACAAAGTCCATGGTGATGTCGGACAACAAAATACCCCGCGCGCACAGCGTCCCCGGCTCCAGTGGTACAATGATCGTATCGATGCCACTTTCACTGGCCAAATCTGTAGCATGCAACGGCCCCGCACCGCCAAAGGCGATCAAGGCGAAATCACGGACATCATAGCCTTTTTCTGTCGATACCGATTGAATGGCCCGGTTCATATTGGCGCTGGCGATACGCAGAATGCCATGCGCCGCTTCTTCAACAGAGATACCAAGCGGATCGGCAATTTTGCTTTTGATCGCAGCTTTAGCAGCGGCAGCATCAATCGGCAAACGACCGTTCAACAATGCGGTCTGATCCAGGCGCCCGAGCACAATGTTCGCATCCGTAATGGTTGGCTGTTGACCACCCCGCGCGTAAGCCACAGGGCCTGGATCAGCGCCGGCACTGCGCGGGCCAACCTTCAAACCGCCAGCGTCATCGATTTCAGCAATACTGCCGCCGCCCGCACCGATCACATGGATATCAATCATCGGTGTTTTCACCGGATAGTCCGCAACAAGACGATCCGACGCAAACAACGGTTTACCACCGACGATAACGGAAACATCCGTCGACGTTCCGCCAACATCAAAGGTAACAAGATTCTCAAACCCGGCAACGCGACCGATTTCAGCAGCGCCGATAACGCCCGCCGCGGGCCCCGATACGCAGGTCCGGACCGGCACTTCGCGAACGGTCGGCACCGACATCAATCCACCATTGGAATGCACTGTATCGACTTCGGCGTTGATGCCAAGACCGCGCACGCGGGTCAGCAAACGCTCCAAATACGTGCCCATGCGGGGCCCCATATAGGCATTCAGAACCGATGTCGACATCCGTTCAAATTCGCGGAATTCCGGCAGCACATCAGACGAAATGCAAATATAAGCATCCGGAATGATCGCACTGACAATTTCCCGAGCCCGCCGTTCGTGGGCCGCATTGCGGTAGCTGTGTAAGAAGCAAATGACAACGGCTTTCACGCCGGCCGCAGCCAGCAGTTGCGCGGCTTTTTCAACTTCTTGTTCATTGAGCGGAATGATCACGGAACCATCCGCCAACATCCGTTCATTGACTTCGATGCGCAATTCACGCGGCACCAGCGGGACAGGGCGGCGAACCGAGTAATTATAAAGATGCGGCCGGGTCTGACGACCGATTTCAAGCACATCACGAAACCCCTTGGTCGTGATAAGCCCGGTTACGGCCCCCTTTCTTTCAATGACCATATTGGTGGCAACAGTCGTGCCGTGTCCCAGATGCGATATATGCGCGGGATCCAAGGACAACATCTCGATAAGCTGTGCCAAACCGGTTTCAATGGCTTCTGATGGATCCCACGGCGTAGACGGAACCTTAAAATAGCTGACATCACCGGTTTCATCATTCAGCAACGTAAAATCGGTGAAGGTTCCGCCAACATCAAAACCAATTCGGTACATTCGGACACTCCGTGTTTCTACTACTCAAGATCCAGAAAGCCCTCCGTGAAAAATTTTCTCCTAGAAATTTTTCTGGCGTTTCCTGTTGTCTCTTTTGTGAGCCCGAAAGAAAATGATGTCCAACTTGAAATACTGATCCGATGTCATAGAAATTTCTGATACAGGCTATATATATGCAACACGAAAGCTACCGAATCGCCACGCCTAAAAATAATTTTTCATAATAAATACAGTGATATAGTACAATAAATGCCCAAATAATTACGGTCGCAGGATCAGCGTTATCAGATACCTACGGAATTGCGCCCTCACCCATTCCCGGTTGAAAAATACCTTTTCTGTATTATTGTGCCCCTCCCCCCATAAGCGACCACCAAAGGAATCAGCCGCGATCGATAGGGGCGAGTAGCACGATCAGGGTCAAAGCGACATCGATTGAATTGCCTGAGCGCACGGCCCCTTGTTCATCAGTAAATCGCGTTGGATGAAAGGCACGATAGTGAATCGGTCGTCCAATCAATTTCATACGTCGCCGGTACGCTATTTTTATCGCGTCCGGAAGATTTCCGGCTGGATGGATCATACGTGATCCAGGCCATACTATTGTCAAAACTGGCGATGCGCTTATTGTCCCAATCTACAGTGCGGGCATCGATTTCCTGTCGTTCAACACGAAGACCACGAACCATTCGGATCGCTCCATCCCGGATTTCAAAAGCACGATAATAATTTTTGCCGAAAATATGTGTATCAAATTCAGAATTGGTCGACCAATGTGCGACATCCGTCGTGGTCGGCAAGCGAACCGTCGTCACACGGCAATCAAATTCAGGAGCATTGTAATAAGGTAAATCTTGATTATGATCGTCTGATCGCCCGCGTCTTTCTGGTGGATTAAAACCACCACCAGGCAGCGAATATGTCAG
>JBBCIP010000437.1:0-4605 GCA_037189785.1 Alphaproteobacteria bacterium
ATTATCTGCTGGAAATTCTGCCGGTCGGGGACAGGCGCCTGGTCAGTGGCAAGGTCGAATGGTTCCAGGGCCGGCCGAAAATGAACCATCCGGATTATATTCTGCCGCTCGAATCGGCCGATAAGCTCCCGGCGGTGGAACCGATTTATGGGCTGACAGGGGGGCTGACCTCGCGGATCGTCGGCCGGGCCGTGGATATGGCGCTACAGGACCTGCCGAAGCTGCCCGAATGGCTCGATGACAGCCATAAAAGTCGCGAACGCTGGCCGGACTGGCAGGAAGCTGTGATCGGTCTCCATAACCCGCTCGATACCGCTGCGCTGAGCCCGCAAACGCCAATACGGCAGCGGCTTGCCTATGATGAGCTGTTGGCCAATCAGTTAGCCCTGGCCTTGGTTCGGGAGCGTATGCGGCGGCGCAAGGGCCGTGTCGTCACCGGGACCGGGCAGTTGGCGGCAAAGGTGACGGCGGCTTTGCCGTTTGCTCTGACCGCTGCGCAAAGCCGCACGATTGAGGAAATCAAGGCCGATATGGCCGCCCCCTCTGCCATGTTGCGGCTATTACAAGGCGATGTCGGCAGCGGCAAAACCCTGGTGGCGTTGTTCGCCATGCTGACGGCGGTCGAGGCCGGCGGGCAGGCCGCCATACTGGCGCCGACGGAAATTCTCGCCCGTCAGCATCTTGAGACATTAACCCCCTTGGCCGAGGCCGCAGGCGTTCGTTTGGGCCTGCTGACGGGACGCGACAAGGGTAAGCCGCGCGAACGATTGCTGGCGTCGCTGGCGGCGGGTGAAATCGATATCCTGGTCGGCACCCACGCGCTGTTCGAAGATGATGTCACGTTCCGCGATCTCATGTTGGCGGTGATCGATGAACAACATCGGTTCGGTGTTCATCAACGTTTAAAGATC
The DNA here is from genome assembly GCA_037189785.1 of Alphaproteobacteria bacterium. Taxonomy (GTDB): domain Bacteria; phylum Pseudomonadota; class Alphaproteobacteria; order Sphingomonadales; family Govanellaceae; genus Govanella. The sequence continues at coordinate 912 of JBBCIP010000437.1, forward strand.
GCGGCCAAAGGGATCGGGAGCGGCAGTGTTGATCTTTTGGTGATGACGGCAACGCCGATCCCGCGCACTTTGGCGCTGACGTCGTATGGCGATATGGAAGTGTCCAAGCTCGATGAAAAGCCACCGGGGCGTCAACCGGTCGATACGCGGGTCATGCCGTCATCGCGTGTCGGCGATATTTTCGAAGCGATCGGTCGCGCCGTAAAATCTGGTGCCCAGGTCTATTGGGTTTGCCCATTGGTGGAGGAATCCGAGAATATCGATTTAGCGGCGGCGACCGATCGTCATCAGGATCTCGAAAAAGCCATCGGTGTTCCCGTCGGGCTTGTCCATGGCCGCATGAAGGGGGCTGAAAAAGACGCGGTCATGGCTGCATTTGCGGCCGGTGACCTAAAGATATTGGTCGCGACCACGGTGATCGAAGTCGGCGTTAATGTTCCGGCTGCGACGGTCATGGTCATCGAACATGCAGAACGCTTTGGCTTGGCGCAGCTCCATCAATTGCGGGGCCGTGTTGGGCGTGGATCAGGGAAAAGCGTGTGCATCTTGATGTATGCTGGACATCCCGGCGAAACGGCCCGTGCCCGGCTGGCGATCATGCGGGAAACCGAAGACGGTTTCCGGATTGCCGAGGAAGATTTACGCCTGCGTGGGGCAGGGGAAATGCTCGGCACGAAGCAAAGCGGGCTGCCGGAATTCCGGATCGCTGACCTTGAGCATCATGATGATTTGCTGGCGGCAGCCCGGGATGATGCCCGCCTGATCATCATGCGCGACGCAGAATTGAAGACGGACCGAGGTCAAGCCTTACGGGTATTATTGTATTTATTCGAACGCGATGCGGCGATCCGATATTTACAATCGGGTTGACGGTGGGCAGGTCGACGGTGGGCAGGTCGACGGCGGGCAGGTCGACGGCGGGCAGGTCGACGGCGGGCAGGTTGATGGTGGTCAGGTTGATGGTGGTCAGGCTGCTGGCGGGTTTACCGGTGCGGGCGTGTCGGGTGTTGTTTTGCTTGGGGCGACCACAAGACCGGCGGATATGACGTGCTTTAATCCTTCGTCCACCGACATGTTCAGTTTGGTTAGTTTCTTCTTGCTGATCAGCACCAGAAAGCCCGCGGTCGGGTTAAGACCCATCGGGATAAAAACATTAACCACATCATCTTCGGTCAAATCTTGAACTTCGTTCTTTGTTTCGTTGGTGATGAACCCGATCGACCACAACCCAGGACCGGGATACTCGAGCAACACAACATCTTTGAAGGAACTTGAGCTGGTTGAAATAACCGTCTCGAAAATTTGCTTCAACACGCTGTAGATGCTGCGCACGACCGGCATGCGATCAAAGATGCTGTCACCGATCGATAACAAGGCACGCCCGGCAAAATTGGCGGCCAAGGCACCAAGCAATGTCAGAACAGAAATGACAATAATCAGACCAAGCCCGGGCAATCCAAACGGCAAATATGTTTCCGGATTGTAGCGTTCGGGAATGAGCGGTGTGACCAGATCGTCAATAAATGTAATGAACAGCCAGGTTAGATAAACAGTAATGGCGATCGGTGCCGCAACCACAATACCGGTCAGAAAATAGTTCCGTAATCGTTGCAGGAACGTTTTCCGTGTTTTGAGTTGTGTTATTGTCGGCATATCTGGATCTCGGTTCTGGGTCTCAGTCGTGTTAAGCCGTTGTGGCGCGGCTCGCCAGAATGTTTTCTACCAAGAACAAATCTTGCACGGTGTCGACATCGATTGCCGCCTCTGGGAATGGCATCTTAATGGCTGTTACTGACAGATTTAAGACTTCTCCGCCTTTTTCGATCATGCCATCCAAGTCATAGAGACGCAGCAAATAGCGGACAAGGTTGAAGATGCCGAACATCCGCACAATCTTCCAAGGCTTTTTACGCTCTTTCTCGACGTTGGCCCAGAAATCCAGCACCGACAGGCTTTCTGGTGTCAGGAAAGCAAACATATTGCAGCTTGAGAAATTATCGTCGCGGAAAGACAAAAACGTCCGCCGCGCGTCAGGGTAATTTTGCCGAAACGCCGTTTCCGAGACCATGGCAAGGGCAAAATCTTTGCCTGTTTCAGAAAGATCGTGGGCTGCTTTCGCGAAGTGATCGAACATGCCTGGTGTCAATAAAGCGTGATCGGCGGTCACCACAACAAACGGTGGTTTCAACGTGCTGTCGGCGACCATTTTCTGGATGCTACGGCAAATCGACCCGGCCGACGCCGCCACATGACACACATGGGGAAAATCTTTGAGATTGATTTCATTCCCGAGCATATCGACGTCTTCGATGCTGATGTAGGTTTTATCAGCCCACGTACTGCCAGCCAAAGCGCCCAGGACATTTTCTATCATCGGGCGACCGCCGACTTTGGCGATGGCCTTATGGGTCACGCCGCGTTCCTGAGCGACCGGATCGGCACCATTGCGGCGACCAGCTAACACCAGCACAGAAAATGGAGTTGAGTTGCTCATGATAATGCTATCCAAGGTCCTTAGTGTACACACGATAAGTTTTGTACGGAATAGATCCTATTTTTTCTAGAATACCGCACATGCGGTGATTGTCTTCTAAAATCCATGATAATTCCGCGAAGGCGGTTCCACGCGCAATGGCGTTTTGACGAATTTGTTCGATCAAGCTGAACGATGCCGCGGCCCCGAGAGAACTATTTTGAATTTCTTTCAGAACGCCCATAAGCGGAACCCGCAATGTATTCGGAGCCTGGAGCTTCAGCCAAGATAAGAGTTTGACCCAGCCGAATGGTAAAAGTTTTCCATCGATCTTTTTGATGATTTCATTGAGGTTCGGCAAGGTGACCATCATGCCGATCGGGCGGCCATTTTGATCTTCGGCAATATAGGTCAATTCTTCCCGGATCAATAACTTCAAACCATCGGCGGTGTGTTTCAGCTCGGCATCGGTCATGGGTAAGTATCCCCAATTTTCTGACCAAGCATCGTTAAAAATGCTCAAAATGATGTCGAGATCACGCTTGTACTGTTTCATATCGATGCGTCGCAGGACCACCCGACGCTCGCTTTGAAACCGGTTCATCAGGCGCTTGATAACATCGGGAATGACGTCTTTTCTGATATCGAGAAAAAAAGCAAAGAGGTCTTTGGCTTTGCTGTATCCGTTGGCTTCTAGCAATGGAGTAATATAGCGTTGGCTATGCCCCATGAGCATCATCGGCGGACTATCAAAGCCATCAATCAACACACCGGGTTCTTCGTTCAATGTCGGATTATAGGGCCCGAGGACCTTGGTCATGCCTTTGGACTTCAGCCATTTCTCGGCCGCGCCCAACAATGCTGCTGCGGCTTCTTGGTCATCGGCAACATCAAAAAAACCAAAATGTCCGGTGCTGGGATGATGATGCTTCAGAGCCTGTGCATCAATTTGCGCAGAGATACGACCAACGGGTTGACCGTTCCGATAAGCAATCCATGCTTTCAATTCGGCATGTTGAAAATAAGGATTGTGACTGGTGCTCAAACGGTCTTTCAGTTCAAGCCCAAACGGTGGCACCCACACCGGGTCGTGGCTGTAGAGCGCGCGCGGGACTTCAATGAACTTGCTGAAATTACTGCTTGAGGCTTCGCTCCCCGAGGGAAGGTCTTCCAGCGTCAGGGAGTTTGCCATTTTATTTAAGACGCCTGACGGCGTTCACG
>JBBCIP010000438.1:0-25741 GCA_037189785.1 Alphaproteobacteria bacterium
CGTGTGCGAGGAAGCGGCCTGCCCGAATATCGGCGAATGCTGGACCAAAAAACACGCGACGGTCATGATTCTGGGCGATATTTGCACGCGGGCTTGCTCGTTCTGCAATATCAAAACCGGTCTTGGCCGCCCTGTGGATATATCCGAGCCCCAGCATGTGGCCGAAGCGGCCAGGGAATTGGGGCTTGAGCATATCGTCATCACCTCGGTCGACCGTGACGATCTCCCGGATGGCGGGGCCATGCAGTTCGTCCGCGTGATCGAGGCCATGCGCCGCGAAGCGCCGAACACGACCATCGAAATTCTGACCCCCGACTTCCGCAACAAGCCCGGCGCGTTGGAAAAGGTCATCAAGGCCCGCCCGGACGTGTTCAACCACAATCTCGAAACCGTGCCGCGGTTATACCCGACCATTCGGCCCGGCGCGCGCTATTACCATTCCTTGAAACTGCTTGATACGGTGAAGCAGGTCGACCCATCGATTTTCACCAAATCCGGGATCATGGTCGGTTTGGGCGAAGAAAAGATCGAAGTCCAGGAAGTGATGGACGACATGCGTTCGGCCGGGATCGATTTTTTGACCATCGGCCAGTATCTGCAACCGACCCCGCGCCATGCGGCGGTTGATCGCTTTGTCACACCCGATGAATTCGCGGCCTACAAAACCATTGCCGAAGCCCGTGGTTTTCTGCTGGTGGCGGCATCGCCGTTGACCCGGTCGTCGTACCATGCCGGGGACGATTTCGCCCGGCTCCGCGCCAATCGGGAAGCCCAGCTGGCGAAGGCACGCGCGGCAACGCCAAATGATCAAAGCGTGGCCCCGCAAGCCTGATGCCGAAACACGCAGAACGTCGAACGCTCCCCTATACGGCGGACGAGCTTTATACGCTCGTCGCCGATGTGGCGCGCTACCCGGAATTTTTGCCGTGGTGCGTGGGGGCGCGGATCTTAAAGCGGACCGACAGTGAAATTTTGGCTGATCTCATGATCGGTTTTAAAATGTTTCGCGAAACCTTTACGTCGCGGGTCACGCTGTCGCCCAATCTGATCGAGGTCGAATATATCAAGGGCCCGTTGAAGCATCTCACCAATCGCTGGGAGTTCATCCCGGAACCCAACGGCCATTGCACCATCGATTTTGTGGTCGACTTCGAATTTAAAAATCAATTGTTCGAAAAACTGGTCGGCGCGCTGTTCACCGAAGCCGTGCATCGCATGGTGCTGGCGTTCGAAAAACGCGCCGCCGTCGTCTACGGACCACGGTGATGAGTTATTGCGCATGAGTTATCGCACATGAGCTATGCCCTGGTGCCGTTGGACGGCGAACGCTTGAGCGCGCTGATCCTTGATGCCCAAGATACCTTGGCGGGTTTATGCGACAACGCAGACGTGATCGCCGACGAGGCCGCCGACATTGCTGAGGCGAGTCTCGCGTTCTATGAAGCCTATGGCGCCACCGCACCGTGGTTCAGCTATCTGGTGCGGCGTACGGCCGACCACGCCATCGTCGGCACCTGCGGCTTCCGTGGCCCGCCCCAGGGCCGTATTGTCGAAATCGCCTATTATACCTTCGCCGCCTATACCGGGCAGGGCTGCGCGACATCGATGGTCGCAGGCTTGCTCGGGCTCGCTCGCCAATCGACCGAGGTCGACTACGTGGTCGCCCACACCCTCCCACACGAAGACGCCGCCACCACAATCCTCCGCCGCCACGGCTTCGAGCACGTCGGCGTCATCAACGATCCCGAAGCCGGTGATTTCTGGCGGTGGGTGTTGGGGATTGGTGAATAGCGGAGGATAGAAGTGGTTATGAAGAAGCGGCAAGGTAGGGGAGATTTTCGACTTTTAATGCTTTACTATATTTAAAGATTTTTTGGAAAAATTATATTCAATTAAAAATTGTTTTTAGTTTGGTAGTCTTTATACTTGAGTGATACAAAGATATATACCGATATCATATTTTATACCATGCGCTAATAAGCGATAGGATTGGATGGCACCGGCAGTAGCGATCCATGCCAGAAGTTAAGGTCCAGAATTTTAGAAATCTGGGGATGTGCCGAGGGCGAGGTGAAAGTTCTTAAGCTATGCATTTAAGCATGTTTTATGGAGGGGGATACTATGTATTTTTATGTTTTTGAGACGTTGTTCTGATCTGCGTATAGTAATTGATAAAATAATTTATAAAGAGGATAGCTGTACTCATGCCAGAAGTGTCGAAGACTTTCTCTTTGCAGCGTGCATATTTTCGAGACGGTTTCAATGGTGATTTTGAGAGCATACTGAAAGAAATTTTCAAGCGTAAAGATAACATGAAAGATCGTATCGTGGGGATAGATCTAGTAAGCAACATGCTATTCGCTTCATTGAAGCAATCAGATTCGCCGCCAGGTATATATGTTCGCATCCTAAAGTTTGAAACTGGGGCAATTGGTATAATTAATCTTGACACAACGGATGTGGAAGCCGTTGTTGAGGAGTTTTCACATCCTGATAAGCGCGGTTTTTTAAAGGATGAAATCGTCTTGTTTGTAGTGGGTAATAACATCGTTGCGTGCAACTTAAAGAATTCCGCTACATCATTATCTCAAGCGATTTCTAAACTCAACACGGATTATGGAGGTGATGATGCGTCTCTGATTAGAATTGCAGATGTTCCTGACCGTAAAGAGCTGGAGCAGATAGAAAGATATGGAGTAAAATGTGTCAATTTTAACATATCCTCTTACATGGCAAACATTGAGTTTATTAATAATAATTCGGATTCGAGGGGTGCGAAATTAATTAAAAAAATTTTCAGTATCCCATCTAAAAGTGCAGATATTCGTAAGCGTGCAAACTCTATCGGCAACATTCGCTTGTCTCGCGGTCGGTTTATGGCTCATGAAAAAGAAAAAGATGAATGGCTGACACAAATTGGGCTGGATGTCCTAGATGACTCGTCGGTAGACTCGTTCCAAATCGATCTTGAGAACGGTGCAAAAATTTCAAATGATAGGTTGAAAAAAACTAAGAAGGTTAAGCTGCCAAAGCACGCGAACAGCTATTCTTTCGATCATGCCGTTCTTCAATTGAGTAAATACTATGTCGAGCTTGAGCGCGATGGAACTCTAAGGGGTTGACGCTGAAATGTTTCTTCGTCTTCTTTTTTTTGCGGGGTGTGTAGCAATAGGTTTGGTTTTTGGGGCGATTGCTTATCAGTTGCCTAACCAGCTAATAACAATTGTTGATTTACTTGCAACTATTATAGCCATGATCATAGGTGTTTCATTGGCTGTGGCAGCTATTTTGGGGGCCGCACCCGAAGTGACTTCAGATTGTCATATGGCTGCTGATGAGGTTGAGAGGATCAAATCTATTATAAGCTCTGATGATAAGTATATTTATGACGGTCAATTCTACTCGCTTTTTGTTTATTTTATTTCTTTGCTTTTATGTGTTCTTTTTAAATGGTTCTTTTTTGATGTTACCTCATACAATGAGGGCATAAGGTGGCTAGCGGCTTTTGCCGGCGGACTGAGTGTTACCTTGATTTTGTGGTCTTTACGATTGCCTTTACTTCTGCGAAACCTTGTATGGCAACGTCGAGGGTTTTAATGTCTATACAAAATGTTTTTAATCAAAGCTCCAAGCAAACAATCCAACCCACCGCGTCTTTTAAAGATAACCTGCAATTGCTGCCGCCAATCGATGGGCTGGCGCGGATTGATCTGGTCAATGGGGCAGGCGTGACCGTGGCCAGTATTGAAAACCAGCCGGGCAAGCAGGGGTCGCTTGCGGTCTATCAATACCTGCAACAGAGCTTCGGCGTGTTGACTGGGGAGGCTGCGGCGCATGGCCTTGAGGTGTTCGGCGAGCATACGGCGGATGCCAAGAACCGGCGCGGGGCGCATCCGAATATCGACCGCCTGTTGGATATCGTCGGTGGGGCTGAGCCTCTGACCATTCAGTTTGTCGTGGCCGAATAATTTTCGCTCGGCCTAGTCTTCAGCCCCGCCTTGCTTGACTGGTCTAGCAGAGGTGCGTAGACAGGATGTTCTGATAAGGAGTGTATGACTATGGACAATTGTTTCCGGTAATCCGGACCTGCCCTGTTAACGCCGCGGTTCAATAAACGCGCGGCTTCCTTTGTCATGAACACTAAAGGACCAATCATGCCCAGACTCGCTGGCAAGACCGCCCTCGTGACCGGGGCTGCGCGCGGCATCGGTGCCGCTATTGCTCAAGCCTTCGCTCATGAAGGGGCGCAGGTCATCGTGACCGACATAGACGTGGATAATGGCCGCTCTGTTGCGGACGCAATCGACAGTATCTTTGCCCGTCTCGATGTATCGTCCGAAGCGGACTGGGCGGAAATCGCCCGGCAATTCCCCATTATGGATGTGGTTGTCAACAATGCCGGGATAACCGGCTTTGAAAAACCATGCCAAGGCGTTCCGCCGGCCCATGATCCTGAAAATGCGAAACTCGCGGATTGGCGTGCCGTTCATGCTGTTAATCTGGACGGCACCTTCCTTGGCTGCCGCTATGCCATCCGCGCCATGCGGGCAAAGGGTACGGGCGCGATCATCAACATTTCGTCGCGCTCGGGGCTTGTTGGCATTCCCTTGGCCGCGGCCTACGCTTCGTCCAAAGCCGCCGTCCGCAACCACACCAAAAGCGTTGCTCTCTACTGTGCAGGTCAGGGTCTGAACATTCGCTGCAACTCGATACATCCTGCCGCGGTGATGACGGCGATGTGGGAACCGATGCTGGGGACAGGGTCCGATCGCAAAGACCGCGAGGCTGCGTTGGTTTCTGACACGCCCATGCGCCGTTTTGGTCGGCCCGAGGAGGTGGCGGCGCTGGCAGTATTGCTTGCATCTGACGAGGCAGCCTACATGACCGGTACTGAATTGACGATTGATGGCGGCCTTCTGGCAGGATCAGCCGCTGTGCCTGGGCGCTAGACTGTAAAAAGATGGTCGTCGCTCGGTTTAAGCTTTTTGACCTCGTCGGGCCGCCTCGTCAGGCCGCCTCGTCAGACCAATATCGGTGAACCACCTTGAGCAAAAATAAAATTCCCATAAAAAAAGCAGCGCGGCGGTGGCCTTGCTGCTTTTTTCTATTTCAGGGTGGTCGCGGTTTATTTTTCGACGAATGCCTTTTCGATCACGAAGTGACCGGGGGTCGAGCCACTGCCTTCTTTAAAGCCGCGCTCTTCCAGGATGCGGACGCTGTCGGCCAGCATTTCCGGGCTGCCGCACAGCATGACGCGGTCGTCTTCCACATTCAGCGGCGGCATGCCGGTGCGCTCGAACAATTGGCCGGAGGTGATCAGATCCGTGACCCGGCCTTGATTGGTGAACGGCTCGCGCGTGACCAGCGGGTAATAGATCAGCTTTTCGCGGACCAGCTCGCCGATGTGTTCGTCGTTCGGCAGACCTTCGGTGATCCGGTTCATATAGGCCAATTCCGAAATCTTGCGGCAGCCATGGACCAGCACGACCTTTTCATACCGGTCGTAGACTTCGAGGTCGCGGATCACGCTCATGAACGGAGCGAGGCCGGTGCCGGTTGACAATAGATAAAGGTTTTTGCCGGGCAGCAGGCTATCGGGCAACAAGGTGCCGACTGCTTTGCGCCCGATCAGGATGCTGTCGCCGACTTTCAAATGTTGCAGGCGAGAGGTCAGCGGACCATCCGGTACTTTAATGCTCAGGAATTCGAGGTCTTCATCATAATTGGCGCTGGCCATGCTATAAGCGCGCACCAGCGGCTTATCATTGACCATCAGGCCGATCATGGTGAATTGGCCGTTCTCGAACCGGAACGAAGGGTTCCGCGTCGCTTTGAAGCTGAACAGATTGTCAGTCCAGTGGTGGACGCTGAGAACGGTTTCCTGACTGTAAGCACTCATTGATGGTTCACTCGATAAAAAGGGACATAAGAGGAGCTACACAAAGTCCATTACGTGGGCATTTAGAGCCAGTAGCCATCCTTGTCAAGTTTATGTGACGTCTTAAATTAACCGATCTGGGCCGCGTTTAACGCAGACCTCAAGTCTTCTTCTCGGACGCCGTCGCGCGCCATCAAAATCTGAACGATCGGTTCCGCCAGCAATTCGTCCAGCGTCGGTTCATAAGTCAGATCTCGGCATGCCATGGTCGTCTCCTTCAAGGGCGGACTATAGTGTAATTAAGAATTAATCTCAAGTAAGACTATATAATTTCTGCGCTTGGGATCGAGATCGGTCGTCATCAGGTCCGATCAATGGGCGCTTTGTACCGTATAATTTTGAATAATGCAATCATATACACAATATTTCTGTGTCTTTAATTAATTTACTAAATTTATTTGTATAAATAATGCATCCAAATGACGCTTTGGAAGCGTTCTGTACAGTCGCGGCCTGGATTATGGAGCCCAAAGTGGAACTTCTGACGCTTTAATTCTGTTAGGACTATCAGAGGTCGGACAGGATAGAGGTGGGGGCGCTCCTGGCTGAGCTCTGACATATGAACAAAATTTTATGAAAAACAGTATGTTACATCAGGAGCCAAACACCATGTCCCGTGAAAATCGCACAGTTGCCCAATCTTGGGCATCCTATAAAAAATCGTCATTACGCCGCAGTGCTGTTGGATTAATCGCAGCGTCAGTCTGTTATGCCGGTTTTGCGACACCTCTTGCCGCATCTTCTGATCCGGCCCCCAGTATTGCAGTAGCGCGTGCGGCTGTAGACGAAGCACAACGCAGTGGCGCTGTGAAATATGCACCGGTGGAACTGAATAATGCCCGTAACAAACTGAATATGGCAGAAGAAGCCGCCCGCAAGCGGGACAAAAAACAAGCGGTGCGTTTGGCTGACGAGGCCGCCATCGATGCCAAACTGGCTCAAACAACAGCGGAAGCAGGAAAGACGGAGGAGGCAGCCCGCGCTGTCGAAGCGGGTAACGCTGCCCTTGAACAAGAAGTCAACCGTCCGCTTCAACGCTAAGTCCCCATAGCCAGGCCATAGAGCCAAGCTTTTGAGCCAGAGGAGAACAGATAATGAATAAGACCTTTAAAACCATGATCGTTGTAGCGGCCGTTCCGGTAATGGTCGCCGCTTGTAGTTCAGCGCCAAAACCAAACATGGCTTTGGAAGAAGCGCGCCAAACCTATGCCACCGTCGTCAATGACCCTGCGGTTGCCCAGAAAGCCCCGCTCGAATTACAAAAAGCCAAGGATGCTTTGGATAAGTCCGAAGCCCTGTGGCGCGATAAAGCCAAAACGGTCGAAGTCGATCACTCGGCCTATCTGGCGAGCCAGCAAGCCAAGATAGCACAGCAAACCACACGCACGAAACTGGCCCAAGATGCGATTACCAATGCCGAAGCGGAACGCAGCAAAGCCTTGTTGACGGCGCGCGAAGCACAAGCCCGGGAAGCCGAGCAACGGGCACAATCGGCGCAAAGTCGGGCTGAGCTGTTGAGTGAACAAGTGCAAGACATGCAAAGCCAGTTGGAAGAAGCGCAAAAGCGTAAGGATATGGTGCTGACCTTGGGCAGCGATATCATGTTCGATACCGGCAAGGCGGTTTTGAAGCCGGGTGCGACCCCAGCACTGACGCAAATCGCCACTTTCCTTAATCAGAATACCAATCGTAGTGTTCTTGTGATCGGTCATACTGACAGCACCGGTTCGGCTGCGATCAACGATAGCCTGTCATTGGCCCGGGCCAATGCTGTGCGCGATCAGTTGGTGAGTGCCGGGGTGTCCAGCAATCAGGTACGAACCGAAGGGCGTGGTGCCAGCAGCCCCATTGCCACAAACGATACCGCGGCTGGTCGTCAACAAAACCGTCGGGTTGAACTAAAAATTTCAAACCCATCCGGAACAAATTGATAGTTATAGATATATTGGAAAAGGTGGGGGCGCTTTAAGCGCCCCCATTTTTGTATCAACCGACTTCAGCTAAGCGCTTGACCGCATGCTCGTGTTTGGCAACGGTTTCTGCCGCTTCATCACGGCGGGCGCGGTTTTCGGCGACCACGGCTTCGGGGGCTTTGGCCAGATAACCGGGGTTGGATAGGCGTCCGTCGATGGATTTGATTTCCGCCATCAGTTTCTCGATCGCCTTTTCAAGACGGGCGCGTTCCTGGGCCACGTCGATCACCCCGGCCAACGGCAGGTAATAGGTGGCTTCATCAACCACGGTCTGGACGGCACCGCTGGGCGGCGTTGCGGTCGCTTGCAGGCTCTCCAGGCGGGCCAGGCGCTTCAATAACCCATCATAGCTCTCGAGGCGTGATTGGGTGGCTGGAGACGCGCCTTGAACTTCAAGTTTTACTTTAGCCGCAGCAGGCACGTTCATCTCCGCCCGGACTGAGCGGATTTCTGTAATCACCTTGATCAGCCAAGCAATTTCCTGGCTCGCCGCATCGTTGATGTAGTGGCTCAGGTTATCAGGCCAACTGGCTAAAATCAGGTCACTTTCGCGATTTTTCGCGGTTGCGTGCCACAGTTCTTCGGTAATGAACGGCATGAACGGATGCAACAGCGTCAGGATCCGGTCATAGACCCAGGCGGCGGTCTTTTGTGTTTCGGCCTTGGCCGCTTCGTCGCTACCGGACAAGATCGGTTTCACCAGTTCCACATACCAGTCGCAGAACGTGCCCCAAGTGAACTCGTAGATGGCTTTGGCGGCATTGTCGAAGCGGAGGGTCGCGCTGTCGAGCGATTGGGTCACATCAGCCGCGGTGCGCGCCAGTTCCGAGATGATCCAGCGGTTCAGGGTCAACTTTGCATCGACTGGGTCGAAACCACCGGCGTTCTGGCACTCGTTCATCTCGAGGAAGCGACCGGCATTCCACAGTTTGGTGGCGAAGTTGCGGTTTCCTTCAACGCGTTTTTCCGCAAGTTTGATGTCGCGGCCTTGGGATTCCAGAGATGCCAAGGTAAAGCGGACGGCGTCGGCGCCGTATTTATCGGCAAAATCCAAGGGGTCGATAACGTTGCCTTTGGACTTCGACATCTTTTGCCCGTGTTCATCCCGGACCAGAGCGTGGATGTAGACGGTCTTGAACGGCACTTCATTCATAAAGTGAAGACCGTCCATCATCATTCTAGCAACCCAGAAGAAAATGATATCAAACGACGTCACGAGAACGCTGGTCGGATAATAACGGGCCAAGGCCTCGGTCTGGTCAGGCCAGCCGAGCGTGCCGAACGGCCACAGAGCCGACGAGAACCAGGTATCAAGCACATCTTCATCTTGGGTCAAGGCGACCCCAGGGCCAGCTTGCTTCTGCGCGTCTTCCAGGCTTTCGGCGACGAAGACACTGCCGTCAGGCGCGTACCAGGCCGGAATACGGTGACCCCACCACAATTGGCGCGACACGCACCAGGGTTGGATGTTGCGCATCCATTCATAATAGGTGCGGTCCCAATTCTTCGGCACGAATTTGGTGCGGCCGTCTTCGACCGCGGCCAGAGCGTCCTTGGCGAGCGTCGGGGCATCCACATACCATTGATCGGTCAGCCATGGTTCGATCACCACATTGGAGCGGTCGCCATAGGGGGCAACGTGACGGCGTGGCTCGATCTTTTCCAGGAGGCCGAGTGCATCAAGGTCGGCGATGATTTTCTTACGTGCCTCATACCGATCCAGGCCGCGATAGGCTTCCGGAACCTCATCATTCAGACGAGCTTCATCGTCCATGATATTGATCATAGGAAGGTTATGGCGTTTGCCGACTTCAAAATCATTGAAATCATGGGCGGGAGTAATCTTGACCGCACCGGATCCTTGTTCGGGATCGGCGTGTTCATCGGCGACGATCGGAATACGCCGCCCAGTCAGCGGCAGGATCACATGCTTGCCGATGATGTCCTGATAGCGCTCATCATCCGGGTGAACGGCCACGGCGGTATCGCCGAGCATGGTTTCCGGCCGTGTCGTGGCAACAATGATAAAGCGGCCGTCCTCGCCCTCGACCGGATAACGCAGATGCCAAAAATGCCCGTCGATTTCGCGCTGTTCGACTTCAAGGTCGGAAATGGCGGTTTTGAATTTCGGGTCCCAGTTGACCAAGCGCTTGTCGCGGTAAATCAGGCCCTGGCGGTGCAGTTCAACAAACACTTTAAGAACGGCCTTGGAAAACCCGGCGTCCATGGTGAAGCGTTCACGCTTCCAGTCGCAGGATGCACCCAGGCGGCGCATTTGGCTGGTGATGGTGCCGCCGGATTGCTCCTTCCACGTCCACACGCGTTCCAGGAACTTTTCACGGCCGATGTCGCGGCGCTTCAAGCCTTCGGCATCCATTTGCCGTTCGACGACCATTTGCGTTGCGATCCCGGCGTGATCGGTGCCGGGTTGCCATAACACGTCTTTGCCACGCAGGCGCTCGAACCGGATCAAGATGTCTTGCAAAGTATGATCCAAAGCATGGCCGATATGGAGGCTGCCGGTCACATTGGGTGGCGGCAATACAATGGAAAACGGCTCGGCGTCCGGGCGTTTGCCACTGTCGAATGCACCGGACTGCTCCCAGTGCATGTACCATTTCGTTTCCAGCCCTTGGGGATCATAAGTCTTATCAAGCATTTGTCGTAATCCATGTCAAAATAGGCTGGGACAATAAACCGGTCCCTCGGGCGAAGTAAACGGCCAGAATGGCTGAACTTTCGACATCTTACAAAAAGCTGTGATCAGCGGTAGCATTCCGATGCGATGCGTGGCATAGTCCGCGCCAATTTTTTACGGTCTTCCCAAGACTTGTTCCAGACTTGACACTGTAGGTGCACTCTGGCCATTCGCGAAGCATTTACCTTCGACGACGTTCTTCTCGTTCCCGCGGCTTCCTCCGTGATGCCGGCCCAGGTCGACGTTAAAACGAAAATCGCCAAAGACCTGGAGTTGAATATTCCGCTGATATCGGCCGCCATGGATACGGTGACGGAATCGAAACTGGCCATTGCCATGGCTCAGGCCGGTGGGATCGGGGTTATTCACCGTAACCTCAGCCCCGAAGCCCAAGCCGAAGAAGTGACCCGGGTTAAAAAGTTTGAGTCGGGCATGGTCGTCAATCCGGTCACCATTTATCCCGATCAGTCGCTCGGCGACGCTTTTGATCTGATGTCGCGCTATGGTATTTCCGGAATTCCGGTGGTCGAGCGTGGCGGAAACGGTGGCAAATTGGTCGGTATTCTGACCAACCGCGATGTCCGTTTTGCCGCCAATATGAGCCAGCCGGTCAGCGAGCTGATGACCAAAGAAAATCTGGTCACGGTTCGGGAAGGCACCAGCCAAGACGAAGCCCGTCGTTTGTTGCACAAACACCGGATCGAAAAATTGCTGGTGGTCGACGATAGCTATCACTGCATCGGCTTGATCACCGTTAAAGATATCGAAAAAGCCCAACTCAACCCGAATGCCTGCAAGGACGAAACCGGTCGCTTGCGGGTGGCTGCGGCAACGTCTGTTGGTGACGATGGCTTTGCCCGCGCCGAATTGCTGTTGGCAGCCGGTGTCGATGTGCTGGTATTGGATACAGCCCACGGCCATTCGAGCCGGGTTCTGGCCCAGGTTGATCGTATCAAACGGATTTCCAACAATGTGCGCCTGATTGCCGGTAACGTCGCGACGGCGGACGGCACCAAGGCGCTGATCGACGCCGGGGCGGATGGTGTTAAGGTCGGGATCGGACCAGGTTCTATTTGTACGACCCGGGTTGTGGCCGGTGTCGGTGTGCCGCAATTGACGGCGGTGATGGACGCGGTGTCGGTTGCTGCCAAAGCCGGTATCCCGGTCGTCGCCGACGGTGGTCTGCGGACATCGGGCGATATTGCGAAAGCTATCGCCGCCGGGGCTGCGGCGTGCATGGTCGGGTCGCTATTGGCCGGGACCGAGGAAGCGCCGGGCGAGGTCTTTTTGTACCAAGGCCGGTCTTATAAATCCTATCGCGGCATGGGGTCAGTCGGGGCTATGGCCCGTGGCTCGGCCGATCGCTACTTCCAGGAAGAAGTAAAAGACACGCTGAAGCTGGTGCCCGAAGGGGTCGAAGGCCAGGTGCCGTTCAAAGGTCCGGCAGGCACCGTCATTCACCAATTGGTTGGCGGTTTGCGGGCATCGATGGGCTATTTGGGCGCACGCACCGTTCCGGAAATGGCCGAACGCGCGCAATTTGTCCGCATCACCAATGCCGGCTTGCGTGAAAGCCACGTCCATGACGTGACGATCACCCGGGAGTCGCCGAATTATCCGGCACGCTAACGCCAAAGCGTAGGATACTTTTTTAATCTGAACAGACACCTATGGAGGTTCGCAATGATACCTGCTGCGCGGGTGCAAACCGCCATTGAAATCCTATCGTCCATCGATGATGCCATCGCCAAGGATGGCGCGTCGGCCGATGTTATTCTGCGTCAGGCCTTTGCTGCTCGCCGTTATGCCGGGTCCAAAGACCGGGCCGCGATCAGCGATTTGGTCTATGGCGTGTTGCGTCGTCGCGGCGCGTTATCGGCGGCTGTTGCGGCCACTGGTCAAGCTGTGACAGCGCGGCTGCTGGTTGTGGCCAAGCTGCGGCAAATAGACGCCGTGGCGGCGGACGATATCGTTGCATTGTTCACCGGCGACCGTCACGGGCCGGAGCTATTGACGGCTGACGAACTATCGGTGCTTGCGGCCATGCCGACCGAGTTGAGTGACGCCGTGGCGGAATGCCCGGAATGGCTGTTGCCGTCCTTGCGCCGCCGTTTCGGTGATGATTTGGCGGAAGAACTGGCGGCGTTCCAAGAACGCGCCCCGGTCACTTTGCGCGTCAATCGGTTACGGGCGACACCTGCCGATGCCTTGGCGGCGTTGAAAACCGAGGGGATCGGCGCTGCCACCGGGTCCTATATCGATGATGCCATCGTTCTCGAAGGCGCGCCGCGCATTGATAGCTTGTCGCTGTATCGCGATGGCTGGGTCGAGGTTCAGGACGAAGGGTCGCAAATCGCGGCAAAGCTCGTGGATGCCAAACCCAAACAGCAGATTGTCGATTTATGCGCCGGGGCAGGGGGCAAGACGTTGGCCTTGGCTGCTGCCATGGGCAATAAGGGGCAAATCTATGCCTATGACACCGACACGCGGCGCTTGGGTAATTTGCGGGATCGCATGAAGCGGGCCGATGCGCGCAATATTCAGCCCCATGATTTGGCGGTGAAGTCTGGGCCCCGGGCCGCTAAGCTCGCGGCGCTACTGGGCACCATGGATCGGGTGTTGCTGGATGTACCGTGTTCAGGGTCGGGGACGTGGCGGCGCAGCCCGGAATTGCCGTGGCGCATGACCCCGGAAAAACTGGCAACAACCCTAGAAATTCAGAACCAACTTTTAGATGAAGCCGTCACACTGTTGAAACCGGATGGGCGCATTATTTACGTGACCTGTTCGATTTTGCCCGAAGAAAACGAAGATCGCATTGTAGAATTTCTAGGACGGCACAGTGGTTTTGAATGTATAGACTATCGCCGGTTGTGGCCTGAGGCACCGACGACACAGTCAAAGTTGCCGGAATGTTTGGCTCTGAGCCCAAAAAGCCACGGAACGGACGGGTTTTTTGTTGCCATTATGCAGCGGTCTTGCGCTACGCCCAATAATCACACATGATGGGGGGCGTTTTCAGTGATTTACACCAACTGATCTCTTTTAACGCGACAGGGTCGTGTCGCACCGGCGTGCGGGCGAAGATATTTTAATTTAAGGGTAGACTTCTATGGCTACAGGCACAGTGAAATGGTTCAACGGAACCAAAGGTTATGGCTTCATTCAGCCGGATAGCGGCGACAAAGATGTATTCGTACATATTTCCGCCGTAGAACGCGCCGGGTTGCGTGGTCTCAACGAAGGTCAAAAACTGTCTTACGAGTTAAAAGCAGGTCAGAACGGCAAATCGTCTGCCGAAAACCTTTCTCTGCTCTAGAACTGCTATAGTTGTAACGTCGCTATCATCCGGGGATGGTAGCGACGCTACATCTTTGGGGGCCTGTTATCGTCGATAAAGGAGTACCCGCTATGGCTAATGCACGCTCGGCATCTTCGAAAGCTGCTTCGGGAAAATCCAATTCCGATGACCCCTTCAACAGGGCTAAGCAGCAAGATAAGCATTTTATTGAAGAAAAAGCGAAAGCGCACAAAACCGCTGTCGACAAGATCGCCCGTCTGCGCGCGCTCCGGCTTGCCAAAGAGGCCGCCGATGAGGAAGCAGCAAAACTAAACCCGCCCGAACCAAAGCCGTCTAAAAAGAAAAAATCGTCCTCGGCTTAATTTAACGCCACCCGTTCCGCGCCGGTCTCATCTAAAATGGTTCATCTCGTTGTAAGGTCATGAGTGTGACTATGAAGAAACATTTTTCTGTTTTGGCTCCACTTATTCTCATCGCCTGCACCCCGGAAACGGTTGCTCCTCCACCAGCGCTGCAAGGGACCGTGTGGGTGGCGGAGGAGATCGATCGAGCGCCGGTGGTGGACAACACCCAGGTCACCATTCAATTCATGGACGAAGGTCGGATTGCCGGACGGGGTGGCTGCAATAATTACTTTGGCGGGTACACGCTCGATGCCACGGCCGTTGAAATCGGCCAAATCGGGGCGACTAAGATGGCTTGTGATGGCCCGGTGATGCAGCAGGAAGATAAATTCTTCACCCTACTGGCCCAAATCAAGGGCTATGCCATCAGCGGCGACGGCGTTTTGAACTTGCGGGCCGATGACGGTCGCACCATCCGCTTTAAAGCAGAACGAAAAGAATAGCCGAAATAAGCAAATAGTTATGGCCGTGATCTTGCCGCGCTGGGCTCTCGAATCCACATAGGACAAAGCGACCGATCGGCTGCTGTTAATTACCGCGCCGTCTTTATTTCATAGTTCAGGAGCCCCCATGGATTTATCCCTCGACGGTAAAATTGCCCTTGTCACCGGGTCGACCAAAGGCATCGGCAAAGCCATTGCTTTGGCCTTGGCCGCCGAAGGGGCGACCGTTGTCATCAATGGCCGCTCGCAACAGTCTGTGGATGAGGCCCTGGCGTCATTCCCTAAAGGCAGTCATGGTGTCGCCGCCGATGTCGGCACCGGGGAGGGCGCAGCAGCTTTGGTCAAGGCGGTGGAGGCCATCGGCCCGGTCGATATCCTCGTGAATAATGCTGGGATTTTTGAGCCCAAGGAATTTCCAGAGATCCCCGACGCCGATTGGACCAAACTGTTCGAGGTCAATGTCATGTCCGGCGTTCGTCTGTCGCGGGCCTTGCTGCCGGGCATGATCGCGCGCAATTGGGGCCGCATTATTTTCATCGCCAGCGAATCCGCGATCAATATTCCCCAGGAAATGGTCCATTACGGGGTTAGCAAAACCGCTCAACTCGGTTTGTCGCGGGGGATCGCCGAATATACGAAAGGCACGGCGGTGACGGTCAATGCGGTCCTGCCGGGGCCGACCTTATCCGAAGGGGTCGAGGACTTCGTCGATAGCTTGGGCGCCCAGCACGGCCAAAGTCGGACCGAGTTCGAGGCCGAGTTCTTTAAAACTGTGCGTCCGACCTCGCTTTTGCAACGGTTCGCCACCACCGATGAGGTCGCGAATTTCGTTACTTTCCTGGCCAGCCCCCGGGCCGCGGCCATCAACGGGGCGGCGTTACGCGTCGATGGCGGGACGGTCAAAAGCGCCTTTTAAGAGCCAATGCCATTTGAATGCGATTTCTTCCAAGTGCTTTCTAGACAGCCGATTTGTCCGACGCTAATGTCGCGCCCATGACAGATCGGATTCTTATCGTCGACTTCGGGTCGCAAGTAACACAGCTCATCGCTCGGCGCGTGCGCGAGGCGGGGGTTTATTCGGAAATCGTGCCGTTCAACAAGGCGGCGGAGGTGCTGGATGGGTTCAAACCCTGCGGCATTATCCTGTCGGGCGGGCCGGCTTCGGTCACCCAGGCGGATACGCCGCGGGCGCCGGAAGCCGTGTTCAGCTATGGCGTGCCGGTTTTGGGCATTTGCTATGGCCAGCAGACCATGTGCGCTCAACTCGGCGGCAAGGTCGAAAAATCCGACGAACGCGAGTTCGGCCGTGCCGCCTTGACGATCGCCGAACAGTGCAGCTTGTTCGACGGCGTGTGGCCCAACGGCACCCAAACCGAAGTATGGATGAGCCACGGCGACCGTGTGTTGGCACTGCCCGAAGGCTTCAAGGTCGTCGGCGTCAGCGAAAACGCGCCTTATGCGGCCATCGCCAATGAAGACAAGCGGTTCTATGGCCTCCAATTCCACCCCGAGGTCGTCCACACCCCGGACGGGGCAAAATTACTGTCGCATTTCGTGCGCGGCATTTGCGGGGCCAAGGGCGATTGGACCATGGCCGCGTTCCGTGAAACAGCGATCGCGCAAATCCGCGCCCAGGTCGGCAGCGGGCGGGTCATTTGCGGCCTGTCGGGCGGGGTCGATTCTTCGGTCGTGGCGGTGTTGCTGCATGAAGCCATCGGCGACCAGTTGACCTGCGTGTTCGTCGACCACGGTCTGATGCGCCAGGGTGAGGCGGAGGAAGTCGTCTCTCTGTTCCGCGGCGAATACAATATTCAACTGATCCACAAAGACGCCAGCGATTTATTCCTGGGCAAGCTCGACGGTGTCAGCGACCCCGAGAAAAAACGCAAAATCATCGGCGCGACCTTTATCGAAATATTCGAGCAAGAAGCGAAAAATATCGGCGGCGCCGATTTCTTGGCGCAAGGCACGCTTTACCCTGATGTGATCGAATCCGTATCGTTCACCGGCGGCCCGAGCGTGACGATCAAATCGCATCATAACGTCGGCGGTTTGCCGGAACGTATGAATATGAAACTGGTCGAGCCGTTGCGCGAATTGTTCAAAGACGAAGTCCGCGCGCTCGGTCAAGAACTGGGCTTGCCGAAACATTTCATCGGCCGCCATCCGTTCCCCGGGCCGGGTCTTGCCATTCGTATTCCAGGCGAGATCACACGCGAAAAACTCGAT
Organism: Alphaproteobacteria bacterium; assembly: GCA_037189785.1. Lineage (GTDB taxonomy): Bacteria > Pseudomonadota > Alphaproteobacteria > Sphingomonadales > Govanellaceae > Govanella. The sequence continues at coordinate 16,987 of JBBCIP010000438.1, forward strand.
ATTCTACGCAAAGCCGACGCCGTCTATCTCGAAGAAATTCGCGCCGCCGGTCTGTACGACAAAATCTGGCAAGCCTTTGCCGTGCTGCTGCCGGTCCGCACCGTCGGCGTCATGGGCGACGAACGCACCTATGATTACGTCTGCGCCTTGCGCGCCGTGACCTCCACCGACGGCATGACGGCGGACTCGTACCCCTACGAACACGCCTTCATCTCCCGCGTCGCCACCCGCATCATCAACAACGTCCGCGGCATCAACCGTGTCGTTTACGATGTGACATCGAAACCGCCAGGGACGATTGAGTGGGAATGATTCCGCGTCTGGCACAGCCAGGCACCTGATGGCATGAAATGCCGCTAAGCCCGCGTAATTGCGGGCTTTTTTTTGTTTGTGTTTGGCACGATCTGGCAACGGGAGGAAGCGCCAAGCACCGTTTGAGCATGGCATTAAAGCTGGTATTATGGTTTGGCGATGCCATGATTGATGCCGATACCATGCTGCGTTCTTTTGTGTGTTCATGGTATTAATATTCTATAAGTTACTGTTTCGTAAGAAAAAATACGATAAATTCGAGATTTTTTCAGCATGGTATCGGAGACGAAGAAGGACAAGGTACATGCTGACCGATACCAAGCTGCGCAATCTCAAGCCCAGGGACAAACTCTACAAAGTGAATGACCGGGAAGGTCTCTATGTGGCAGTGACTCCAGCCGGCTCCATCTCGTTCCGTTACAACTACTCAATCAACGGTCGGCAGGAGACCATCACCTTTGGGCGTTATGGTGTCGGTGGCATCACCCTGGCCGAAGCCCGCGAGCTGTTGGGTGACGCCAAGAAGATGGTTGCGGCGGGCAAGTCGCCGGCCAAGGAGAAAGCCCGAGACAAGGCGCGGGTGAAAGATGCAGAGACGTTCGGTGCCTGGGCGGAGAAGTGGCTGCGTGGCTACCAGATGGCCGACTCCACCCGCGATATGCGCCGCTCGGTTTATGAGCGTGAGCTGAAGCCGAAATTCAGCAATCAGAAGCTGGTGGAGATCACCCACGAAGACTTGCGGGCGCTGGCTGATGCCATTGTTGAGCGAGGCGCACCGGCCACCGCCGTTCATGTGCGTGAAATCGTGTTGCAGGTATTTCGCTGGGCCATCGAGCGTGGGCAGAAGGTCGAAAACCCGGCAGAACTGGTGCGCCCAACAAGCATCGCTCGATTCGAGCCACGTGACCGAGCGTTGACGCCAGAAGAAATTGGGCTGATGTACCAGTACATGGAGCGAGTGGGCACAAGCCCAACAAACCGTGCGGCGGCCAAGCTGTTATTGCTGACGATGGTGCGCAAGAGCGAGCTGACCAATGCGACCTGGAGCGAGATCAATTTCAGCGAAGCGTTGTGGACGATTCCAAAGGAGCGGATGAAACGCCGTAACCCGCACCTGGTATTTCTGTCCCAGCAGGCTCTGGATATTTTCATTGCCATGAAAACCTTTGCCGGTGGTTCCGACTTCGTTTTGCCATCACGGTACGACTCGGATGCGCCGATGAGCGCTGCCACACTTAACCAGGTGCTGACGCTGACTTACAAGGCGGCGCAGAAAGATGGGAAGTCACTTACCAAGTTCGGACCGCATGATTTGCGGCGCACAGCCAGCACGCTGTTGCATGAGGCCGGCTACAACACCGACTGGATCGAGAAGTGCCTGGCGCACGAGCAGAAGGGCGTGAGGGCTGTCTACAACAAGGCTGAGTACCGCGAGCAGCGGGCGGCGATGTTGCAGGATTGGGCCGATATGATTGATGAGTGGACTTCGGGAGGCAGTAAGGGTTGATGTTTTTGCTATCTTTGATAGCATTGAAGTTGATGCCGTGAATTTATAAATAAGGCCGCCATTGGCATCGGGCAGGTCAATTACCGATTAGCTGCTTCGCGCAGCTACTCGATGAATAGCAACTATTCATTTGAGAGGTATTGACCCATGCAAAATATAAAGACCCTCATCAACAGGAAGAAGCTCCTGGAGATGATCCCGCTTTCGACACGAACAATTTATAACCTGGAGCAGCGAGGGGATTTTCCACGCCGTATCGCGTTAACCAGTAGAAATGTCGCCTGGGATTTGTCAGAGGTCGAAGAGTGGATTGAGGCACGTAAATCATCGGGTGATCAAGCTGCGCGACCTGGCCCTATAGAGGGCTAGTTATATGGCTCTTGATCTTATGGCGGCTTTCACGGAATTGCCGCCACCCATTGATTATGTTCTGCCTAATATGGTTGCTGGCACTGTTGGTGCTCTTGTGTCGCCTGGTGGGGCTGGTAAATCCATGTTGGCCCTTCAATTGGCTGCACAGATTGCAGGCGGGCCTGATTTACTTGAAATAGGCGAGTTTCCCACCGGGCAAGTGGTCTATCTGCCTGCTGAAGATCCACCGGCCGCTATTCACCATCGTCTGCACGCCCTTGGGGCACACCTCAGCGCAGCGGAACGGCAAGCCGTGGCTGATGGTTTGCTCATTGAACCCTTGATCGGTAAATGCCCAAACATCATGGCTGCTAGCTGGTTCGATGCTCTCAAACGAGCCGCTGAAGGTCGTCGCTTGATGATCTTGGACACTTTGCGGCGCTTCCACATTGAGGAGGAGAACGCTAGCGGGCCGATGGCGCAGGTTGTTGGGCACATGGAGGCCATAGCCGCTGATACAGGCTGCTCCATTGTGTTTCTGCACCACGCGAGTAAAAGCGCAGCCATGATGGGGTCGGGCGATCAACAGCAGGCCAGTCGTGGATCGTCCGTACTGGTTGATAACATCCGTTGGCAATCGTACCTATCCGGCATGACGCAAGGCGAGGCCGAGATACTGGGGGTCGATGATTGTCAGCGTGGGTATTTTGTCCGCTTTGGCGTCAGCAAGGCCAACTATGGCGCACCTTTTCAAGAACTCTGGTTTAGACGGCACGACGGCGGCGTGTTGAAGCCTGCTGTACTGGAGCGGCAGTGCAAGGTGAAAAGGAGACAGCGTGAAGAAGCCTAAGCATGACCTGACCCACGTCCGACATGATCCCGCGCACTGTTTGGCACCTGGCCTGTTCCGCAGCCTCAAGCGTGGCGATCGCAAACGCTGCAAGCTGGACGTGACCTACACCTTTGGCGAGGACGAATCCATGCGTTTCGTCGGATTCGAACCTCTCGGGGCCGATGATATGCGTCTTTTGCAAGGCATCGTGGCCCTTGGCGGCCCGAACGGCATCTTGCTAACCCCGGAACCGACCAGTGAGACGGGGCGACAGCTACGGCTATTCCTTGAACCCCGTTTCGAAGCCATTGAGCAAGACGGCTTGGTGGTTCGTGAGAGCCTGACCAAACTGCTCTCAGAAACGGGCATGACGGATAGCGGCGACAACATCAAGGCGCTCAAAGCCAGCCTGCTGCGCATGTCGAACGTCACCATCCTTGTGACGAAGGGACGGCGGCAAGCCGCGTTCCACCTGATGAGTCATGCTTTTGACGAGACGGACGGCAGGCTATGGGTTGCCCTGAATCCGCGTATTGCCGAAGCGATCCTGGGGCATCGTCCATATGCCCGTATCGACATGGCGGAAGTGCGGGTGCTACAGACTGATCCGGCACGGCTGATGCACCAACGGCTATGCGGCTGGATCGACCCCGGCAAATCCGGGCGCGTGGAACTGGACACGCTTTGCGGCTATGTCTGGCCAGATGAAGCCAATGCCGAAGCTATGAAAAAACGCCGTCAGACTGCCCGGAAGGCACTGGCCGAACTTGCCGCCGTGGGTTGGGTAGTGAACGAATACGCCAAGGGAAAATGGGAGATCAAGAGGCCTGGCCCCACGGCAACTGCACCCGTTTACCGTCGTAACGTTCCCTTGTTACCGTCGTAACGCTCCCCTTCTGCCGTCGTAACGTTCCCCGTCCCAATTTGGAAAACCCAGACGGTGCGCTGCTTTGCGGGCAGTTTGGGAAATCCATCCAAGATTATCTAAAGATAATCCATCATGCGCGGTGCAGCTCGCGCCTTGAGGGCGCGTTCTGACCTTGCCAATAAAGCCCTGGCGGGCTTTATCAATCGGCCATAGGCCGATGGTTTAACGCCAAGAAGAGAAGGCGGCTTCAGTGGCCGCTGAAACGCCTTGTGAGAGGGGAAAACAACCCGGAGTCCCTTATTCCATGAGCTGAAGCAGAATCTGCGTCTAACGGTGCTGGAGGGCCGCTGTGTGCACTTGTAGTTATCTGTACTGAAACCTTGGCTCGAAACGTGAAATGGCTAAGCAGTGCCCATTCGTTCGGTAAGAATAATAAGAAGATTATTATTCTTATTATTACCAAGCAGGAATGAGCCGTGTGTGTTGGACGCCCATAACCAGTAACCTGCGTGAAGGTGTCAACATCAGGAAAGGTTGCCCCTCAAGTATCAATACGTCGCCTTAGTGGTATGACGGGAGGGGAGGCAAATTTCTTGTGTTCATTGACACTTGAGGGGCGGGTTATGCCCTTCTTTTTTGGCGTCCAACTCGCCCCATCGGGGCGAATGGTTTGTGTCGATTGTTGGCATTTTAGGTTCCGATTTAAAGCCGATTGAGCAGCGATTTTGAAGCGACTATGTCGATTGCAGGCCGATTTGGTGACGATTACGGTTATGTTGCCAAGAATCGGTGTTTGTTTGACGATAAAACGCTTTACGTTCGATATGCGCTAGATTTTCAATAGTGGGTGAAATGCGGGCAGGATGGGTGAAGTTAGCTAACCGGCAAGCCGGTTATCTATCTTCACTGTCCCTTATTCGCGCCGGGGGCACTCAACGGGAATCCTGCCCTGCGGGGCTGATCGGCTACCGCCGGTTGCAAGAGTATAGGTCTTGCTATTTTTAATATCTTTGATAGCATGGTTGTCGGGTACACCAAAAGGGTATTGATATGGCAAATGTGCTTATCAGGAATTTACCCGCCGAGGTGCACCGTGCGTTGAAAGTTCGAGCAGCGCTCAACGATAGGAGCACCGACGCGGAAATACGCGAAATACTGACGGCGGCAGTACAGCCGCTAGAGCTTGAAGAGATTGGCCGGGAAGTTGGCTTGTCCGAAAGCGATAAAAAAACAGAGTAGTTTTACGTTTGTAAGTCCGGGCCTCAGCGCCAAGGGCAATACCGATCAGCTAGTGGCGTAGCTCTTCGATGAAACGTTGCCGAGAACAAGCACAACGCTTGGTCAAGGCAATGCCTTCTTTTCATCGACGGAGTACGACCATGAAGTCCAAAATTTTAGCGGCTAAAAAAACCGCTCTAGCCGTTGCACTCGCAACCGGCTTTATCACCACTACCACCGCCCCTGTGCAAGCTGGTATCCCCGTCATCGACGGCGGCAACCTGGCCCAGAACATCATGACGGCCATCGAGTCGGTGGCGCAGACGCTCAAGCAGATTGAGCAGTACCAGACCCAGTTGCAGCAGTACGAAAATCAGCTCCAGAACACGATGGCCCCAGCCGCGTATATCTGGGATCAGGCGCAGACTACGATCAACCGGCTGATTGCCGCGCAAAACACGCTGGCCTATTACGAGAACCAGCTAGGCAGCCTGGATCGTTACCTGGCCAAGTTTCAGGACGTGGCCTATTACCGCAGCTCGCCATGCTTCAACGGCAGCGGCGGATGCACGCCGGCCGAAAAGGCAGCGATGGAAGAGAACCGCCGCCTGGCGTCAGAGTCGCAAAAGACGGCCAACGATGCCCTGTTCCAGACCGTTGCCGACCAGCAAAAGGCTTTGAAGGATGACGCCCGTACCCTGGAGCGGCTGCAAGGCGCGGCCCAGGGTGCAACTGGCCAGCTACAGGCCATCGGCTACGCCAACCAGCTCGCCAGCCAGCAGGCCAATCAGCTCTTGCAGATTCGCACCATGTTGACCGCCCAACACAACGCGGAGGCAGCCCGGATTGCAGCAGAACTCGATGCCGAGGCGCGAGGTGATGCCAGGGCCGAGCAAATGCGTACCTGGACGTTTCGCCCGAGTCCGGCAGACAACTACTAGGGAGGCGGTGAGATGAAAAAAATCTTTTTTACTACCGCGGCTACGTTGCTGTTGTTGGCTGGATGTGAACAGGAAAGGATGCCCGAACCAAATGCGGCGACGTGTGCCCCCGATGCGTTCCAGGCAGCACTGAATGAAATGCGCAGCGAAGCGAACCGAGAGGCCTTTACCGAGGAATGCAGAGCATTCCAGAAGGCCAAGCAGATGCGTCAGTGGGAGTTCAAGCCCAGCCCTAAAGATGATTATTGAGGTGGTCGCCATGAGAAAGAAAATTGCTCTAGGTGGCTTGATGATGGTCGCCACAATGGTGCTGGCTGAACCTGCAATGGCGCAGGAGCTAAGTAGCAGCGGTGTTATGAATGATGTGCTCAAGCGTTTTCATGATGCTGCCGCAACATGGGGGCCAGCTATTGAGTCCGCTGCATCGCGTTTGTTCTGGACGCTGGTTGTGATTTCGATGGTCTGGACATTCGGCATGATGGCTTTGCGCAAGGCCGACATTGGCGAGTTCTTCGCGGAGTTCGTTCGCTTCACGATCTTCACCGGCTTTTTCTGGTGGTTGCTGACGAATGCGAACCAGGGCATGAATATCGCCGGTACGATTGTTCAGTCATTGCAAACTCTGGGCGCGCAGGCGGGGGGACTTTCCAATAGCAATCTTGGGCCCTCCAGCATCCTTGATCTTGGTTTCGAGTTATACAACCGCACAGTACAGGCCACCTCGGAGCTGGGATGGCGGCAGATGGCAACTGCTCTGGTCATGGAGCTAATGGCCCTGGCTGTTTTGTTTGTCCTGGCGTTGATTGCGGTCAACCTGTTGCTGTTGCTCGCATCAGCCTGGATTCTGTTGTATGCCGGTGTGTTCTTCCTTGGCTTTGGTGGAAGTCGTTGGACTTCCGACATGGCGATCAATTACTACAAGACCGTGCTGGGCCTGGCCGCACAGCTTATGGCAATGGTGCTTCTGGTTGCGATTGGCAAAGAGTTCATCAATCACTACTACACGCAAATCAGCGAGAACATGGCATCCCAGGAACTGGCCGTGATGTTGGTTATATCGGTCATCTTGCTTTTCTTGGTCAACAAAGTTCCGCCGATGATTTCTGGTCTTGTGTCTGGTGGTGGTATTGGCGCAGCCGGTGGAATTGGAAACTTCGGTGCGGGTGCGGCAGTTGGGGCGGCGGTGACGGCGGCCAGTATGGCAACTGGCGGCGCTGCCCTGGCAGGTAAAGCGGTTATGGGTGCCGCAGCCGGTGCAGCCGGAGGTGCAAGTGCACTCCAAGCGGCTTTTCAGAAAGCATCAGCGAGTATGGAAACCGGCGGTGACATGTCCAGCATGGGGTCAGTTGTCAGCAGTGGCGGAAACGGTGGTGGTGAAGCGGGTACTGCTGGCAGTAGCCCATTCGCCCAAGCGGCTGGCTTTGGTGACAGCGGCAGTAGCTCAAGCGGTGGCGGCTTTGCCAAGGCCGCGAAGCTGGCCACAGGCACGGCCTCCGAGTTAGCCAAGGGTGTCGGCTCTCAAGTGAAGCAGGGATTCCAGGAGCGAGTGAGCGAAACCACAGGCGGAAAACTGGCTGCTTCGATACGCGAAAGCATGGAGCCGAAAGAAGCAAGCCAATCTGGCCAGTTCGAGGGCAATAGCTTGGGCGCCGATTCTGGCCCAGATAGTAACGAAGTCAGGAGTTAGCACGATGACGACATCAACATACATGGCCGCATTGGCGGCCCTGGATGAAGCGCCAAGGGAAGAAGTCAGCCAGGTATTTATTTCGCCGCTGGGTGATCAATCGACCGAGGTCGATGCAGAGACAGAAACAGCCGCTTTTGTATCACGGCCAGACCCTATGAGAGAGAGCGAAACTAAGCCGATAAGTATTGAGGTTAATGGCGGCAGGAATGAGCGGTCAGCATTCGCGGAGGCGGCGGGGCTGTACCTGTAGGCGCACCGGGCTGGCCACAACCAGCCCGGCACTTTCAATCAACACCTACTGGAGAGGTGAATTATGACAACACAACATATTATCGAACCAGGGCAAGCAGTGCATCAAGCAGCGGCTATTCTTTCTTCTTTGGAGTACATCAACCAAGCGGAAGCGCGGAGCCTTGGGCCATTGGCCGAAGCCGTCGCTAATGCTTTTATGGTGGTGTACTACCAAGCTGAAACGGGCCGGGCGACACAGGCTGATTTTCAAGAAGCAATGAACGCCTTGCGCCAAGCGTGCAGCTAATGACGAAAGGGCGGCCACTCGAACTGGCCGCCTTTTTCAATCTTCACTGTTTGGCCATTCCCGACCCACAGACGGCGCATCCATCCATTCGCGTTCCTCCGGCGGCAGCGGGTAAGCCCCGGATGCTTCCGCGTCGGCCAGTAGTTCGGCCAGTGTGTAGCGCACCCGACCAGTGGAAACGGCGCGGGCCGGGTCGGCCTTCTCATGCAGCCTGTTCTCTAGGTTCTTTGGGTCTGTCATCGGGCGACCTCAGCAAGCATGGATACTAGGTGTTCCAGGTCAGTGATCGAATGCGCCAGGAAGCGGCCGGCGCGGCAATCTGCAATCATTTCCTCAGTTTTTTCCTACTCATGTTCAACCTCGTTCGTACCAGCTCTTCGAGCGATTCACCACGCGCACGACCAGCAGCATCACCGGCACTTCGACCAGGACGCCGACCACGGTTGCCAATGCAGCGCCGGAGTGCAGACCGAACAAGCTGATGGCGGCCGCCACGGC
>JBBCIP010000439.1:0-3391 GCA_037189785.1 Alphaproteobacteria bacterium
ATGACACTGGAACGGCCAGACAAGGAATTAGTGTTGCTCGCCAGTTTCCAATAAAAAGAAAAACAACGGCAAAAACCAAAACCATCGCTTCGAATAAAGTTTTAATAACTTCTTCAATCGATATCCGCACAAACTTCGTTGTATCGTAAGGAACCGCATATTCCAGCCCATCGGGGAAGGCTTGGCTTAATTCTTCCATACGAGCAAGAACGGTATCCATTGTTTGCAGAGCATTCGCGCCAGGCTGTAGAAATACCGCAATCGGCGCAGCAATTTTTCCTGATTCTCGTGCTGTAAAATTATAACTTTGACCCGCCAGCTCGACGCGGGCAACATCTCGTATACGAACGATACTACCATCAGCATCACGACGAATAACAGTATTACCGAATTCATCAGGCGTATTCAAACGCCCTTTCGTGGTCATGGTATAGGTAAAATCAACAGGCTCCGATAATGGTTCGCTCCCAATTTTCCCCGTCGGCAATTGTACATTTTGATCACGCAACGCCGTGGCTATATCTGAAGGCGTCATCCCTAAAGCAGCCATACGTTCCGGTTGCATCCAAATCCGCATCGAGTAATACTTGCCGCCAAAGAGCATAGCATTACCCACACCAGGCATACGCTTCAGTTCATCCAAAATATTCACCAAAGCATAGTTATTCATATAAACTTCGTCATACCGTGCATCGGGTGAGGTGATCGCGACCAGCCCCAAAATACTGGACATAGATTTTCGCGCGGTAACCCCCAAGCGCCGGACTTCTTCAGGTAACATTGGCGACGCCGCTGCAATACGATTGTTGACCTCAACCAGCGCATCGTCTGGATCTGTCCCTGTCTCGAATGTTACGGTCAGGTTCATACGGCCATCAGAACTACTACTGGAACTCATATAGAGCATCCCAGTAGCACCATTAATCTGGTTTTCTATCGGTGCCGCAACTGTATCAGCAATTACGTCGGCACTAGCGCCACTATATGTTGCTTCAACCGTAATTTGCGGTGGTAAGATTTCAGGGTATTGCGCCACCGGCAAGGCCTGCATCGCCCCCAAACCCACCAACACGATAATGATCGACAGCACCATCGCCAGGATCGGACGATGAATAAAAAAACCGGAGAACATGACTTTAGCTCCCCTTCGCTTGATCTTTTACAGTAGAAGTACTTGGCGCATCTTTTTGCACGGGCTTAATGACCACACCGGGACCGATCTTAAGAATTCCCTCTGTCACCATACGGTCACCCTGCTGCAATCCCTGAGCAATAATCCAACGATCCTGCCAACTTTCTTGAATTTGCAAAGGCCGTGCCTGTACCGCATTTTCTGCATTCAAAACCCAAACCATCGGGCCCGCTTGAGAGAACAACACCGCCGTTTTTGGTACAGAAATAACATTCGGTAACGTTAAGCCACTGACCTCAACTGATAAGAACTGTCCCGACACTAAACAATGATTTTTATTGTCAAAAATAGCGCGCGCGCGAACTGTGCCCGTACTTGGGTTCACAAAAGTATCTGTAAAATCGACTGTGCCAACGCCAGCACAAGAAGATCCCGCTTTTACAGTCACACTTAAAGTGACGGCGCCGCTATTTTCCAAGCTGCGCATCCGCAGAAATTCCGGTTCCGTCAGTGAGAAGTCAACATAAGCTGGATCGGCTTGAATAACCGATGTCAACATATCGCCACCAGCCCCAGTGCCGCCATTGACCATATTACCAACCGTCACCACCTCTTTACTGGCCACGCCATCAACCGGAGCGCGAACCACCGTGTAATCAAGATTAAGCTTGGCCGCTTTTTGCGCGGCTCCCGCTGCAGCCAAGCCCGCCTGCGCTTGGGATAGGGCAGCGGTCGCTTGATCAAACTCCCGACGACTCACGGCCCCCTCCTCCACCAAAATTTTGATACGCTGATAATCACTTTCAGCTTGTTCGATGGACGCTTTTTGAATGGCAACCTGTGCCGCCGCTTGGTCATAAATAGCCTGATAATTATCAGGTTCGATCATGAACAATACCTGGCCAGTCTTAACTGGTTGGCCTTCTTCATACTTTCTCGCCACAACCAAACCACTGACTCGTGCTCGAATTTCCACAACACGGGATCCAGATACACGACCGGGGTACTCCAGAGACAGTGGGAGATTTTCCTTGGAAATTGTCAAAACAGACAATTCAGGTGGTGGCGGCGCCGAACGGGGCTCTTCTGAGCAGGCTGCCAGAAAGATCAATGAACTCAATATAATAGACTTAAAAAAGGGCTTTCGCATGTGTCTTACTCTGAAACTATATATCGTCCATGAACTTGCTATATTTACAAACATGCTAGAATGTATGTATAAGTCAGCACGCAAATTCTATACGCTGCGCCGCAGCAAATGCCAAGAAAAAAGATAGTGATAGTTTTGAGACACAACGCCACATGGTTAGAAAAACAAAAGAAGAAGCTATAAAAACACGGGAAATGATTTTAGATGCGGCAGAACGCTGTTTTCTGGACCACGGTGTATCTAAAACTACTTTAGATACAATAGCTTGTAGCGCCGGATGTACGCGTGGGGCGGTATACTGGCATTTCAAGAACAAACAGGATCTGTTTATCGCTTTGATGGATCGGGTTGAATTGCCCCTGATCGACTACATGAATACCATAACCTCATTAGAACACGAAAACCCGCTGAACAGTCTTCGTAAACTCATTTGTCATGCACTTGATAAAACGACAAATGACACGCGCATGCGCAATGCAATGGCCATTTTACTGGTCCGCTGCGAGCTTGTGGATGACATGACCTATCTCATCAATCGTCAGGATGAAAGCCGGAATCGTTTCATTGAGATTACCGTCACACTTATCAAACGCAGCTTAGTCGGTCAGAACAATATAGATGAAGTGCAAATCCGGCATTATGCAAAAGCCATCTGCGCCATGGTCACCGGTCTCATGAGAGATTGGTTTCTCGCCAATCAATCATACAACTTAATAGATGTCGGGAACGCCAGTGTTGATCTATTGCTCGAAGGAATTACTGCCAAAATTCGGCAAAATAGTGAATATAATCAATCGCATATCATGAACAGTCCCAAGAATTTCGTGCCTAACTGACAACCTTACTTGCCTAGCGATCATAATATGACTAAGGTTGCCGGGTCATCTGGGGAGTAGCCAGCCGTTCTTCCTGAACGGGCCTTCGTGTCAACATACTTGGTCGAGAGACCATGGTGCGAAGGGGACGGGAAACCGTTCGGGCGAGACCAATGACGTCGCATCTCTGCTCAGGTCGGGCGAGATATGCGATGTCGTTGGTCTAACATCGCCCGACCTGGAGACTCTGTGTGGAAGCCCGCCTCACGTCAACTGCAGTCGTCGCACTCGCCG
>JBBCIP010000440.1:0-3202 GCA_037189785.1 Alphaproteobacteria bacterium
TTTTCGCGCACCGTCAGGCGGTGGGGCAGGTCGACATAGGGCGACGAGAAATTCATCCGGCCCAGGACGCGGGCGCGATGGCGCGCCATGTCGTGCCCCAGCACCGTGACGCTGCCCGAGGTCGGCACCAGCAGGCCCAGCATCATCGCGATCGTCGTGGTCTTGCCCGCCCCGTTGCCGCCCAGCAGCGCGGTCACCGAGCCGCGCGGCACGGTGAAGGAAATGCCGTCGACGGCATTCACCTGGTCATAACGCTTGGTCAGGTCGGCAACGACGATGGCGGGGGAATCGACGGACATCCGGCCAATCTAGGATGCGGGCGGCGGGGTGACCAGCGGGGTTTCGCCGGTCGCCGCCGCCCGGGCGATCCCTGCCGACCTGCGTCACGCCTTGGCCGCCACCGGAAGACGGAAGGGTGCGCCCAGCCGATTGACCGCGTTGATCGTGGCGATGACCAAGGTCAGGTCGACCAGATCCTTCGGTTCGAACGCCGCGGCGGCGGCCGCATAGGCCTGGTCGGATGCGTGGGTCTCGCTGAGATGGGTGACCTCCTCCGTCCAGGCCAGCGCCGCGCGCTGCTGGTCGGAAAACAGGTGCGGAACCTCTTCCCAGACCGAAACCAGCGCGATCTTGTCGGGCGACATGGTCTTGCGCAGATCGCGGGCATGCTTGTCGATGCAATGGGCGCAGCCGTTGATCTGGGAGGCGCGGAGGAACACGAGGTGGACCAGCTCGTCGGGCAGGTTCGTGTTCTTCGCGACGTAATGATAGAGGCCGGTGACCGCCTTTGCGCCCTCCGGCGCGACTTCGTACCAAGCCAAGCGTTCCATTTCGACTAGCCTTTCCTTGTCAATCGGACGTGATCGGTCCTTCGCCGGCACCGGGCGCGGCGTTGGGGTTGCCATTGCCGGGGGCCGCCTTAGCGAGGCGCGCGGCGCCCTTTCTTCACGGCGGTGATCCGGGCGGTTTCGCGCGCGGCCGCCCGGTCGCGGAACCAGTCGGCCACCAGGGCTTCGAATTCAGGCGGTCGCCCGCCGCGCATGAGATCGGCGAGGGTGGTCCTGCCCAGTTCGGCACGCATCTGCCTTTCGGCGCGCAGCATCACCGCATGGATGCGGCAGACGCCGGAAACCGACCAGGCGGGCGGCGAGCCGCCAAACAGGACGCAGCCGCGGCGCACTTCCTTGCAATCGAACAGCTTGCGGTCGCCTTCGATGGCATCGACGACGTCGAGCACCGTGACCTCGGCCGCCGGCCGGGCCAGCGCATAGCCGCCGCTGATGCCGTCACTCGAACGGACGATGCCGGCCTTCTCGAGCCTGGGCATGATCTTGGCCAGCATCGCGGCGGGAATGCCCTGCATCTCCGCCAGATCGCGGCTGCTGGGGCGCCGGGGATGCTCGGCCAGCAGCCAGAGCACGGTATGCAGGCCGTATTCGACCGACACGCCGTAAAGGCTCGGGCCGTCCCTGCGCGGGATGGCGGCGTCGGTGGACGCCGAGTCGGGATCGGCGAGGTCTGCGTCGTTGGCCATAACGCAACCTACCTAAGTCCGCGTTATGAGTCCATGGGCAAAAGCGACTATGCGCCCGTGCGTCCGAACGCGGCCGAAGGCTGCGGCCGCATGTAGTGACGGGGCACACTCAGGGCGTGGTCGGGACCAGCAGGCCCAGCATCATCGCAATCATCGTGGTCTCGCCCGCCCCGTTGCTGCCTAGCAACGCGGTGACCGACCCGCGTGGGACGGTGAAGGAAATACCGTTGACGCATTCACCAAGTCATAGCGTTTGACGAGATCGGCGATGGCGGGGAGTCGACGGACATCCAGCCAGTCTAGGATGCGGGTGGCGGGATGACTAGCTAACGTCAACGCGATGTGCGGCTGACCAGAAGGTATATTCTGCTATATAATTTAAAAATTACACGAACCACAATAAATAATCTAAATGGAGCATCCATGCTTGTATCAAATAACGAAAATGAAGTTACTAAGTTAAACGTGCAAGGTAGATGCGCGTGCGAAATATGTGCAGCTAATAGAGACTTTGAGATACCGATGGAATTAATTGACGATTTTAAGAAAGAAAACGTGGTAATTTTTGCCGGCGCGGGGATAAGCACCGAAACAAAACTGATTAAGTCTTATAGTTTTTATGATGAGATTCTTAACGACATAGGAAAAAGGCATGCTGATGACATCGGATTTTCGGATGTTATGAGTGATTTTTGTAGGCGCAGAAACGGGAGGAAAGAACTCCTCGTGAAAATAAAGAACAGATTTAACCATATTGAGTCTTTCGATGAGCTTTACGGACGCGCCACTGAATTTCACAGAGAATTATCGACAATTCATCAAATACAGACAATTGTAACGACAAATTGGGATGATTATTTTGAAAATGAATGCGATGCAACGCCATATGTTTCAGGTCAAGACTTTGCTCTCTGGGATATACCGGGAAGAAAAGTGTTCAAAATTCACGGGTCAATTAATAATCTCGGATCCATTATAGCCACGCGAGAAGATTATGAAAAATGTTACGACAGCCTTTCTCACGGAGTCCTGGGGAGCCACCTGAAATCGATACTATCGACTAAGACAATTATATATGCAGGGTATTCCTTCACAGATTCTGATTTCAGAAGAATACATGACGTAGTTACGAAAGAAATGAATGGATTTAGGCCACACAGTTATATTGTTACCCTTCAGGAGAACGGATTGGAGAATTTTCACTCAATGGGAATTACACCAATATGCACATCCGGCGCGCATTTCTTAAGAACGATCAAAAATCATCTGTCTAGGGATGGTGCCATGATTCCAGACACCACCTTCAATGACATAGCGGCAATACTCTACAAGCTGGAAAAAATTCACAAGAAAACGAGCGATTTAGATTTGCGCAGATATCCAACCGCGATTCTGAGTGGCTCATATCAGGATGGGTTACTGCATGCATTGCAGCGGACCCTCAGAAAAAGAAAAAGCGGGGAATATTCTTGCGGTCATTGTGTACAAATCAAAGTAAATCTTTATGAAGAAATAAGGAGAAGAAAAATTCGAGAAAAAAATTACTATGACGCCGCATACGTGGAGGGTTACCAAAATGGGCTAACAGCTTTAATCTGCAGCAAAGATCTTCGAAAGTTCCTTCCGTTTTATTTTATCTATGGACTAAAACACCAGCCTCCGAACTGG
>JBBCIP010000441.1:0-4768 GCA_037189785.1 Alphaproteobacteria bacterium
TATACCTGCGGCCCAGAATCGGGGGTCTTGATCGGCGCCCGGGATGGATTTCGCGAAATCAGGGGCAAATTTCCCATAAACCGTTGAAATATTAACGCCGACTTTTTCAAAAACTCGGCCTTTCATGAGCGCCATGGTGCCGCCGCCAGTGTCGTGATTGGTATCGGTTTCATCGCCTTCGCCGTCCCGCTTCCAGGTTTTCCGCTCGAACCGGCCCGGCGGCAGGTCGGACAGCGGGCCTTGATAATCGTCCTCGATGGCTTCAAACGCGGCGCAAATCTGGTCGCGCAGGCTTTGGAACCAGGCGGCGGCTTGGGCCTTGCGCTCAGCGATCAGAGCAGTATCGGTGGGGAGGGCGGCGTCAGCCGACATGGGGTGTTTCCTTTATCTGACTATCCAACGGCCAGCCCGCCGTCTGTCTTAGGGCTTCGCCCAAGACGATGGCGGCGGATATGGCCACATTCAGGGACCGTGCCCCGGCCGCCATCGGAACGCGAACCCGGGCTCCGGCGGCGGCATGAACAAACTCCGGCGCCCCTTTACTTTCCTGACCTACCAGCAAAATGTCGTCCTTGCGATAAATCAATTCTGTGTGGGGAACCGATGATTTAGTGGTCAAAAGCACGATCCGTGGGGCCTTGGGCTGATTATGGCCGATGGCGGCCAGGAAATGATTCCAATCGATGTGGCGCGTAACGGTTGCCTGGCCCAGATAATCCATGCCGGCGCGCTTGAATTCACGATCATTCAGAGGAAAACCGCACGGCTCGATGATATCGGCGGATATGCCAAGGCAGGCACACAGGCGCAACATTGTGCCTGTATTGGGCGGGATATCGGGTTGAAAAAGAGCAAGGCGCATGGGGCTTAAAGTCTTGAAATCACCGGACAGGGCCGAGCTTGCTCGGAACCCGGTTGGATAGACCAAAAATGGGCATTAATTCGTTGCATAAACTGCGTCTCCCCGCTAAATGTTACGCCCATGTACCTGCGGGGGCTTGGGCGTTGTGTCTCTTGTTTGTCCCGGACGAAGCGATCAGTCAAGGCCGTAGGTCAGTCGAGATACCAGGCGGGGATGGGGTTTAGCCTGACAAACACCCACCGCCCCGTCAACCGCGCCACTGAGAAAGGTTGAGTGCATGGCTAGTGACGATCACGCGAAGGCTGGGGATGGCGACGCCACCCGTCGCGATTTCCTATATATAGCAAGCGGTGGCTTTGCAGCTGTTGGGGCTGCTGCTGTTGCTTGGCCGTTAATTGACCAAATGAACCCGTCGGCTGACGTGCTGGCGCTGTCGTCGACCGAAGTCGATCTCGGCGCTATTCCTGCGGGCCAAAGCCTGACGGTGATGTGGCGCGGCAAGCCGGTTTTCGTGCGTCACCGTACGGAAAAGGAAATCGCTGAAGCCAACGACGTCAATGTGGCGACCTTGCCGGATCCCCAAACAGATGCGGATCGTGTGCAAAAGCCGGAATGGCTGGTGATGGTCGGGATCTGCACCCACTTGGGCTGCGTGCCGCTTGGCCAAGCCGGTGACTTCCACGGTTGGTTCTGCCCATGCCATGGCTCTCACTACGATACCTCCGGCCGTATTCGGAAAGGCCCCGCGCCGAAGAATCTCGAGATTCCCGAATATGTGTTCTTGAGCGATACCAAAGTAAGAATTGGCTAAGGAGGGCGGCATGGCGTCGAGCAGTTACGAACCCAAAAACCGCTTCCTGCGGGCTTTCAATCAACAACTCCCCATTTTGTCGCTGGTCCATGGCTCGTTAGGAGCCGGCTACCGCGCCCCGAAGAACCTGAACTACTTCTGGAACTTCGGTTCGCTCGCAGGCTTGTGCTTGGTTGTACAAATCCTGACCGGCATCATCCTGGTGATGCATTACACCCCGCATACATCGCTCGCCTTTAACAGCGTCGAGCACATCATGCGCGATGTGAACTATGGCTGGCTGTTGCGCTATGTCCACGCCAACGGCGCCTCGATGTTCTTTATCGTCGTTTATGTCCATATTTTCCGCGGTCTTTACTACGGATCCTATCGTAGCCCGCGTGAAACCTTGTGGTTCCTTGGCGTGATCATCTATTTGCTGATGATGGCCACGGGCTTTATGGGCTACGTGCTGCCGTGGGGCCAAATGAGCTTCTGGGGCGCGACCGTTATCACCAACCTATTCGGAGCCATACCGTTGGTCGGCGATAGCATCGTCACCTTCTTATGGGGTGGTTTCTCGGTTGATAACCCAACCCTCAATCGGTTCTTCAGCTTGCATTACTTGCTGCCGTTCGTGATCGCCGGTGTCGTTATCCTGCATATCTGGGCGCTGCATATTCCAGGCTCCAACAACCCGCTCGGGATCGATGTTAAGGGCAAACAGGACACCGTTCCGTTCTTCCCTTACTACATCTCGAAAGATGCGCTGGGCGTCGGTGTGTTCTTGTTGTTCTTTGCGTTCTTCGTGTTCTACGCACCGAACTTCCTGGGCCATCCGGACAACTACATTCCGGCCAACCCATTGGTAACCCCGCCGCATATCGTGCCTGAATGGTATTATCTGCCGTTCTATGCGATCCTGCGTGCGATCCCGGACAAACTTGGTGGTGTTATCGCCATGTTCGCTGCAATTTTGATCCTGTTCGCCATGCCGTGGTTGGATGGGTCTAAAGCGCGGTCTTCGAAGTTCCGTCCGTTGTATCGCTTCTTCTTGATCGTATTTTTGATCAATGCGTTGTTCCTCGGTTACATCGGTGCAAAGTCGCCGGACGACGTTCTGAGCCTTGGTGGTTTGGATATTTCGTTCCTGACGCTCGGTCGTATCGCCACGTTCTACTACTTCTTGTTCTTCTTGGTGATCGTCCCCGTTGTCAGCCGTCGTGAGACGCCGTTGCCGCTGCCGAAAAGCATCAACGACTATGTGTTGAAGGGCGGCAAGTCCGCTCCGGCTGAGTAAGGCGAGCAGGGAGTAACGCCAATGAAATCACTCTTTAAAGTCGCAAGTCCCGCTCTCGTGGTCGGTCTGATGCTCGGTCTCGGTTTATCCGCGACCGCGCAAGCTGCGGGGCCCGCTACACCAAACAAAAAAGTCGAATGGTCTTTTGAAGGACCGTTCGGCAAATTCGACCAAGCACAATTGCAACGTGGCTTCCAAGTCTACAAGGAAGTCTGTGCGGCCTGTCACTCACTGCATCTGGTGGCGTTCCGTACCCTTGGTGACAAGGGCGGTCCATTATTCTCCGAAGCGGAAGTGAAGGCGATTGCAGCCGCCTATGAAGTGCAAGATGGTCCGGATCAGGATGGGGAAATGTTCGCCCGCCCAGCGCGTCCGTCCGATAAGTTCCCTGGCCCTTACGCCAATGAACAGCAAGGCCGTGCCGCCAACAACGGTGCTTACCCGCCGGATCTGTCGTTGATCGCAAAAGCGCGCGCTGACGGACCGAACTATCTTTATTCGTTGTTGACCGGATATTATGAAGCTCCGGCTGACGTTCACTTGAACCCTGGCATGTCTTACAACCCGTATTTCCCGGGCGGTCAGATCGCCATGCCGCAACCGATCAGCGATGATCAAGTGACTTATGCTGACGGCACACCGGCAACGGTTGATCAAATGTCGAAAGACTTGGCCGCGTTCCTGATGTGGACGGCGGAGCCGAAGCTTGAAGAACGTAAGTCGCTCGGTTTCTCGGTCATGATCTTCTTGGCCATCATGACGGTTCTGTTCTACTTCGCGAACAAGCGGGTGTGGGCACCGGTCAAACGTGGTGAAGATATCTAAGAGATCCCCATGAACAAGAAAAAGGCTGCCGATCGGCAGCCTTTTTTATGTGTGGAGCGATGATGCAATAAAGAGCAGCAGCCCAAATGAGGCCGCTGCTTTTTTATTTAGCCGATGTTATAGGCCGATAATTTGTTCCCTTCCGGATCGCGGAAATAGGCAAAATACATACCCGGGCCACGGTCGCCCGGTGCACCGGCGCAGCTGCCGCCCAGTTCCACCCCTTTGGCGTAGAAGGCGTCGACTTCCGCTTTGCTGTCGAAGGAAAGCGCGCACATATTGCCGTTGCCGGCGGTGGCGGGTTGTCCGCTCTCGGGCACCAGGACACCAAACATGCCGCCGGTTTTGCTTGCATAAATTTGGCCGCCGCGCGGATGCTCCATAAAAGGTTGGAAACCGGCCAGAGACAGCAAGGCGTCATAATATTTCTTCGCCTCTGTGGGGTTGTTCGTGCCGACGGTTACATAATTTACTTTGCCTGCCATGTTGACCTCCTGGTTGTAACGGGCAATGAAAAAAATCGAACCTAGTTTAACTATGGGCTGCCAAAAGCTGTTCAAAGGCTTTCACCACATCCGGGGGCGCTGTTTCCGGGCGGCCAGCATTGAACGGCGGTTCGGGAGCATATTCGATCAGCAACTGTATCAGTTGCGCTGTCTTATTGTCTGTAATTTCTGCGACGCAGGTTAGGGCAAAATCTATTCCAGAAGTGACTCCGCCGCCGGTAATGATATTGCCGTCGCGGACGACACGGCGATCATCCGGGATGGCACCGTATTGCGGCAACAAATGGCGCATGGCCCAGTGACAAGCGCTGCGACGGCCTTTCAGCAGCCCGGCCGCGCCAAGCACCAGGGAGCCATTGCAGACCGACGTTATATACCGCGCTGTTGCCGCCAATCGTTGAATATGGGCAAGCGCGTCGGGTGCCATAATCCGCGATTGATCGATCCCGCCGGGGATACAAATCAAATCGCAGCGATCGATGTCG
>JBBCIP010000442.1:0-20912 GCA_037189785.1 Alphaproteobacteria bacterium
AAACATGTGATCGAAAACAATATCAGTCTTGATAATCTCGACAGTCCTTTATTGCTATTCAAAGGAACGGCGCGAGATGGCGCCCGAGCCTTTCCTTCAAATGTCAATGTGGCAGCGGCACTCGGACTGGCCGGTATCGGCGCAGACCGCACGCAATTGGAAATATGGGCAGACCCGACCAAAGAACGAAACTGTCACCGCATTGTTGTCGACGCCGATAGCGCCAAATTCACTCTTGAAATCGAAAACGTCCCGACAGACGAAAACCCCGGCACTGGGCGCATCACCGCATTAAGCCTGATCGCGGCGTTGCGTAGATTAAGCGCCAATTTCAGTGTCGGCAGTTGATTGCACACACTCACGTTCCCTACTCACGAGGACTATTATGGTCACACACTTACGTCACGTTGCTATCGCTTCTAGCGACCCAGATAATTCCGTCAAATTCTTTACCGATGTTTTGGGCTGGTCAATCGCCGGGCGCGTCGACAGCCGTAATGCCCAAGGGTATTATGTCACAGACGGCCACATCAATATTGCCCTATTGCGGTTCAAAAATAGACCGGCCGCCGGTATGGAGTTTCCGGAAGGCTATACCGGCCTGCATCATCTCGGCTTTCAATGCGATGATATCGAAAGCATTGTCGAGAAGTTCGAAAATTCAGGATTTGCTCCACGGCACGATGTCAATATCGCCCAAGGGCTGGGAAAGAATCCGGCCAAAGATAATGCCGAATACAAAATGACCGGCCCCGAGAATGTCATGGTCGACGTATCTGAGCGCGGTTGGGTCGGTACAACCACATACAAACCAGTATCACAGTAGAAAGAAGCGGATTATGGCGACCACACCTTTTGCCCGCGTTGTTGCTGCCATTGCAACGCCGTTCCAAGATGATGACAGTATCGATTACACGCGACTCATTTCTCACGCTCAATGGCTTTTGTCCGAAGGCTGCGATGGCCTGGTCCTGTTTGGCTCGACCGGAGAATCCGCATCCTTAACCATTGGCGAACGGAAGTCTATTATCGATCACTTGATCGCTGCTGGCGTCGCACCAAAACAAATTGTCGCTGGTACCGGCTGCTGCGCTCTTGATGATACGGTCGATTTAAGTATACATGCCATAGAAGCCGGATGCGCAGGCGTTTTGATTGTACCGCCATTCTTCTTTAAAGGCGTCAGTGATGACGGTGTTGCGGCTTATTACAATAACCTGATTGCGAAGATCAACGACCCACGACTTAACGTATACCTTTATCATTTTCCGCAGACATCCGGTGTCGGCATCAGCCCTGATCTGGTCGAGCGGCTCAAAACGACTCATCCCACTGTTATCAAAGGTTACAAAGATAGCTCGGGCGATTGGAGCAACACGGAAAAAATACTTGACCGTTTTCCCGACCTGGAAATCTTTATCGGCACCGAAGTTCGTTTGACCGAGATGTTGGATCGTGGTGGCGCCGGCATTATTTCAGCCACAGCGAATGTCCACCCGCGTGCAATTCGCGCCGTTGTCAGCGCTTATGGCAAACATAATTCTGGCGAATTGCAAGCTACGGTTTCAGCAACGCGACAAGCCATCCAAGCCTTCCCTTTGGTATCGGCAACGAAATCTGTCGTTGCTGCAATTCATAAAGATCAGGCTTGGAATCGATTGCGGGCTCCATTGATGCCCTTGAGCAATGACGATCAAAAGACATTACTTGCGGCACTTGGTTATTAGTATTTCTTGCTAAAAATAAAAAAACCGCCGATCTACGATCGGCGGTTTTTTTCACACCTAAACTTTACATATCTTTTACGCACTGATACCAAAAAAGTCTAAAGCATTCTGACCCAAAATTTTCCGTTTTGTCTGAGATGAAAAATCGGGATGGCCCCTTACCAACTTTCCAACAACCTGTTCACCTAATGGAAACGGATAATCAGACCCAAGCATAACCCGTTCCTCACCCATAACTTTGACCAACAAGGCCAAAGCATCATCATTGAATACAGCGGAATCAACAGCAAAACGATCACAATAACTCGATGGGACATTCGGACAATCAACCCGAACAATATCCCGATGCGTCCAAGCATTATCGACACGCCCCAAAAGATAAGGAAAACTACCGCCACCATGCGCAAAACAAATCTTTAAACTACGCGGCAACCGTTCGAAAGCCCCGGATAATATCAAAGACAAAATCGACAACTGCGTTTCCGCAGGCATCGCCACAAGCCATGGCAACATATATTTCGGCATGCGATCACGCGCCATCATATCCCACGGATGCACAAGAACCGCAGCACCTTCAGCAGCGCAATGCTGTAAAAATGTTATCAACCCTTCATCATCAAGATCTTTATCATTGACATGATTACCAATTTGCACACCAAGGTGCCCAATGCTCATAGCTCGACTGACCTCCAAACACGCCATATCGATATCTTGCAAAGGGACTTGGCATAACGCTTTCAAACGCCGCGGATTAACATTACAAATGTCAAGCGCCGCATCATTAAAGATCATGGCACTTTCAAGTGCCTGCTCAGCTGGGCGACTATACCCAAATAAAATTGGCGTCGCACACATGATTTGAATATCAACACCGTCACGATCCATTTCCTCAAGACGTCGATCCGCACTCCAACAGCCATCATAAATAGGTCTGAACTCACGTTCTCCTACCATGATAACCCCTTTTCCAGGGCCAACATGTTTCAAAGACGGCCAATCAGGCGTTCCAAAACGATTTGCCAAATCCGGCCAACTTTCTGGAACAAAATGGCTATGCATATCGACAACAGTCATAACGGTCTTTCTATCGGTAGAGGTGTCACTGATTATATCTTAGGTGCTGCAGCTTTTCCCTCATGCACAGCACCACAAGCCTTGCAGGTTCGTAAATCTTCACTTTTGTAAAATTGCTCAAACAACGGCGGTAAGTCCGCAACGATGCTTTGTAATTGCACTTCAAAACGATGCACAATTTCGTCACAGCCGGCACAATACCACTGAAACGCATCCAATTGACCAAGCGGACGTTGCCGTTCAATCACAAGTCCAACACTACCTGGCACCGGCCGCTGCGGAGAATGCGGCACATGGGCCGGCAACAAAAATATTTCCCCCTCGCGAATGGGAATATCCTTTGGTCCGTTATCCCAAATCCGTAACGTCATATCGCCTTTGAGCTGATAAAAGAATTCCTCCAACGGATCGTCGTGGTAATCTGTTCTTTGATTGGGGCCGCCGACTACCGTCACCAAAAAATCTGCATCCTGCCATATTTGTGCGTTCCCGACCGGTGGCTGCAAAGCAGCACGGTGATCATCAATCCATTTTTGAAAATTGAACGGCAGACCATATGTCAACATCTATCGTCTCTACACAAATTTATCTGATTGCGGTTTATAAGCGACGGCTTTTATTTCGATCAGCAAATGAGGATGCGGTAACTGATGAACCGCCACCGTCGTCCTGGTCGGCCCATTGTAATCAAAATATTCCGCATAAACTTCGTTATAGATTTTAAAGTCGTTCATCGACACCAAATAGGCACAAATCTCAACGACATCCGATAAATCGGCTCCCGCCTCTTTCAATATATCGGCAATGTTCTCGATCACGGCCCGGGTCTGCGCCCGAATATCCAAATTCGTGGCGCCCATGTCATCGACCTCGACCCCAACAAAACTGTTGTCCGGTCGCCGTGAACTGGTTCCCGACACAAAGATGAAATCCCCCGCTCTCTTATAATGTGGGAATTTTCCGCGGGGCTTCGCTTTACCAATAATAACTTTTCCTTCTGTACTCATCATTTTCTTCCTTAATCGACGCTTGAAATTTCAACGCGTCCCAAGGATTGCATTTCAAGGGAAACATGACAACGGGAAGGCAAAACCTCGGCTGCCGTTGCGGCCCCAGCCAACACGATAAATCCCGGCCTCAATGTCAATCCGGCAGCATCCGCAAGCCGCGCCGCCGCCACCAAAGAACGGTAAGGATTTCCCAAAATCGCTGCCGTCGAGCCGATTTGACGGGCCCCACCATCAAAACTCATGACCAAGCCCAGGTTAGACAAATCCTCCATAGGATCAGTCCACGGACCAATGACAAATGCAGACGATGACGAATTATCGGCAACCACATCCGTTAACGAGAATTTGAAATTTTGATAACGGCTATCAATGATTTCAAGCGCGGGCGCCACAGCCGCAACCGCCGCCGTCACATCCTGCAATGACATCTTATGATGAAGCGGCTCCTTCAGCAGGAAAGCAACTTCCGGCTCGATGCGCGGATGGATGAACCGAGTCAACGAAACCTCTCCACCATCTTCCACTTGCATGGCATCGGTCAGGCGGCCCCAGATTTGATCGTGAACCTCCATTTGCACCATCTTGGCACGACTGGTGAAGCCCATTTTTATGCCGACAACAGCTTCGCCCCGTGCAATCCGGCGCGCTATCGATAGGCCTTGAATGTCATAGGCTTGCTGCAACGAAAGAACGACATCATCGTGTGAAATCTGCGGAATGGCTTGGGCCATACGGGCAGCATCATCAACTTTTTGCGCGATCTGTTCTACATCGATCATAGTGTTACCTAACAAAATGCAGCACGGAGGCCACCGAGCCCGTTGATCCTAAGATCAATGACATCGCCAGGTGTAATTTGTGTCATCGGCCCCAAAGCGCCCGTCAATACGATATCACCGGCAAGCAACGGTCTGCCGACCTCGGCCATAACGTCGGCCAACCAGCGTGCCGCATTCAAGGGATGACCAAGGCAGGCCCGACCACACCCCAAAGATACTTGTTCTCCACGCCGTTCCATAACCATACCGGCAAGGCTAAGATCCAATCCCCGCAACGAATAAGGCGTCGCGCCCAGGACAAACACACCAGACGACGCATTATCGGCAATGGTGTCGACGCTTCTGATATTCCAATCGGCGATGCGGCTGCCGACCACTTCAATGGCCGGCAAAACATAAGCAACCGCCGAAATGATATCGGCAATGCTGTGTCGTTCGCATTTGAGATCACGATCCAACACCAAGGCTACCTCGGCTTCCGCTTTGGGCTGCAGAACATCTGTTAGGGGAATATCCTGGCCATCGCAAAACGCCATATCGGCAAACAACATGCCGTAATCAGGTTGATCGACCCCCAATTGCTTTTGCACGGCCTTTGACGTCAAACCAATCTTACGCCCGACCAAGCGACGACCATCGGCCAACCAGCGTGTTGTATTCATATCTTGCACCGCATATGCGGCGGCGACATCACCCACCGGCAGTATATCACGCACAGGGCTACAGGCTTGGCCATTTTCATAAGCCGTCCATATTTTATCTGCTGCTTTTTGGATGAGATCTTGGTGCATGGCGGCGCTCATAATTTGATGCAGATATTCATCGGTTCGGAATAAAAGCCAAGCGAATGCGCGCCGCCTTCACGACCGATACCAGATAGTTTCACGCCGCCAAACGGTGTACGCAGATCACGTAAAAACCAATCGTTGACCCATACGATCCCCACATCCATACGCCGTGCCACACGATGGCCGCGTTGAATACTGGTGGTCCAAACCGCGGCGGCCAAGCCATAGCGGGTATCATTGGCCATACGGATCACATCTTCTTCCGTATCAAACGGTGCAATATGACAAATCGGGCCAAACACTTCTTCCCGCACCAGGCGCGCTGTTTCCGGCAAACCCGTAACAATCGTCGGCTCAACAAAAGCGCCGTTATCGCGGTCATCGCCAAACACCGGCACGCCCCCACCGGTTACAATCGTGCCGCCTTCTGCTGTCGCCACAGCATAATACGACAAAACCTTTTCACGGTGTTTGTGTGAAATCAACGGCCCCATATCGGCCCCATCATGGGGCCCGCCGACTTTTAATTGACGCGCGCGATCAGCCAGAGCCGTCACGAATTTATCAAATATCGGGCGCTCCACATAAACGCGTTCCGAACATAAACACACCTGCCCACAATTGGCGAACACCGATCGCATGGTGCCATTGATTGCGGCGTCAAAGTCAGCATCCGCAAAAACAATGGCTGCATTCTTGCCGCCCAATTCAAAGGATACCGGTTTAACTGTAGCCGCAGCCCCGCGCATGATCGCCGAGCCGGTCGATGACTCCCCGGTAAACGTAATGGCATCCACATCATCATGGGTCGCCAAAAATTCCCCGGCAGAATTCGGGCCAAACCCATGCACAAGATTAAAAACGCCCGGTGGCACGCCAACGTCATGCATCACTTCGGCCAACAAGGTTGCCGTCGATGGTGTGTCCTCGGACGGTTTTGCAATCACCACATTGCCGCAAGCCAACGCCGGCGCCACTTTCCATGTCAACAACAGCAGCGGTAAATTCCACGGCGAGATGACCGCAACCACCCCCAACGGTTTTGCCACACTATAGTTCACAGCACCGCGGCCGTCGAGCGTATCTGTTTCAAAGCATTCCATCGCTCGCGATGCCGCAAGATCAGCAAACACCCGAAAATTCGCCGCACCACGCGGAATGTCAATGCGCGTTGCCTGCCCCAAGTCTTTTCCGGTATCGGCGATCTCGGCCGCAACGAAATCATCAAACCGCCGATCAATGCCATCGGCCACAGCACGCAACAATCCAAGCCGTTCCTGTAGCGGCATACGCGCCCACGGCCCATGTAACGCAGCCCGCGCCGCTGCAACAGCACGATTGACCAGATCCTGATCGGCTTCCGTCACCGTCGCAATGACACGCCCTGTGACCGGATTGATATTCTCAAACCCGTAGCCCTCACGCGCTGCGGTGGCGGTGATAAATGCGCCATCCACATAACAAGGAAGTTGCCGATCCGCATAAGGATATGAAGTCATCGTCATAACGCCACAAAATCTCCCGAATGACTTTCAGGCATTCGATTTTCTGAAAACTTAACTGGCTTAAATTTAGGAGAGCGGTATATAATAGAAAAATAATATTTTAGCGCCGCATTATAATATAATGGCTATAGCCGATTGCTCGGGAAGGAAAAGGCATGACACCGCTTGTGCTTGAAAACCATCTGCTCTCCCGCCTAAAGCTTAAACAATTGAAATTGCTTGTGACTGTGGGCGAACAAAAAAATATCCTGCGGGCCGCCAGCGTACTCAATATGGCGCAGCCCGCCGCCACAAAAACCATCCGCGAATTAGAATCAACCCTTGGGGTCGAATTGTTCGAACGATCTTCTCGCGGTGTGGTGCCGACGCTTTATGGCGATGTCATCATCCGGCACGCAAAACTGATCCTATCGCAATTGCGGCACGCCAGCGAAGAAATTTTGTCGTTGCAAGAAGGCACGACCGGCAAAATCGAAGTCGGTACACTTCTGGCCGCCGCCCCGACCTTACTACCGCGCAGCATCGCAATCCTGAAGAAGGAACGTCCGAACATCACAGTCTCGGTCGTCGAAGGCACCAATGATAAATTGATGCCGATGCTGCGGGTTGGTGATCTTGATTTGGTACTGGGCCGTTTGCCGGAATATCGGGAACGCGAAGGTTTAATGCAAGAAGTGCTGTATTATGAACCTGTATCAATCGTTGCCCGGCGCGACCACCCGTTGGCCAGCCGCGACAATTTGACGTTGCAGGAGCTGCTTGACCAAGACTGGATCTTGCCGCCGCCGCAAACATCCTTACGGCGTCAGATTGAGATCGCTTTTCGCAAAGAGAAGCTGGATCCACCAAGTCGCGCCGTCGAATCAGTTTCGATCCTGACCAATCATACGCTGTTATTGGAAACAGATATGATCGCCTGTATGCCGTTCCAAGTGGTCGAGATGCAGGAACGCTTGGTCCGGCTGCCGATCACCTTAAAAGCGGCCCTTGGTCCTGTCGGTGTGACACTGCGCAGCGACGCCAGCATGACACCCGCCGCATCTTATTTTTTATCCGTGCTGCGCCGTGTCGGCAAAAGCATGAGTGACCAACAGCCATAATCGAGCGGACGATATTTTATCGTCTCAACCGGCCGCCAGTCTGCTGATAAACAGACTACCGAGCACAATCGGCACAATAAAACGCACCGCAAAACGCCAAAGCGTGAAAACGATCCCACCGCCGAGTTCGGCTTGTGAAATACGCGATGGTACGATCCACCCCGCCAAGACCGCAATCAGCAATCCGCCCAACGGCAAAACGATTGTGGTGGTTAAAAAGTCAAAGAGATCAAAAAATCCTTTGTTCTCAAGAATTCCAAACATTGCCAAAGGCCGAACATCATCCAGAAGATTAAACGAGAGGGCGCAAAGAATACACAACGCCCAGCTAATCGACCCCGATGTTATGGCCGCCCGCTCCCGTGACCATCCGGTCTTTTCCATCAACCACGATACCGGCGCCTCCATCATCGATATGGATGAGGTGATCGCCGCCGCAAACAACAACACAAAGAACATTAATCCCAAAACATAACCGGCCGGAATCAAGCCGAACATATACGGGAGCGTGACAAACGTTAACCCGGGCCCGGCGCTGGGGCTTAAGCCCATCGCGAAAAGAATTGGGAAAATCGCAAAGCCCGATAACAAGGCAACAACGCTTGCAGCCACAACCACAATCGCCGAAGATCCCAAAATAGACGTGCGGCGATCCATATAAGCGCCGTAAGCCATGAGATTGGTGGCCCCCACACCAATTGAAAAAAAAGCCTGTCCCACAGCATCCATCACGACAGTGGTCGTGACCTTGGAAAAATCAGGTGTGAACAAAAATCGCGCCGCAGCCCGGGCATCACCGACCCAAAAAGAAAAGACGACCATCACCAGCAGCAACACGAACAACAAAGGCATCAACACTTTGTTGGCAAACTCAACACCTTTGACAACGCCACGCGCAGAAATATAAACCGTCGCCCACAGGAAAAGGCTTGCCCACATCACCATCTCAGTCGGTGATTGCACCAAACCATCAAACGCTTGAGACGATGCGTCGCTACTGATGCCGGACAAGTCACCGATCCCTTGTCGCCAGATATACGCAAGGCACCAGCCACCCACGACTGAATAAAACGCCAACACCATGATGGCCGCGATCACACCAACAATACCCAGATATCGCCACCGCGCAGAATGATTGGATTCAACGGCAATGGCAGCCAAAGCATTGGGTGGGCTTTGCGCAGCCCGGCGACCAATATAAAGTTCAGCGATTAAAAGCGGTAGGACGACAGCAGCAATAATCGCCAGAAAAATCAGGATAAATGCGGCGCCGCCACCTGTTCCGGCCATGTAAGGGAAGCGCCAAATATTCGCGAGTCCAACAGCCGACCCCATGGTTGCCATAATGAATGCAAGACGTGATGACCACTGGACTTTTGCCATTGATTTATCCGCTTTCTAAGTCACAGCTGCACGTTCATGAAACCTTGCATCATCCCAGCTCCGCGTTTCAAGAATGTGCGCCAAGCAATCAACCGCATCCCACACATCGGTATACCGCAAAAACAACGGAGAAAATCCAAACCGCATCGTCGCCGGGGCGCGGAAGTCACCGATAACGCCCGCAGCAATGAGTGCTTTCATGATTGGATAGCCATCAGCGTGATCAACCGCCACATGACCCGCGCGTTCGTGACCATTGCGCGGACTGACCAAAGTAAAACCATATTGGCCGCAGCGTTCATCCAACAAGCGAATAAACAGATCACCCATCGTTTGTGATTTGTTGCGCACCGCCGTCATATCCGCAGCAAGCGCCAAATCCAAACCGGCTTCCATGCCCGCGAAACTTAAAATCGGCTGGGTTCCCGTCAACATTTGCCCGATACCAGGATCGCCCTGGTAATCACGATCGAAGACAAACGGTGCCGCATGCCCCCACCAACCGGTCAATGGTTGCGTACACTGTCCTTGATGTCGTCTCGCCACCATAATAAACCCTGGGCTACCCGGGCCACCATTCAGATATTTATAGGTGCACCCAACGGCAAAGTCCGCGTTTGCTCCATTGAGGTCAACGGGAATAATACCGGCACTATGACACAGATCCCATACAACCAAAGCGCCGATGGCATGCGCTTGTTGTGTCAAACCGACCATGTCAAGAATATGGGCTGTTTTGTAATGAACTTGTGTCAAACAGACAACCGCAACATCGGCTGTGATCGCGGCGCTAAGCTCGTCCTTTTCGGCAAAGCGAATCTGGTAATCCGGGCCGAGCAAGTGGAGCAGTCCCTGAACCATATAAACGTCTGTTGGAAAATTACTGCCCTCCATAACGATGACCTTGCGATCCGGCCGGAGTGACACAGCAGCAGCCACTGCTTTAAACACATTGAGTCCGGTTTGATCCGTGACCACAACCTCACCGGGGTCAGCGCCAATCAATTGCGCCAGCTGATCGCCCAGTCGGCGTGGGGCCTGGAACCATCCCGCCGTATTCCAACTTTTTACGAGACCACCGCCCCACTCTTGCTCAACCGCAGCCGTAACACGCTGAGAGGCTGCCGTGGGCAACGGCCCCAGAGAATTTCCATTGAGATAAATGATGCCATCGGGCAACTGAAAAGCGTCACGAAAAGACGCTAAGCTATCATCAAGATCGAGCGCCTCGAACGCGGAACGAGTGAGTGAAGCCATTGATAAACCTAGTAAAAATTAAAATCCCAGGCTAGGATAGCCGAACCTCCGATTACGGAAAAATAATAGTTAGGCCCCTTATTATATAGTTTTTTATATATCTAAGCATGGGATCATTTGACAGTCCCCATAAGCTTGGTATGCTCGGTTCATTATGTGGAAAAATAGAAAGCATCCGCGATACGCCTTTCATGCTGGGACCCTGCAAGCAAGCAGGATAGCCCCGGGTGCTGCGTGTCATTTTTCCACAGGGCGCATCCGGGGCTAACGGTTTCCTTATCGTCAGCGTTTAAAGACTTAATTCAGCGGCTATGGCCCCCTCGGAGCATCATAATGTCTACCACCCTTCCTCCCCTGATCATCTCAAGCGAAGATCATGACTCACTGTCGTCACTTCTGACCGTCATCAGTGACGAGACTGTGGCCGACTATTTGGCACGCGAATTGGATCGCGCAACCGTTACGTCTGAAGCAGAGATTCTGAGCAGGGTCGTCACCATGGGGCGTACAGTAACGTATCGCGACGACCGTGATGGCCAGTCGCGCACGGTGACATTGGTTTATCCAAAAGATGCCAATATCGCCACCGGAGCCATTTCCGTTACCACTCCAATCGGTGCGGCTTTGATCGGCTTGTCTGAAGGACAGACCATTACCTGGGAAACCCGCCTTGGCAACGCCCGTAACCTGACCATTGAAAAGGTTGGTGCCTAAAAAACGAAGTCTTTGATGCTGGCGATATAAGTAAACGGCGTTCTTTTTCAGGAACGCCGTTCTCCATTTATCTAGCTCCTTACACAGGTAAAGTATCTTTAAAAATCTGACCGCCGCGCATGATCATGCGGATATTGGAATGCTGTTCCAACAGCGTCACGTTTTGTAGCGGATTCCCGTCCACCGCAAGGATGTCGGCATACGCGCCTTCGGCAATCACGCCCAGCTTACCGTCCTGCATCATCAAAGCAGCATTGACCGCGGTGGCCGAATGTAAAATCTCAAATGGCGTCATAACCGCACTGCGCAACTCAAATTCGCGCGACTGCCGATCCATAAAACGGCCCAACAAATCAGTGCCAAAACCTATTCGTACACCGGCCTTTTTCAAGATCTCAATCGATCGAAGCGCATGTTTTTCAACTTCAAATATTTTATCCACAGACGCTTGCGGCAAGCCGGCCGTTTTGCCATGGGCCACCAACGCTTCCATAATGGCCAGCGTCGGCACGGCAAAGGCATTGTGCTGTTTGATCGCCAATGCTGATTCTTCGGTCATGATCGTGGCGTGTTCGATAGATCGCACGCCATTTTTGACACACCGAATCGTGGCCTCCGCCGTATGGGCATGCGCCATCACATACGTGCGTCGGGTTGCTGCTTCATAAACCGCCGCCTCTATTTCATCGGTGGTAAACTGGTTCATCCAAATGGGATCACTTGGGCTCAATACGCCGCCTGAAATGAAAAGTTTGATATGGGTCGCACCGCGCCGCAATTGCTCGCGCACCACTTTGCGCATTTCATCAACACCATCGGCAATAATCGACATCGATCCACAATAAGCACATCCACACATCGGCTCATGCTCTGGGGACCGCATATCACCATGGCCACCAGTTTGGCTAATGGCCAATCCCGGGAAGAAGAATCGCGGGCCCTTGATCAATCCCTTTGCAATGCCCATCGCCAACGAAATATCACCACCCGCCGCGTCACGTAACGTTGTAAACCCACGCTGCAACGAGTCCTCGAGAATTTGTCTCGCATGAAGGGCTCGCAAGGCTGTTGGCGTTTTATCGACAACGTTGACGTTCGTATCAATTCCATAAGCATGAAAATGTGCATCGATCAGTCCGGGCATAACAAAACGGCCACCCATATCGCGGGTAACAGCCGTTGTCGATTTAAGAACACGATCGGAAACTTCTTTGATCACTCCATCGTCAATAAGAATATGATGGGATTCTTTAACGACATTATTCACCCCGTCAAAAATAGAACAGTTTTCCAAAATCGTTGCCATAGGACCTCCCATTATCATGCTTGCGGCATTATCGTGTTTAACTTTATGCGATTTTCTCCACTGGCACAAAGTCTTCTTCAATTCCAAACTGACGTGGACTGCAAACGGTCAAGGCTTTAGGAGTGCGCAGCTGCGGTACGGCGCTATAACCGATCACTTTAACACGAAGCCCATAATGCAGCATTTCAGCAGTTAACGGCTCTGCCGTTTCACGATCCAAAATACTAATCAAATCGGGCACGATGGTCACTGTTTTCCCATTGCGCCGAGCAGCCAAGTATTCATTTTGAATATCGACGATCATCGTATCGTTTGGATCCGTCAGGCTTTGTATATGGACAGCACCAAAGTGCCAACCATCGCGTGTTTCATGATTAACGTCGGTGATTTTACCGTCGAATATTATCTTCGCATACCGGCCACGGTTCGGATCATTCAGATAAGCCATCAACCCTTCAAATGGATCTTCCAAAGTTTCACGCGATTCCCGAATGCAGCGACCGATTTCCAAAGTTTCGGTGATCGTATGACGCACCGTCGATTGCTTCATTTGTGCGCCGGTCATGGCATAGAAAGATCCGATCGTCATAGCCCCCAAAGAATTACAAATTCCCCGAACAACATCTTCCGCCAAACGATCATTCGGAACGTTAACGGTTACTTCATTGCCAAGGTCGTCAATCATCACACTGGGTGTACATGGAATGCCGTCGATACTGAATGTCGTCATTTCCAAATGCGGAAAGGCGCGTCCCATGCCATCCCCATCAATAACCGGAAGATTGGCGCGGGCCCCCAAGGCCAAAGGAAACATCGAATTCGCGCCACCGATTTCTGCGCTGATCAAGGCATCGATTTTTCGACCATAGAAATCCTGGGCGCGTTCCAGCAAATACAATAATGCTCGCTCACTAACCAGTTGTTCGACCAAAACAGTCGGCGCACCGACCCCTGCGATGGACACAACAAACGCATCATCAGCAACATCATCAGGCTGCACGATTTGTGGGACGCGACCATCGTCTAATTGTTGTAGCAAGAACAGCTCGCCCACATAGGGGTCACCGCCGCCACCGGTTCCCAGAAACACTGCACCACGAGCCATATCTTTAATATCGTCGGTTGTTTTTATAAGTGTCATGACAATTCTTCCCTATCGCCCTTACTGCAACGCAGCCGATTTGACATCAACCAAATTTCCAACAGCACGGATTTTGATCTGCACGGCATTGGTTTTCATATGCATCATCGGCAATTCAACAATATCAAGAATTTCAACTGTCTCACGGTCCGCACCGGCCGCGACCGCAGCATCGATCGCTTCCTGCTTTGCGTCTTCAAGCACGGCCAAACGCCCGCCTTCACGACCAAAATCATAAAGCTTGTCAATCCGGCCACTGACCTGTGCAATGGCAGCCCCCACTGCGTTGGCGACACCCGCATTTTCCGGGATCAGCACCTCAGACGCGCCGGCTAATGTATTC
The DNA here is from genome assembly GCA_037189785.1 of Alphaproteobacteria bacterium. GTDB lineage: Bacteria > Pseudomonadota > Alphaproteobacteria > Sphingomonadales > Govanellaceae > Govanella. Next base: position 14,128 of record JBBCIP010000442.1, read on the forward strand.
GACATCAGAATACTACCACCACCGACAAGGATAACCGGAACAGCTTTACTGCTGGTCTTCATTTGATCGACGGCATCTTCAACGCGCCGTTCGATGTCTTTCATGACGCGACTAACAAAGACGTCATCCAAAGAAGCGACACGAGAGGCATCACCGATGTCGCTCAACCCTTTGGCACGCACAGCCACATCGGTTGTCGTCAACGTGTTTCCGCCGAACAATATACCTTCTTCGCGAATGCGATAGCCGACAGATTCCGGGCCGATTTCCAATCTATCGCCCTCGGTCCGTATGATGGAGCCGCCACCAAGGGCGATGGACAACACATCGGGCATACGGAAATTGGTTCGTACTCCGCCGATATAATTGACACCCGTTGTTTCCCGCGGGAAACCCTTGACCAAGAATCCGATATCCGTGGTTGTGCCGCCGATATCGACCACAACGGCATCTTCAATACCAGTCAGGAATGCCGCGCCACGAATGCTATTCGTCGGCCCTGCCGAACATGTCAAAATCGGAAACGCCTCGGCCGCGCCGGTTGTCAACAAGGTTCCGTCATTTTGACTGATAAACAAAGGCGCAGTGATGTTCAAACTTTTCACCCCGGCGATTAAGGATCGCACCACCTCCCGCGAAAAGGCCATCAAGGATGTATTGATAATCGCCGCATTCTCGCGGTCGATCAGGCCGATGCCACCGACCTCAGACGACAGCGTGATATCAGCGTCCGGCAAATACCCCCGCACGATCTCTTTGGTTCGCTGCTCAAGGTCAGGACGGATAGGGGCAAACACGGCTGTGATCGCAATCGCGTTTATACCACGAGCTTTTATTTCTTTGGCAGCGTCTGCAATCGCAGTTTCATTTAAAGGAATATAATCCTTGCCGGTAAAATAAGATCCACCTTCAATCATAAAGATGTTGGAGCCGAGAATTTTCCGCAAATCGTTGGGCCAAGACACCATCGGCGGCACACCATCACCCCGTGGCAATCCAATGCGAATGACTGCCACTTCCGATAAGTTTTTTCGCTGCAGAAATGCATTCACAAACTGCGTCGTACCGATCATCACAGCATTGATGGCACTGGGTTTAAGGCCTGATTGCGCCAACGTCGCGGTCACCACATCAACAACGCCGTCCCCAACATTCTTGGCTGTGGCCCGCTTTGTGGCCGTTATGACCTCGCGTCCCCGCATGATAACGGCGTCGGTGTTGGTGCCGCCAACGTCGATTCCCAGACGATATTCGCTCATAAGGTCTACTCCCCGCTTCGACTATTACTTTGAATCCAGGCAAAACAGATCCGGTGAAAGGATCTTTTCATCAATCCTTTCACCGGAGCCTGGCAAATTCAAATAATCTATCGGGTAGCTACCCTAATCAGCCGCCTTAGCGGAACACCACCGTTTTGTGGTCATTGGGTAGAATACGGTGCTCGATATGCAATCTTACGGCGCGAGACAGCACGACCTTCTCCACATCGCGCCCCACGGCCACCAAATCGTCCGGGGTCATCGCGTGGTTCACCCGCGCAATATCTTGTTCGATGATCGGCCCTTCATCCAAGTCCGGCGTTACATAATGAGCCGTGGCGCCGATCAACTTGACCCCACGTTTATGGGCTTGGTGATACGGCAAAGCGCCCTTGAAAGACGGCAAGAAGGAATGGTGAATATTGATCGCCGGGCAAGGCAGCGCCGCACAGAGCTCATCGGATAGAATTTGCATATAGCGGGCAAGAACGATCAGGTCGGCTTTTTCTTCCTGGGCCAGAGTCAGAATTTTTTGTTCCTGGACCCGCTTTGTGTCCTTCGTGATCGGAATGTGATGAAACGGAATGTCATAGGCCGCAGCCAATTGATAGGCATCCCGATGGTTCGAAACAATCGCCGGAATCTCGACATTCAGTTCGCCGATGCTGATCCGATACAAAAGATCAACCAGACAGTGATCGAATTTCGAAACAAACAGCAACACTCTTTGCTTCACTGCACGATCATGGATCGACCAAGCCATGCCGAATTCTTCACCGATATCCGCAAATCCTGCGGTCAAATCATCCAGACTTTGTGGTTGATCTGTCACCGCGAAAGCAACCCGCATGAAGAAGCGACCCGTGGACAAGTCATCATACTGCGCACTATCGGTAATATTGCAGGCTCGTTCAAAAAGGAATTTGGACACGGTATAGACGATACCCGTCCGGTTAGGGCAGGACAGCGTCAAAATATAATCCCGCTCCAGCGTTAAATTCGTCATCGTCTCTTGCTTTCGTTGAAAGTAGGAAAACATCTTACAGTATGCCCATAATCAGGATCACGGTTATCAGAGCTGGCGCGAACAAACGCAGTGTCCACCGCCAATAGTTAAAAAACAGCTGCGATCCGCCCGATAACTCCTCACGCAATACCTTGGCCGACATAACCCAGCCCACGAATAGGCAAATCAGGATATTGCCCAACGGCAGCATGACGTTTGAAGTCAAAAAATCAAGAAGTTCAAAGATGCTCATATGCGAAAACTTCTCGAAACTCCCCAATAATCGTACGTCTTGCCAGATATTGAATGAAAACACCGTTAACAGCCCCAAAAGCCAGGCCACAATTCCGGCACCAATTGCCGACGTCCGCCGTTTGACACCCTTGTGTTCCTCAAGCCAGGCCACAATCGGCTCAATCGCCGCAATCGACGACGTTAACGCTGCAAACAACACCAACACAAAGAACAAGCTACCGAACACGACACCAAACGGCATATGCCCAAACGCCACCGGTAAGGTGACAAACAACAACCCCGGCCCTTCACCGGGGTTTTGGCCATTGGCAAACACCAAGGGGAAAATAGCTAGTCCTGTCGCCAACGCCGCGAATGGTACCGATAAGGCAATGGTGATACTGGGCCGCACCAGCGATCCCCCGCGCGGCAAGTAAGAGCCGTATGTCATCATAATCGCCATGCCCGTCCCGATCGAAAAGAACGATAACCCGACCGCCGATAAAATCGTTTGCCCCGTCACTTCGGAAAAGTCCGGTTTGAATAGGAACTCTATAGCACGCGCAAAATCACCGACAACCGCCGCATAGATAATCAACGCCACCAGCATAAAAAATAGAGCGGGCATCATGATTTTGACAAATCGCTCGATACCGTCTTGAACACCTTTCAAAATGATACCTACGGTGGCCGCCATGAATACGCCATGCCATAACGCCACACGCCATGGGTCTGCCAGTAAGGCTGCAAACAAAGCGCTGATATCGGCTCCGCTGGCATTGGTGAATTTGCCTTGGGCAGCTTCAAGACCAAAGGCGATCACCCATCCGCCGATGACACTATAATATGTCAGAATCAAATATATGGCGGCAACCGTCAGCCATCCCAGCCAACGCCAACCGGGCGTTGACCGCGCCTCAACAGCCAATCGTTCCATCGTCGTCGGTGGGCTGGCTTGGCCACGCCGCCCCAACATAAATTCCGAAATCAGGATCGGCAATGTGATTAAGGCAGACACAATAAGATATATAAGAACAAACGCGCCGCCACCGTTGACACCGACCGTATAGGGAAATTTCCACACACTGCCCAAACCCACAGCCGCGCCGATAGCCGCCAACAAAAATCCGATCCGTGATGACCAATGTTGGTGCTGTGCGTTCAAAATATAGTCCCCTAGTTTCTAAATTTTTATGCGTTATTTCGCTGTGAATTCCTCGGCAGCGCCATTGAACCATGTCCATAAAATGCGTGCAACACTCTGATCTGCGTAGATATCAAAGCCCGGTTCATTGCGCGTCAAGTGAATGACAATTGCTTGATCCGCCAATAATGTGCGCACCGCTTGCCCAAGCGGAAAGGCAACCGGGTCAAGATCCAAGGGACACCCTTTGGACAACACATGACGAGCAAGCTCACCAGAGACTTCAAAACCAATACCGCGATGAGTGACATCGGTGACGGCATGGGTTGTGCCTTGGAGTGCTGTCTCCAATGCGCTCAACAAACTTTCTCCTTGATCCAACGCAGTGATGATCAACCAACCATCCGGGCGGCCCCAAATAATAATTCCGCTGGCCCGATCGGTGGAAAATTTAACAGCAAGCGACGGACCTTGCGGAAGATCAACCCCAAGGACACTGTGCAGCGCGCCGATAAACGCAGCATCATCGATGTAACCGCGCACATCGATCATGGCCTGGATCGGCTTTTCCACGATCCGTAACCCCGGCGCGGTAATGCCGACAATACCCAATGGCGCGACCGTGCCGGCCAAAGGAGAGCGATAGGCGAGCTTAGCCATTTAAACGGTTCCCTTCCGGATCATAGAAGCGCGGATCGACAACCTTTGCCCGCATCCATTGGCCATTATGATAGACATTGATTTCTTCATGAAGCCGTGACCGCCCCGCTTTCAAAAGTCCCATCGCCACAGGCTTTTCCAAAGTCGGACTCCATACGCTGGAGGTCACATGCCCTTCGGTTTCGGCAGGCACAGTGGTGATAGACGACGCCAAAAGATGGCTACCAACCGGCAAAACCTTACCGCCCAATGATTCAAGCCCGACCAACTGCAACCGATCTATGCGCGTCATAAACGGCCGATTGGTCGAGCGTTTACCAACAAAATCGATTTGCTTTTTGCGGCCTATTTCACCATAGCCCAAATCATCCGGTACGGTCGTTCCGTCACTGTCTGAGCCAATATGAACAAACCCTTTCTCGGTCCGCGTCACCATCAAGGTTTCAAGCCCAACCGGTGTAATCCCAAGATCCTTGCCTTCGGCCATAAAAAGATCCCATAAGGCCGCTGTGTAGCCTGCGGGAATAGCAATTTCATAGGACACTTCACCACTAAAACTGACGCGATGAATACGGGTCGGCACACCGGCGATGGTGCCCCGACGCAACGTCATGTGGGGAAACGCTTCGGCACTGCAATCAATGTCGGTCCCGGCCCGCATCAAAAGTTCCCGTGCGTTGGGGCCGGTCAACATGATAACACCCCATGCCGTCGTCACATTGGTGACGAAAACTTTGAACTGGGTCCATTCACATTGCAGCCATTCTTCAAGCCCCAAGGCAATCCGTCCAGCCGCCCCGCTGGTGGTCCCAACCAAATAGTGATCTTCACCCAGCCGCGAAATAACACCGTCATCAATGATGATGCCATTTTCGTTCAGCATCAGATTATAGCGCGCGCGATCAATTTTCAGGGTTGCAAGATTGGTCAAGGTCATTCTGTTCAAGAACGTCAAGGCATCAGGGCCCTTGACCTCGATCTTACCAAGTGGCGAATAATCGATCATGCCGACGTGATTGCGAATGGCCAGCACTTCGCGACTAACAGCCGTATGCTCGTCTTCACCGGATCGTGGATAATACGCAGGGCGTGACCAGGCACCGTATTGTTCGATCTTTGCCCCCAGCGCGCGATTCTGATCATCGGTTGTTAGTATTCGCGCCGGCCCGAATAATTCGCCACGATGATGACCGGCAATGGCTCCGAACGCCATCGGAATATAGGGCGGACGAAATGTCGTCGTCCCAACTTGTGGGATGGTACGATCCGTCAATTCGGCCATAACCGCAAGACCGTTTACATTCGATGTTTTGCCTTGGTCATTGGCCATACCGAGCGTCGTATAGCGCTTGAGATGCTCGACCGCGACAAAGTTTTCACGCGCCGCCAAAGCCACGTCGCTGTTGGTGACGTCATTATGGAAATCAATCCATTGTTTGCCTTTACCCACCAATTGTTCCGGCATCTTCCACAATGGCTGCAAGGACGCAACCGTTTCCCGCGGAATATCGCCGAAAGAAAAGGAGGCCGGAGCAAATCCTGCAGATCGTGCAGCATCTGCACCGGCCTCAAGTCCGCCATGGAGGCAGTCAGCTAGAGACTCTTGACCTGCCGCCGCACCCACTGAAACTTCAGCTTGCACAGACCGATCAGGCACGAAACTGGATAACCTGTCGTCAAACCGCAGTTTTCCACCGGATTGACTGAACAAATGGACCACCGGGCTCCATCCACCCGACATTGCGACGACATCACACGATTTGCGTTGCCGCGCACCGGTCTTGAGATCGATAATCTCGACGCTGGACACACGATGCCCGCCTTTGGTCGCAGCAATACCGTGACCGAATAAAACCGGAATGCCCGCAGCAGCCGCTTGCGCCACAGCGTCGCTTTCAACACTGTCGCGAATATCAACAACAGTGACATCCACCCCCTGAGCTTTCAAGTCAACCGCGGTGGCGTAAGCTGAATCGTTATTGGTCGCAACAATCACACGACGCCCGGCCAAAACCGCATAGCGGTTCAAATAATGCCGCACAGCAGATGCCAACATAATGCCGGGACGATCATTGCTGGGGAACACCAACGGGCGTTCGATCGCGCCGGTTGCCAGAATGACTTTTTTAGCGCGGATTTGCCACAACCGTTGCCGTGGCTTCACACTGTCAAGCTGCGGCTTCTGATGATCTGTCAACCGTTCCACGGCGGTCAGATAATTATGATCGAAGTAACCGGCAACCGTTGTCTTGGTCAGTAGTGTGACGGTCGGCAATTTTGCCAATTCCGCAACGGTTTCTTGGACCCAATCGGTCCCAGATTTTCCGGCAATCCGCTGCTTATTCCACAACAGCGAGCCACCAAAAGATGTATCGTCTTCAACGACAATCACCCGGGCGCCGGACCGACCCGCAGCCAAAGCTGCCGCCAAACCAGCAGGACCGCCGCCGACAACCAAAACATCAGCGTGGGCAAATTTATG
>JBBCIP010000443.1:0-9112 GCA_037189785.1 Alphaproteobacteria bacterium
CAAGCCCGATCCATTGAGCGTATGAACGAAGCGCGTTTCTTTCGCCCCGGTCGGGCGATACCGTGTCTTCATGCGGCGGGCCTGGAAATCGCCAAACACCGAACAACTGGAAATTTCCCGGTACACATTTTGACCGGGCAACCACACTTCAAGATCATAGGTCCGTTGCGAGGTAAACCCGATATCGCCGGTGCACAGCTGCATCACACGATACGGCAGACCAAGCCGCTTCAAGATTTCTTCGGCGCAATTGGTCAGGCGTTGATGTTCGGCATCAGATTGTTCCGGCGTCGTGATGCTGACGATCTCCACCTTCATGAACTGATGCTGGCGGATCATGCCGCGCGTGTCTTTCCCCGCCGCCCCAGCTTCCGACCGGAAACATGGTGTTTGCGCGGTATAACGGATCGGCAATTTTTCTTCGTCGATAATCTCGCCCATATGCAGATTGGTGACCGTCACCTCGGCCGTCGGAATCAATGAATAGCCGTTGGTGGTGCGGAAAAAATCATCGGCAAATTTTGGTAACTGGCCGGTCCCGAACATGGCGTCATCGCGGACCAACACCGGCGTCGCCACTTCACGATAGCCGAACTCGGTCGTATGAATATCCAACATAAACGCGCCAAGCGCCCGCTCCAAGCGCGCGAGCGCGCCCGACAACACGACAAACCGCGACCCCGAAAGCTTGGCCGCTTTGTCGAAATGCATTTGCCCCAAAGCTTCGCCGAGATCGAAATGTTCTTTCGGCGAAAATGAAAACTCCCGTGGCTGGCCCCATTTACGGATTTCCACATTGTCGTTTTCATCGGCACCGGTCGGCGTATCGGCTGCCGGAATATTGGGAAGGCGGGCTAGAATATCGTCAAGCTCGGCACCGATTGTCCGATCTTCTTCTTCAAGCTCCGGAATGCGTGTTTTAATTGCGGCAACTTCCGCCATTACGGCATCGGCGTTTTCGCCTTTTTTCTTCAGCTCACCGATCAACCGCGACACGTCATTGCGGCGGGCTTGCAGCGCTTGCAATTCCGTTTGCGCGGCCCGGCGGCGTTCATCCAACGCTAAAATCTGAGACGCCTGTGGGTCCAATCCACGACGCGCCCATCCTTGATCGAAAAAGTCGGGGGTTTCACGCAGCGCTTTAATGTCGAGCATCGGTTAATCAGCATCCTTAATTGCAGCCCGCTCAGTCGCCCGTTTGCGATCAGCAATGCGAATGAGCCAAATGGAAATTTCATAAAGCGCCATCATGCACAGCCCCAAGGCGATCTGACTAAGCGGATCGGGCGGCGTGATGATGGCGGCGATGACAAAAACAATGACAATCGCATAGCGACGTTTTTCGACCAGTGTTTCAACGGTCAGGATCCCGGCCCGGCCCAACAAAACAAGGATGATCGGCAATTGGAAGCTGAGACCGAACGCGAAGATTAAGGTCATCACCAATGATAAATATTCGCTGACCTTGGCTTCAAGCTGGATCGCCATGCCGCCAGCGTCGCCCTGCGTTTCAAAACCAAGGAAGAAATGCCACGCCGCCGGAATAATGAAATAATAAACCAGCGCTGCGCCCAACAAAAACATGACAGGGGTCGCAATCAAAAACGGCAGGAATGCCCGGCGTTCGTTTTTATAAAGTCCCGGTGCAACGAACTTCCAGATTTGATTGGCTATCAGCGGGAACGCCAGAACCATCGCGCCAAAGAACGCGAGCTTGACGTTGGTGAAGAATGCTTCATGCATGCCGGTGTAAATCATCCGGCGGCTTGCCTCGTGACCGAGCGCATCTGCCAATGGTCTTGTCAGAAAACCATAGATGTCTTGCGAAAAATAATAACAGACGGCAAACGCCGCCGCGATCCCCCACAGCGTCCGGATCAAGCGTTGCCGCAACTCGACCAGATGATCCAAAAGCGGGGCTTTGGTGTGATCTAACGACTCTTCTTCACTCACCGGTCGGCCCCCTCTTTTGGCGGCACAACAGGGCTCGCGGCCGTATCGGGTGTAACGTCCGGCGTCGTGTCCAGATTCTGCGGCACGCCAGGATCGATTATGGGATCGATTATGGGGTCTGTCGGTTCAGCATTTTTAGCCTCACCCCCCGCTTCGTTCGCGGACGACGGCGCGGGATCACGAAGGGGCTGCGGGAATTGCCCGGTCGGATCGACATAAGGCTCATCCCGGGTCCGGGGGTCGAAGTTGGAGACATGATGGATCGATTTTTTGACGTCATCACGCTCGACCTCATCCATCATATCCCGCACGCCGGTGCGAAATTCATCAGCAAAGCCGCGCGCCTTGCGCATCATCTGGGCAACCGTCCGCAACACTTTCGGTAGGTCTTTTGGACCTACGGCAATAAGCGTCACTACGGCAATGACCAGCAACTCGCTCCAGGCGATGTCGAACATAGCTTAATGGGTCTTGGTGTTGTCTTTGGTGCTGTCCGTCGTCTCTTCGTGGCGGATCGACTTCGGCGGATCGTTACGTGTGGGTTCGTCCTCATCCGAAAGCCCCTTTTTGAAGCTTTTGATGCCCTTTGCCACATCACCCATGAGATCGGAGATTTTGCCGCGACCGAACAGCAGCACCACCAACAGCGCCACAATCAAAATATGCCAGATACTAAATGCGCCCATCACATGGCTCCGTAAACTTGAAGGGGAGCAGCCCTGCCCCCCGATTAAATTCCCGCGCAGTGTGGCAAAAAGCGGCCATCGCTGCAATGGGTGGCTTGTTATTCTGCGACGTTATAAGGCTTTTTATCCTGTTCGTCTGCCTCATCTTCATCTATCAGCTCATCATCCTCGTCTATGAGCGGTTCCGGCTCATAATCCGCCTCCAAATCGTCCTCTATGGCGTCATTTTGGTCTGAAATCTCGTCCTTTTGTCCAGTTTCGGACACGAAGTCTTCATCTGGTGTCTCGTCCCCGGCGGTTTCAAGGGCGTTTTCCAGGTCTTCACGATCACGTGAAAGGTCGGCATCGCCCTCCTCGTCACCATCGAGCGGCAATTCGGGCTCGTCATCGTCTTTCTCGCCCGGTTCCTTGAAATCGAGAACGCCAAGATTGACATGATCCAACAGACCGGCCGCCTTCAGGTCCTCAAGACCCGGCAAATCTTTAATGGTTTCAAGGCCAAAATGGATCAAGAAATCATCGGTTGTGCCATAAGTCAGCGGGCGACCAGGAATCTTTTTACGGCCCCGCGGTTTGATCCAACCGGCTTCCATTAATACATCGAGCGTGCCCTTGCTGAGAGATACGCCCCGAATGTCTTCGATTTCCGCCCGTGTCACCGGCTGATGATACGCAATGATGGCCAAAGTTTCGACCGCGGCCCGGGATAATTTACGGGATTCCTCGACCTCTTTCCGTAACAAGAACGCCAAATCAGGTGCGGTGCGGAATTGCCATTTACCGCCGACATTGACCAAATTGACCCCACGCGGCTCATAAAACGCCACCAGGCTTTCTAAAATGCCATCCAGGTCCACGTCTTCGGGAACACGGGTCTTGAGTTCTGCAGTGCTTAGCGGCTGCCCTGACGCAAACAACAGGGCTTCGACCATGCGGAGAAATTGGTCATCACTCATCGTGTCCTCAATCCTTTAGCTCGGTATATCGTCACCGAGCCGAGCCCGGAGGAAAAGGGGGCCATAGGCCTGAGCCTGACGGATATCCATTTTGCCCTGCTTGGTCAACTCGAGGGCAGCAACGAACATGCTGGCGGCAGCGGATTTGTTGGTGCGGCCGTCTGACGCGGGCTCGGGCATAAACCGATCCAGGGTCGTCCAATCAATGGCCTGGCCGATCAACCGTTCCAGGCGCAAGATCGCCGCATCCAACGAAAACACGTTGACCCGGGGAATTTTCAGCTCGGTCACCCGGTTACGGGCGGTGTGATCGGCATAGGCCTTCAAGATTTCATAAAGCGTCAGGTCATAAAGCGCCTTGCGATCAACACTGACGCCTTCGGGCTTACCACGGGAAAACACGTCCCGACCCAGGCGGTTACGACCCATAAGCTGAGCCGCCACTTCACGCATGGCTTCAAGCCGGGCCAATTGGTGGGCCAAACGGGCAGCCATTTCCTCGGCGGTCGGCTCGACCGTATCGCTTTCTTCCTGAGGCAGCAAAAGGCGGGATTTGAGATAGGCGAGCCAGGCCGCCATCACCAGATAATCCGCCGCCAGTTCCAGCCGCATCCGTCGGGCTTCGGCAATGAACAACAAATATTGTTCGACCAAGGCCAGGATCGATATCTGGCGTAAATCGACCTTTTGATTGCGGGCAAGGCTCAACAACACGTCGAGCGGGCCTTCAAACCCCTCAATATCGATGACCAGCTTTTCGGGATCGGTGTCTCCGCCCGCGGACTCTGACGGTGTGGGCTGGGCAAGCGGCAACATGAACGGAATAATCTCCGCCCCTTGCTTGTCGTCCTCGCCAATCGTCATGCTGATCTGCTTTCATGGCCGTCCCTGAGGGCGGTCTTATTGTTCGTTTAGATGCCAACCAAATATTTCAGAAAGAGATTAAAGAGGAACTCGACAGGTGGCAACACGATCCACGCAAAGATGTTCCAATTTTGCCCGATCAACATCCCCGTCAACGGCAAAATCATCAATAACCCTATAAGGATAGCCATGCCATAGGGCTCAAGCCGCGCCAATGGATAGGCCAGCCGATCCGGCAGGATCCCGACCGCCACCCGGCCACCGTCCAATGGCGGGATCGGGATCAGGTTAAAAATCGCGATCAACAAATTGAACTGGATCATATTGACCATGTTCTTGGCAAACCACATACGCGCCATATCAGGCAACAGCATGGTCAGATGGATACTGAGCGCCGCCACGATGGCAATCACGAAATTGATCCCCGGCCCGGCCAAAGCCACCCATACCATATCGCTGCGAGGGTTGCGAAGACGGCCGAAATCGACCGGCACCGGTTTGGCATAGCCGAACAAAAACGGGGCTTTGACCAGAAACAGCATCAACGGCAGGATTATGGTGCCGAAGCGGTCGATGTGACGGATCGGATTGAAACTGACCCGTCCCAAGCGTTTGGCGGTATCGTCGCCACGCATATTTGCGACATAGCCGTGGGCGGCTTCGTGCATCGTAATGGCGACAATGACCGGCAGCGCCCAGGTCGACAGGGTCAGCATCGCTTCACGGATACCATCCATCAAACGGCCACTCCTTGGGTCAAGTCATCGAGTTCTGCCAAAAGCTCAACACTATCAATAACTTTTGCCGGTTTTGTCATAAAACAACGATCAATCCGGATCTGCGCCGTGCGCGATAGCGGCGGCACAGCGTCAAGCACGGCCCGGCGATCATCCAAGGACGCATTGCACAACAAGGCAAGGTCACAGCCCGCATTCAGCGACATAATTGCCAGATCCGGCAGCGGACCTTGCAGAGCTTTCATGGTGATGTCGTCACTCATCAGGACGCCTTTGAAGCCGATATGGTCACGAATGACCGTTTCGATCACGGTTGGCGACAGGGTCGCGGGCGCATCCGCATCGAACGCGCTATAGACAATATGGGCCGTCATGGCCAAGGGCATATCTTTCAGCAAAGCAAACGGCACAAAATCAGTCGCTTCCAAATCAGCGCGGGTGGCATCGACCCGCGGCAAATCGAAATGGCTGTCGGCTGCGGCCCGGCCATGCCCGGGAATATGTTTGATAACCGGCAGTACACCACCAGCCATAAGGCCTTCGGCCGCCGCGCGACCCACAGTGGCCACTTGTTGCGGCGTTGTGCCATAGGCGCGATCACCGACAATGAGATGGGCGTCGGGGAACCGGAGGTCAAGCACCGGCAGGCAATCGACAGTGATCCCTAAAGCTGCAAGGTCCGACGCGATCAGCCGGCTATTGAGCCACGCAGCCCGGCAGGCTTTATCCATATCCTGCTCCGCCAAACTCGCAAAGGTCCAAGCTGGGGGTGGCTTCCGCCAATGGGGAGCCTGCAACCGGGCAACACGTCCGCCCTCCTGATCGATCAGGATCGGCACCGGACGACGCACAGAATCCCATAATTCTCCGACCAGGGCGCGGACCTGTTCCGGTGACTGGATATTGCGGGCGAACAGGATAAAGCCATAAGGATCCAGATCCCGGAATAACTGATGCTCGTCCGCCGTCAGTCTATCCCCGGTGCAGTCGACGATGATCGGTCTCGGCATTCTGATCCCTTTAGCGAGAAAAGTTATAATATTGAGGCCAGCTTACAGACCTAAACCGACCCTTCGTATTCTAGTTGGATGCCGGGAAACAAGCCTGATTGCCCGCTTTCAAGGTGGCGCAAACGGCGTCTGCCGCAGCTTTGTCGGCCAAGCCCGCACCCCGCAACCGATATAACGGTTTTTGCCCTGTGCGTTGCAGGGGCGCGATTTCCATCCGCAACGACCCAAGCGCGCCCGGGAATTTCTTTTGGGCTGCTTTCCAAGCGTCCGTCGCCGCCGCTTCGGTGCCAAAAGCGCCAAGCTGCACCATCATACCAGCAGCCGCGGGCATACCAGCAGTCGCGGGTTTGGCCGGTTCGGGTGTCGCCGCTGGCGTTGGGGCCGTTGGCTTTGCCGCAGCAGGTTCGGGATCTGCAGGCGGTGGAACCGGTGTGCTATCCGCAACTTCTGGGACGGTTTCAAGCGGCTCAGTAGCCTGGGTCTCCGTCGGCTCCGGCAATTTTGCCTCAGGCTTGTCGATCGGGAGCTCGGGCCCAGCGTTCAGTTGAACGGGTTCCTCGCCTTCGACGCCACTGACCCGATTGTAAACGAGCTTATCGCGATCCGGCACATCCAAACCGCCCGGCTCGTTTGGTTTGATACGGATCGGCGTTGCATCGGCCTTGACCAACGGCGCTTCCCCAATAGCAGCGCCACGGCCTTTGTCATAGGCGTACCAAATCGCAATGGCGAAGGCGACGATCACCACGCCTGCCGCGATCATGATATATTTCCGATAAAGCTCGACCCAGTTCGACGTATCGGGTTCAGGGTCCGCTGCACGCAGCCACGGTTCCCGTCCATCCTCACTCATACGTCTACTCCTTTACGATCAGTGCAATTCATCCAAAGGCTCAACACCCAGAATAGCGAGCCCGGACGCGATCACAAGTGCCACCGCACGAATGAGTGCGAGGCGCGCCAAAGTCAAATTCGGGTTGCCTTCAATCACAAAACGCAAGCCGACATCATCGTTGCCTTTGTTCCACAAGCCATGGAATTCGGACGCCAAGTCATAAAGATAGAAGGCAACCCGGTGCGGTTCATGGGCAACGGCCGCAGATTCTATATGACGCTGCCATCCGGCCATGGTTTTCAAAATCGCTATTTCTGCCGGATCAGCCAACAGCCCGAAATCAGCTTTTTGAAGTCCTGCATCAGACAGATCAAGGCCCGGATAGGCTTCAGCGGCTTTGCGCATGACCGAATGAACCCGGGCATGAGCATACTGCACATAGAACACCGGATTTTCACGCGATTGTTCTGTTACTTTGGCAAAATCGAAATCCAGCGGCGCGTCATTTTTCCGCGTCAACATGATGAAGCGCACGACACCTGGCCCGACTTCGTCGACGACATCGCGGAGCGTGACAAAGCTCCCTGCCCGCTTCGACATTTTATAGGGCTCGCCACCTTTCCACAGTTTCACCAATTGGATCAGCTTGACATCAAGATCAGCCTTCCCATCGGACAACGCCCGGACCGTCGCCTGTAGCCGTTTTACATAGCCGCCATGGTCAGCCCCGAACACATTGACCAAATGCGTGAACCCGCGGCTGATCTTGTCGTAGTGATAGGCCAAGTCACCGGCAAAATAGGTCCAGCTACCGTCGGACTTTTGCACAGCGCGATCAACATCGTCGCCGAACTCGGTCGCCTTGAACAAGGTTTGCGGGCGTGGTTCCCAATCTTCGGGTGTTTTGCCTTTCGGCGGCTCCAACACCCCGGTGTAAATCAGGTCTTTTGATTTCAGGGTATCGAGCGCTTCTTGCACACGGCCATCATCATGGAGGCTGCGTTCCGAGAAAAAGATGTCATGCTGAATGTTCAGGACTTTCAGATCGTCCTTGATCATTTTCATCATGGCTTCAATCGCGAACTCACGCACCGGCGGCAGCCATTCGGCTTCGGCTTGATCCCGCAACGACGCGCCGAACACAGCAGCTAAGGCCACACCGACACTTTTTAAATAATCGCCGGGATAAAGACCGTTCGGGATTTCGCCAATATCTTCGCCCAACGCTTCCCGGTACCGCAGAAAAGCCGAACGCGCCAAAACATCGACCTGGGCGCCTGCATCGTTGACGTAATATTCGCGGGTCACATTGAACCCGGCTTTGTCCAACAGATTGGCCAAGGCATCGCCAAAAATCGCGCCGCGACAATGGCCGACATGCATCGGACCGGTTGGGTTAGCCGAAACATATTCGACGTTGACGGCTTGTCCCTGCCCCAGCTGCGAACGACCATAATCGGCACCAGCCGCCAAAATTTCCGGCAAACGAGCCCGGATCAAATTCTCATCAAGACGAATATTGATAAAACCGGGACCAGCAACATCCACCGCCGTAATACCGTCTTCGCCACGCAGGCTGGCCGCGACTTTTTCGGCAAACTCACGTGGATTGAGCCGGGCCGCTTTGGCCAGGACCATCGCCACATTGGTGGCGATATCGCCATGGGACGGATCACGCGGCGGCTCGGCCGTGAAACCGACCGGGTTTAGATCTGCGGGCAGCGCGCCGGACGCCGACAAAGCGGATACATGGCGGGCAATGATGGCGGAGAAATGCGAATAAATGTTCATAATGTGAAAGTCGATATGTCGAAAAGCCGTTTGTGTTCCAATAAAGCGTAACTGTCGGTCTGGCCGGCAATGAAATCGGCAACCACCCGCGCCCGTCCTCGTTCGTCAAGCCCAGCCGTTTTATCGAACCATTCGGTCGGCAAGGTGTTGGGCTCAGTCATATAGCGGTCGAAACGCTCGCGGACCACACGGCGCGCTTTGCTCGCCATGCGGTTCACCTTGTGATGGCGATACATGTGGGTTTTCAAGAAGCTTTTGAGCTGAGCGTCTTGTTTTGCCA
>JBBCIP010000444.1:0-11213 GCA_037189785.1 Alphaproteobacteria bacterium
ACTTAATTAAAATGCACATATATTTAATGTAATATATATAATTCTACATACGCATTGCCTTTTGGATAGCCTGAGCGTAGTCTTGAACCAGGGCGGCCTTTGGGAAAGGCCCGATTTGCTTGAGGTTGTACAACAATGAACATCCAGGCAGTCACCGATCGGGATATTCATGAGCTCGACTCCGTTGTCATCCGGTTTGCCGGAGATTCTGGCGACGGCATGCAATTGACCGGATCGCAGTTTACGGTTTCGACGGCGCTTGAAGGCAGCGATTTATCCACCTTTCCAGATTTTCCGGCTGAAATTCGCGCGCCGGTCGGCACCACCTTTGGGGTCTCGGCGTTCCAAATCAATTTTGGGTCAAGCCGGGTGCAGACTCCGGGCGACGCCCCGGATGTCTTGGTGGCAATGAATCCGGCAGCGTTGAAGGTCAATCTGAGCGACCTCCGCGATGGCGGCCTGCTGATTGCCGACAGCGGCACCTTCAATGATCGTAATTTTCAGAAAGCAGGCTACACCACCAATCCACTTCGGGATGATATCATCGCCAAGTATCAACTGCTGGAACTTGATATTTCGGCGTTGACGCTCGAAGCCGTCAAAAACATGGGGCTCAGCAATAAAGAAGCCTTGCGCTGTAAGAACATGTGGACCCTGGGGCTGACGCTGTGGATGTTCGGGCGTCCGCGCCAAGCCATCGTCGATTGGCTGCACACTAAATTCGCCAAACGCCCGGAATTGGCGGACGCCAATATCGCCGCTTTGAACGCCGGTCACGCTTATGGTGAAACGGCCGAGCTATCAGGCAGTTTGCGTCATTACACCATTGGCAAAGCGCAGCTTGAGCCCGGGCTTTACCGGACTGTGACGGGTGGCCAGGCATTGGCATGGGGGTTGGTGGCCGGGGCGCAAAAAGCTGGGTTGCCGTTATTTTTTGGGTCGTATCCGATCACTCCGGCGTCGCCGATTTTGCATCATTTGTCGGCGTTGAAGGAATTCGGCACCCTGACGTTCCAGGCCGAAGATGAAATCGCGGCCATTTGCGCGGCCATCGGGGCGTCCTATACCGGCGCTTTGGGCGTAACCTCGAGTTCGGGGCCCGGTATCGCGCTGAAAGGTGAAGCCATCGGGCTTGCCATTTCAACCGAATTGCCGCTGGTGATCGTCAATACGCAGCGCGCCGGACCATCCACGGGCCTGCCGACCAAAACCGAGCAATCGGATTTGTATCAGGCGGTCTACGGCCGCAATGGTGACGCACCGTTGCCGGTTCTGGCCACCGCCAAACCGTCGGATTGTTTTGATCTGGCGATCGAAGCGGCGCGACTTGCCACCAAATATATGACGCCGGTTATTCTGTTATCGGATGGTTATATCGCTAATGCCGCCGAGCCGTGGAAATTGCCGGATATCGATGCCATCCCAGATTTTAAGGTGGAATTTCGGACCGACCCCGAAGGCTTCCATCCGTTCCTGCGCGATACGGAAACATTGGCGCGGGCTTGGGCTATTCCAGGGACTCCAGGCACGACCCATCGGATCGGTGGGATCGAGAAGAATTACAATAGCGGCCATATTTCCTATGACGCCGCCAACCATCAATTGATGACCGAGACACGGCGCAACAAAATTCTGGGGATTGCCAAGGATATCCCGTTGCAAAAGGTTGAAGTCGGTAACGACCGTGGCAAGCTGGCCGTGGTCGGTTGGGGCTCGACCTATGGGGCGATCCAGCAGGCGGTGATGCGGGCGCGTCGTGACGGGCTTGATGTGTCGCATATTCACATCCGCAATATCTGGCCGCTGCCACAAAATCTGGGCGACTTATTGCAGGCGTTCGACCATGTGTTGGTGCCGGAAATGAACACCGGCCAGCTTTTGACTGTGCTGCGCAGCGAATATCTGGTGCCGGCCGAAGGGCTCAACAAGATATCCGGGCAACCGTTTAAAATAGCCGAGATTTTAGAGGCGATCCGCGACCGACTATAACGCCATAGAACCTCCATATACGGAAAGGTGCGCCATGAACCAAACCGTTAAATTGACGCCGAAGGATTTCGCCACAGACCAGGAAGTCCGGTGGTGTCCCGGCTGCGGTGACTACGCCATTTTAAAAGCCGTACAGAAAACCTTGGCAGATATCGGGGCAGTGCCGGAACAGACGGTGTTCGTGTCCGGCATCGGGTGTTCATCGCGGTTTCCTTATTACATGGCGACCTATGGGTTTCACACGATCCATGGCCGTGCTCCGACGTTTGCGACCGGGATCAAATTGACCAATCCGGACTTGGACGTGTGGCTGGTCACCGGTGACGGCGATGGCTTGTCGATCGGCGGCAATCATTTGCTGCATGTGTTGCGGCGGAATGTGGATGTGCAAATCTTGCTGTTCAACAACGAGATCTATGGTCTGACCAAGGGGCAGTTTTCGCCGACGTCCCGGGTCGGGACGCGGTCGCCGTCGACGCCCGGTGGATCGGTTGATGCGCCGTTGTCGCCGGGGCTGTTCGCCTTGGGCGCTGGGGCGCGGTTCATTGCCCGTGGCATTGATACGTCGCAAAAAGAATTGCCGGGGATTTTGGCTCGGGCCCATGCCCATAAAGGGGCGTCGTTTGTGGAGATCTATCAAAATTGCATCGTCTATAACGACGCTGTTTTTGATGCGTTTACCGATAAAGCTCATGCCGCCGACAATCAATTGTGGGTCGAGCACGGCAAGCCCATGCTGTTCGGCAAGGATCGCCAAAAAGGGCTCAGGATCAAGCCTGGACGATTGGCGCTCGAGGTCGTGACTGTCGGCCAGGATGGGATTTCCATGGACGATGTCCTGGTCCATGACGAAACCGACAAGGCCTTGGCGCATATGCTGCTCGGGCTGGAACAACCGGCGTTTCCGGTGGTGTTGGGCGTCGTTTACCAGAACCCGGCGCCAAGCTACCACCATGCGGTCATCGACCAGGTGGCCAAGGCCAAGCTGCAAAAACCAAGCGCCAGTTTGAATGCCGTGCTGCGTGCCGGTCGGACCTGGGACGTGACTTAGGCCCAATCAAATGATGGGTTGCTATGATGTTGTCACCACCGGGCTAGACCCGGTGGTCCATAGCTCAGTCCGCCTATCGGTGTCGGAGATGGATTGCCGGGTCGAGCCCGGCAATGACGGAATTGAGAGTATGTTCAGGCCATTCCGAACGCATACGGTTTTCACGTCAGAATTTTTCGTCGCCACGCTTGCGGTGGGGGTCGGGAAAGTCGCGATATAGGGCGAATTGAAGGTTCTGGACTTTGCTGTTCACCGCGTGGTGGAAGCTTTCCATGGGCTCGGCCCGTTCGGCGGCGGCTGCGAAGGCACGGTCCAATTGGGCAAGATTTTCAACCTCGATCATGACATGAAATTCGCCAACATCCTTGGGGCCGAGCCCCAGTTTACGCCGCATCACCCGAAAACCACGAATGCGCCCATCGGCCTGCATGGCGGTCAAAAATTGTTGTAGGTCGTCACTGAAGGCTCCATCTCGGACGCCAGCCTTTAGATCGAACCAAATATTGTACAAATCCACGGCTTTTCTCCCATATCTCACGATCATCCATAGATCATCAGAGGCGAGCGCAGGATAATCGCTGCTCAGCCGTAGATTGTCTATGAGATGAATTGTTGCCACAATCCAATGAGGTGGCCCTCTTGGGGCAGATGATATGGCGAGGCAGCAGACGGCGTTGGTAGAGCAAGTGACCGCCGCAGACAGTGAGGAAACGGACGATATCCTGGTCACGGCGGTGGCCATGGGTGATCGTCGCGCCTTTGCGGTCTTGCTTGATCGTTATAACGACCGGATTTATGGCTTTGCCGCCCGCCTTGTTGGACCGGCAGAGGCGGAGGACGCCGTCCAAGACGCGTTTTTGAAGTTGTGGAACGACGCCAAGCGATGGCAAGCGGATAAAGGCCGGTTTGCGCCGTGGTTTTTTCGCATTGTCTATAACTTGTGTATCGACCGGATCCGGCGCAAGCAACCGGTTCCTTATGATGACTTGGCCGAGTTCGAGTCAGGCGATCCGACGCCCGAGGAGGCGATGGCCGACAGTATGCGGCGGACCACCGTCGCGGCGGCTTTGGAACAATTACCGGAACGCCAAAGAGCGGCGGTGATGTTGTGCTATTACCAGGGTTTTTCGAATCGCGAAGCGGCGGAAGCCTTGGATGTGGGGGTGAAGGGGCTTGAGGCGTTGTTGGTGCGGGCGCGCCGACAATTGGCCAAACAGCTCGCGGTTTTACGCCAAGATGAAAGCTTGGTGTGATGACGAAAGAAAAGACTATAGGAAGCGATATGACTGAAGAGGACTTTGAAATTCTGCTCGTCCGTTATGGCCATGATGTGAGCCTGTGGCCCGAGGCAGACCGTGGTGCGGCCCGTGCTTTGATGGCGCAGTCGTTGACGGCGCGCCGACATGTTGCGGAAAGCGAAGCGTTGGCGGCGCTATTGGCGGCCGATCATCTGCCGACCGCGCCTTCAGGGTTGCGCGACACCGTAATGGCGGCAGTCAATCAGACAATTGTGGCTGCGGCCCAAACGCGACCAGAAATCAGTTTGTCCGCGCGTATTTTAAAGTTTTGCCGTACGGTCTGGCCGCAGGCGGTCAGTTTCGTGGCGGCGTCAGTGTTGGGTGTCGCGGTCGGTGTTGCCGATATTGCGCCGTTGCCGTCCACTGATCAGGTTTATGATCAGGCCAATGATATGGCAGACAATCCGGTTGACGGCAGTGGCTATGTGCTTGGGTATGACGGTGATGACATCATCGTTTCCTTGAATGAGGATGGAGAATGAGCTCGGATACGCCGCAAAAAAGTCGTTGGACACGACCGTTGTTGATCGGCTCCATCGTGTTGAACTTGTTTCTGATCGGTTTGATCGGCGGCCATATGTTCATGCGTGAAGCAGGTCGTTCCGATGCCGGCCGTCCCGATAATGGTCAACGTGGCATGCGTCATATGTCCGAGGATTTGTCAGACAGCGGCCGGGCCACCATCAAGCAAGTTATGGACAATCATGCCGAGGATATCCGCGCGTTGTGGCGATTGTTACGGGATCAGAGAGTCATTCTGTCCGATCAACTGGCGGCGGATCAATTGGACGATGCGGCGATCGCCACAACATTGAACGAAATTCGCCGGATCGATAGCGCAATCCAAGAACAGTTCCATGCTGCGACTTTGGAAATCGCCCATCAGTTACCAGCGGAAGAGCGGCGCAAATTGAATTTACGGTGGCGTAAGACGGATAGAGATGGTCGCCATATACTATCGCTCGGCATGGCGCGCGGCGGTGGTAAGGGAGATAGACAAGATCCTGGATGCCCGCAGCCCCATGGTATGCCCCCGGATGGTGGCCACAACGAGCATTCAGGCGAAATGCCGCCTCCGCCGCCCCCGGGACCTTGAGGTTTAGTCGAGCGGCAGCGCTGGGAGTGTCGCTTTGCTGACCCCGGTTTCGGACACGGCCCGTCGCCAATAGGCTTTGATCAGTTCCTGCGAGGTGAGGCCGGGAGCGCCATTGCCCACGGGTCGCCCGTCAATCTCAACGACGGGTGTGGCAAAAGCGGTGGCGCTGGTGATAAAGGCCTCTCGGGCATCCAACGCTTCGGCTACGGTAAAGGCCCGTTCCTCGTATCTTAGACCCAGGTCCTTGATGATGCCGAGCAACGCCAGACGGGTGATGCCCGGCAAAATATCATTGGTCAGGGCCCGTGTGACGATCACGTCGTTTTTGGTGACAATCCAGGTATTGGTCGAGCTGCCTTCCGTCACGAACCCATCGCGATCGACTTGCCAGGCCTCAAATGCGCCTGCTTCCCGGGCCTTTTGCTTGGCCAGGATATTGGGCAATAGCCCGACCGACTTGATATCACAGCGCGCCCAGCGCTCGTCGGGCAGGGTGATGACTTTGACGCCGGACTGACCGCGCGCGATCATTTGGTCAAAATTAAAGGCACGTGCGGTCATGACCACGGATGGCCGGACATTGGCGGGAAAGGGATGATCGCGTTTGGCGACGCCGCGGGTCACTTGAATGTAGATCAGGCCGTTTTTAACCCGGTTGCGGCGGATGACTTCCTTCATCGCAATCTTTAGGGCGCCGCGTGACATCGGTTCGGAAATACGGATTTCCCGTAACGACCGATCCAGGCGATCCAAATGCGGGTCTGTTTCGAGCGGATGACCATTTAAAATTGAACAAACTTCATAGACGCCGTCACCGAATTGATAGCCACGATCCTCGATATGGACCGAGGCCTCATTGTGGGGGACATATTGACCATTGACGTAGGCGATGCGAGACAAAGGCGGGCTCCTTTATGTGGACCGTCATCGGTCCTATCGCAAAGCCGAGGGCAGTGCAAGAGGCCTAGGCGTTGTGCAGACAAGCAATTTTGCAGTGCGACATAACTTTGTCTCTGTCAAAATCTTGCCATCGCGGCAAGTTATGTAGGAGACAGATTATTTTGGGCTTTTCTGCTGTGCCATTGCGAGGCGTTAGGGCTGTAAGTTATTATTTCTTTAGCTTTTAAACCTATGATTTGGTGATGTGGCTCACGATTATGGCCTGGCTGTGGTTCGTTTAGAAGAAAGAAACGGTATTGTATCAACAACATATTGAAACCCCGATACCGAACCTTCCGCAGGAAGTCACCAAACTTCATGAGGCGTTGGAGATCTTGCGCCAGGTCCATCGGGATGGAACCCAGCCGTTTCTCCATTTGCCGGCGGCGCGGGAGGATTTGACCGATATTAAAAAGATCGCCGATGGCATTCGGCACCGTTTTGCCGATGTGGTGATCTTGGGCACCGGTGGCTCGAGCTTGGGCGCCCATGCCTTGGCAGATCTAAAGGGTCCCCAGGTATCCCGGGATGAAGCCGTGACCCGACTGCATTTTCCCGACAATCTTGGGCCCCATACCATGACCGCATTTTTGCGGGACCTTGATCTTCTTAAAACCCATTTCGTGGTGATTTCAAAATCCGGTAATACGGCCGAGACATTGGCGCAAATGATTGCCTGTTTCTCGGCCTTGCGGCTTTTATGCCCGCGCGGTGATCTGCCGGACTATTTTACGGTGATTGTCCAGCCGGGCGATAACCCTTTGCGCCGGTTTGCGCGGCGTTGGAAATTGCCGATTTATGATCATGATCCTGATCTTGGCGGTCGTTATTCGGTGTTTTCGGTTGTCGGCATGCTGCCGGCGATGATCGCTGACCTGGACGCGGTGGCCTTTCGGGAAGGTGCGGAAAGCGTTCTCAACCAAGCGTTAAGGGCCAGCAAACCCCATGAAGTGCCGGCCGCAGCCGGGGCCGGTCTGATTTATGCCCTGCGCCAAGCCCGTGATATCAACATCAATGTGCTGATGCCCTATGAAGGGCGGCTTGAACAGTTCGCGGCCTGGTATCAGCAATTATGGGCGGAAAGCTTGGGCAAGGACGGCAAGGGGACGACGCCGATCCGGGCCCTTGGCCCTGTTGATCAACACAGCCAGTTGCAGCTTTATCTGGATGGACCGCTTGATAAGTTTTTTACCATCATCACCACCGATCAGGACGGCGAAGGGCCGGTGATCGACTCCGTCCTCGCCGATGATCCGGATCTTGGCTATTTGGCCGGGCATACCATTGGCGATTTGGTGACGGCTGAAGGTCTGGCGACGATCGAAGCTCTGATCCAACGCGGTCGTCCGCTGCGTCATATCCGCTTGAAGCAGGTCAATGAACGGAGCCTCGGGGCGCTCATGATGCATTTCATGCTGGAAACGGTGATTGCTGCCAATTTGTTCGGGGTCAATCCTTATGACCAGCCTGCGGTTGAGCTCGGCAAAAAGCTAACCCGGGATTACCTTGGGTCAGGCAATAGTTTACTGTCGATCCGGACCGACATCACACCCAATTTGTCATAACTCGCGCGTAAAGTTCACAAAATGAAACCAATCAAAAAAGCTATTCTGCCGGTTGGCGGTCTTGGCACCCGCTTTTTGCCAGCGACCAAGGCGATGCCCAAAGAAATGTTGACGGTGGTTGATAAGCCATTGATTCAATACGCGGTTGAGGAAGCGCGGGCGGCTGGTGTCGAAGACATCATCTTTGTCACCGGGCGCGGTAAGGCGGCCATCGAAGATCATTTTGATCATTCATACGAGCTTGAAGCCACCCTGGCGGATCGCGGTAAGACCGAGGCACTAGACGAGGTCCGCGCTTTATTGCCCCAGGAAGGACAGATCGCTTATACCCGGCAGCAAGTGCCGCTCGGCTTGGGTCATGCCGTATGGTGCGCCCGCAATTTGGTTGGGAACGAGCCGTTCGCCGTGATCCTGGCCGACGATTTGGTTCATGGTGGCGCCCCTTGCTTAAAGCAAATGGTTGAGGCTTATGCGCAAACCGGTGGCAATATGGTGGCGGTGATGGACGTGCCGCGTGCTCATACCAATCGCTACGGAATTCTATCGCCCGGGGCCGAAAACGGGCGTTTGGTGGAGGTTAAGGGGCTGGTTGAGAAGCCAAAACCGGAACAAGCGCCGTCAACCCTCTCTGTGATCGGGCGCTATATTCTACAGCCCGAAGTGTTCGATTATCTTTCGGAGAAGCAAAAAGGTGCGGGCGGCGAAATTCAACTCACGGATTCGATGGCCCGGCTGATCGGTCAGCAGCCGTTTCATGGCTATCGCTTTGTCGGTACCCGCTATGACTGTGGTGACAAAGTTGGCTTCCTGACCGCCAATATCGCTCTGTCTTTGGACCGCCCTGACTTGCGTGATGGCATCGCGAGCTTTATTAAGTCTCTCGACCTTTAAGTCTGTTCGGGAGACCCGTTATGCGCGTTACTGTGGTTGGCACTGGCTATGTGGGTTTGGTGTCGGGGGCTTGTTTCTCGGAATTCGGTCACGAGGTGATCTGCGTTGATAAGGACGCGGGCAAAATCGACCGTCTGAAGGCTGGTGGTATCCCTATTTTTGAACCCGGTCTTGAAGACCTGGTGGCGCGGAACGTCGAATCTGGACGTCTGACCTTCACCACAGATCTGGCCTCTGCCGTTCCATCCGCCGATGCTGTGTTTATCGCGGTCGGGACCCCGAGCCGTCGCGGCGACGGCCACGCTGACCTGAGTTTTGTGTATGCCGCAGCCGCGGAAATCGGCGCCAGTCTGAAAGACTATACGGTCGTTGTCACCAAATCGACGGTGCCGGTCGGCACCACGCGTGAAATTGAACGCCGGATCCGGGAAGCCAACCCCGGCGCTGAGTTTGATGTGGCGTCCAACCCCGAGTTTTTACGGGAAGGGGCCGCGATCGAGGACTTCATGCGCCCGAACCGGGTTGTTGTTGGGACGGAAAGCGAGCGGGCGAAGCCGATCATGACGGCGCTTTATAGGCCGTTGTTCTTGAACGAAACGCCGGTCCTGTTCACCAAGCCCGAAACGTCTGAACTGATCAAATATGCGTCGAATGCGTTCCTGGCCACCAAAATCGGCTTTATCAATGAAATGGCCGATTTGTGTGAAAAAGTCGGGGCGGACGTTCAGGATGTGGCCAAGGGTATGGGCCTGGATAAGCGCATCGGCAGCAAGTTTCTGAACGCCGGCCCGGGTTATGGGGGGAGTTGCTTCCCGAAAGACACCTTGGCTTTGCTGCGGACCGGGGAGCTCAACGGTGTGCCCTTGAAGATCGTCGAGGCAACGGTTCACGCCAATGACAGCCGCAAAATTTCCATGGCTGAAAAGGTTGTCGCGGCTTGTGGCGGCTCGGTGGCGGGCAAGACCATTGCCCTATTGGGGCTGACGTTTAAGCCCAATACCGACGATATGCGGGATAGCCCCAGCCTGGTGATCGTGCCGGAATTGCAGAAGGCGGGTGCGACCATTCAGGCCTATGACCCCGAAGGCATGGACGAATCAAAGAAATTCCTGGCTGATATTAACTATGCCGCCGATGCTTATGCCGCGCTTAAGGGCGCCGATGCGGTGGTGATCGTGACGGAATGGAATCAATTCCGGGCGCTTGACCTCAAACGAGCCAAGGCTTTGATGCGTCAATCGGTTATGGTCGATTTGCGGAACGTTTATGGCCGCGCCGAAGCCCAAGAATTCGGTTTTAGTTATATTGGGGTTGGTAAGGGAGCGTAAACCATTTTCCCGCATTCTGTGAGACATTAAGGTTAACGCGGGGTGAAGGGCGTGAGCTCGGGCCCCGGCTTTTACAGAGTGTCGGGTAGAATGTTCGACGATAAATCCATCCTGATTACGGGCGGCACCGGGTCGTTCGGCCGGAAATATGTTCAGACCTTGTTGGCGCGCCACAAACCGCGGCGATTGATCGTCTATTCGCGCGACGAACTGAAGCAGTATGAAATGCAGCAAGAGTTCAATGCGCCGCAAATGCGCTATTTCATCGGCGACGTGCGCGATGGGCCCCGGTTGATGCAGGCCATGAAGGGGGTGGATTATGTGATCCACGCGGCGGCCCTGAAGCAGGTTCCTGCGGCCGAATACAATCCGATGGAATGTATCAAGACCAATGTTCATGGCGCCGAAAATGTGATTCAAGCCGCCATTGCCAATAACGTGACGCGGGTGATTGCCTTGTCCACCGACAAGGCGGCCAATCCGATCAATCTTTATGGAGCGACCAAGCTCTGCTCCGACAAATTGTTCGTGGCCGCCAATAATATGGTGGGTGGCGCTGCCACGCGATTTGCCGTTGTGCGGTATGGGAATGTGGTGGGATCGCGCGGATCGGTTGTTCCGTTTTTCAAGAAGCTGGTAGCCGAACAGGCCGACCATTTGCCGATCACCCATCAAGATATGACCCGGTTCTGGATTACCTTGCAGCAGGGTGTCGACTTCGTGTTGAAGAACTTCCACCGTATGTTCGGTGGGGAAATTTTTGTGCCGAAAATTCCATCGATCCGTATCACGGATTTGACCGAGTCCTTGGCGCCCGGCTATCCGACCAAAGTCGTCGGCATCAGACCGGGTGAGAAATTGCATGAGATCATGTGCCCGGCGGATGACTCCCATCTGACGCTGGAGTTCGATGATCATTTTGTTATTCGCCCGACGATTAAATTCACCGGCAGCGACATTGATTACATGGTCAATGCCAGTGGGGAGGCGGGGGCGCCGGTGTCACAAGGTTTTGAATACAACTCGGGCAACAATCCATGGTTTCTCACAGTCGCG
>JBBCIP010000445.1:0-15814 GCA_037189785.1 Alphaproteobacteria bacterium
CCCGCTAATTGGACTGCAGTTTTTGCGATATTACCACCTTGCTCACCAACAGGGCTCACACATCCCATAACAACGTCATCGACTAAACCTGTATCAAGGTCATGACGCTCTTGTAGAGCAGCAAGCAATCCAGAAAGGAGACGGGCTGGCTTAACCTCATAAAGCGCCCCATCACGTTTTCCTTTTCCGCGCGGAGTTCGTACGGCTTCGTATATATATGCTGCCCTTTCCAATAGTTATCCCCTATTTTATTATGACTAATGCTTCACCGGCTAATTTCAACTCATCAGCCTGATCTTTCACTTCAAATTCTATTTTCTTTGTTTGATTATCTACAGCCGACAAGCCACATTGGTAGATATCGCAACGTAAAACATCATGAATATTGGTACGAGCGAGAAACTTAACTTCAAAATTGCATATCTCTGATTGGGAGAAACATGTCATTAGTGCTCTCATAGCATAAGCTGCAACCAGCATACCGTGAGCGAACACATCTGACATACCGGCTGCAATTGCAAAATCCCTATCAACATGAATTGGATTATAGTCACCCGATCCTCCCGCATACAGAGCAAGTGTATGTCGAGTAATAGGATCAAAACTCTGTTGTGAAATTCTCAATCTATCTTTGATTCCTAGGGACATCTCATGCTCCATCCAACAACACGATTCCCGTGGTTCTCATAGTACTAACATCTTCTCCGTTTTGATTGGTAACAGCACACTCCTCTACAACAAAACCAAGAGTGTTGTTCTTTTTGTGATATATATCTGCAATATGTGACTTGTATGTCAAAGTATCGCCAGCAAATACTCGGCGATGGAAATCAATGGATTGACTACCATGTAAAACGCGTGAAAAATCAACACCAATCAAATCCATCCACTGATTTGCATCAGGCCCTTCTTGTGTCAAGCACCAAACAAATGTGGGTAACGCTGGCAAAGCATGATAGCCTGCAGCAATTGCTTGCTGGATATCTGTATAAATTGGATTGGTTTCACCAACAGCCCTTGCAAATAGCCGTAACCTTCCCTCTTCAACATACGCTGTATAGGGAGAAAATTTCCTACCAATTAATGTTTTATCTAACATGATAGTTTAAGCTCCACTCGCATTCCAGCAGGAAGTTCCATGCGTTGTTTACGCAAAGCAGAGCGTCGCACCTTTCCCGCGTCATCGCGTAGAGATTCTTCGCTATATTCAAAGGTTCTTGGCCATTTATAAGGCGCCAACTTTTCTTTAAGATGATCTATGATTTCCGTACTCGAAACTGGCTTCTTGACTTGAATAATAGCATGGGCTCGATTTCCCAAATCATCATCGGGAAGTCCAATAATACAGCTCGAGATAATATCTGGATGGCTATCTAATGCTGCCTCAACTTCCGCTGGATATATATTTGCCCCCCCGATCAGTATCATATCGGTTAGCCGGTCGCTTAAAAATAAATAACCCTCTTCATCAAACCACCCAAGATCACCTAAAGACTCCCAACCATCATCACGGATTTGAGCCGCGGCACCTATATAATGATATAATTTTTCTTTTCCGTCATTCTGACGCATCCATATCTGACCTATAGTCCCAGGAGAAACCTCCTGTCCTCCTTCATCCAAAATACGAATTTCACCAAAAACCTGACGCCCCACCGATCCAGGACGCTTTAACCAATCACGTCCATCAATAAAAGTAGCCGCCAGTCCTTCAGTACCGCCATATATTTCCCAAATACGGTCAGGCCCTAACCATTCAATCCACTCTTTTTTTAGCCAATAGGGGCATGGTGCCGCAGTATGAAATACAATACGCAATTTATCCAACGTTCCTGCTTTAGCTTTTGTCTCTAAAGGGAGCTTTGAAATTCGCGACATCATTGTCGGCACCATATAAAGCCAATCCACCTCATAGCTAACAAGATGCTCTAATGTTAATGCTGCATCAAATCGCGACATAAGAATCTGATGCCCACCGAACACGATACCGGCAGCACAGAAACTTAATGGCGCATTATGGTAAAGTGGCCCTGTAATTAGGTTAACACCGCCATTTTTAAGTCCAATTGCATCAGCGGTTGCCAAAAAAGTACCAGCTGTTGCCGGTAAGTTTGAGACAATTAATTTAGGTCTTCCTGTACTTCCTCCTGAAGTCGGCGCTTTCCAATAACGTGACACTATTGGCGGCAATGGCCCATCATCTATATGATCTTTTGCCTTAAATCCAATCGGTAAAGTCATTATGGATGGATCATCACATTGCAATCCAATCAACAAAGATGGTTTTGCTAAGGCAATAATTTCCAATAATTCATGCTTGGGGAGACGATATGAAACTGGCTGAGGCGTAGCCCCGAGCTTCCATATAGCGAATAACGCTTCCAAGAATTCAATACCGTTGGGAAGTCCGATTGTTACCATTGCCCCGTTTGTAACACCGAATTCAGCATAAGTCCGCGCAAGACGATTGGTCTTATTATCAAAATCGCGTCTTGAAATAGTTACTCCATCGTGAGTAATGCAAGGTCGATTAGGATCTTCCTCCGCCAACATTCCAAGCATTTCTGCAACACTGTAATTATCCGGGAATCTTTTTATGCTTTTAGCGTCTGAGTTATTCAGCATTATAGTCTCCGCGTCCACTTCCTTTCGGATCAACGCAACTTTTTTCAATTATCTTACAAAAACTAATCTTTTAACGATCACGAGAATTCATAGTGATCAGAGTTAACTGATTTCGTTAGATTCCAGAACTCAACCAATCGCCACGGAGAATTTGAAACAACTCGACCTTTTGAATTTCGATACCAATTTTTAACGTTAGGCCGGGCCCATATCGTCTGAGTAAGCAGCTTATCTATTTCTTCATTGTACGCTTGATAAGCTTCTGGCTTACATTCGAGTGACCGACTATTGCTCTGCACTAAGGCTTCGATACAACTAATAATATAACGAACTTGACATTCGGTATAAAATACAATGCTTCCACCATGGGCGAGCGCCGTGTTTGGCCCTGAAATGCAGAAATAATTTGGATAATCCGGGATTGTTGTGCCGATATGTGCACGCGGATCATTATTCCAGAACTCACTTAACGGCACACCAGACTTTCCTATGATTTCAATTGGCCATACGAAACGATGTGCATCAAATCCAGTAGCGAGAACAAGAATATCCGCTGTATGTTCTTGACCATTATCTGAGATAATTGAGTTTTTAGTTACTTTCTCTATTTCACCTGTTACAAGCTCTACATTCTTTTGCTTAAGAGTCTGATACCAATTATTATCCACCAGGATACGTTTTCCAAATGGAGGATAATCAGGCGTCACTTTTTCTATCAGATCTGGTCGATCCGCCAACTGCTCCGCAATAAATCCTTCTAACCAAACTCTGACCTCCTCATTTGCATCGTTAATGGCTTTGGAATGATCTTTCCGATTCGGATCAATATAGATTTGACTGAACAAAACATCCCCAAAGGTCCAAAATAACTTGAGGCGATACCAATTTGCATAATACGGAACATTCTTAAGCAACCATTTCATACCTTCAGGCACTGATAATTGATAGTCAGGTGTCGTTGCAATCCAGTGGGGAGATCTTTGGAATATTGTTAACTTCCCTGCAACTTCCGCAAGATGTCGAGCAATTTGATTTGAGCTCGCGCCTACGCCTATGATGGCAATATTTTTTCCGTTGAGTTCGACATCATGATCCCACCTGGCCGAGTGGAACTTTGGGCCCTGAAAATTAGACAAACCATCAATAACTGGCATCTTAGGATGATTAAGAATACCCGTAGCGCTAATTAAAATATTAGCTGAAATGCAGCTTTCTTTTCCATCACTAGTACTTACTGTTAGCTGCCAATCCGCACTATCCGTATTATACTTTGCACGAATTACTTCCGTGTTAAATCGAATATTCTTTTTAATATCATTTTTATGAGCGCAATCCTTAAAATACTGCAACACTTCATCTCTTAAACTGAAGTGCCGCGACCAATTATGATTAGGATCTGAACAAAAGGCATAAATATGACTCGCTGTATCAACGCCACAACCAGGATAGCTATTTTCTAGCCAAATCCCCCCCACATCCGAATGTTTTTCTATGATGGTATAAGGAATATTTCTTTCTTGTAATTTTATCGCTGCACATATCCCCGACATACCGGCACCGATAATTACGACATTAAGCTTATTCGAAGCTGATATACTCTGCCCATCAGGATCTAGATTTTTAATGCCTTCAAAGCAGGACATTTCCTCCATCATCATCGGAATATATTCCGGGGCAATATCAGAACCGACCAAGACAGAAACCATACGACGTAATGTCTCTTGGTCCGGTAAATCCGGAAGTGGAATATTACCATCTCTGAAACTTGTTAAGATATCAAAGGCTCTTGCTCTTAGTTGCGCTTTTCTCTGGTCGGAAATTTTCTCATCCGACTGAGCTGGCCAAGCACTCGGAAGTTCATCACCAGAAAATAAACTCTCATCTCTGGTAAGATGATAAAGAACCATCATCAATGTCGGAATATCCGCTTCTTCTAGAGCCACACGTAATTCGTCGTTATTGAAATTCCAGCTTTTTTTCATTGTTGCCCCTTAACAAAGCTCAACCGGCGAGGTTATCGCCAAGAATTTGGTTAATTGCCCTATCTGCACACTTGTCTTCTTTCATATTTACGATAACATATGTTTTCGTAAATATGAATGTCAAGAGAAAAAGGACGCGGTGTATGTGGCAAGGATACATAGACCCTTACTTCAAATCACTGGGTGATGTTTTTGCAGAAAACGTTCAAGGCGGTGACAAAGGGTCATCATTTTGTTTGCATATTGAAGGAAGAAAGGTTGTCGATATTTGGGCCGCAGAGAATAGCCATGAAAGTACAAAAGGTTATAATGCCAACAATTTTAACGTGATATTTTCTGCTACAAAAGCTGCTGCTGCACTTTGTGTACTTCATCTCGTTGGAAAAAATCTACTCAAGCTCGATGCATCAGTCGCCACATATTGGCCAGAATTTGCCGCATCCGGTAAGGAAGCCATCACCTTACGCATGGTCCTTTCCCACCAAGCAGGGTTGCCAACTGTACGTGGAAGCGTCACAAGAGCTGAATTGCTAGAAAACAGATCCGTTGTCTCAGCACTTGCCGCCGAATCACCTTTCTGGACACCAGGATTGCATCATGGCTACCACGCCATAACTTTTGGTACACTTATTGGAGAAATTGTGCGCCGTGTTACAGGAAAAACCTTAGGACAGTATTTTCAAGATGAAATAGCCACGCCCTTGGGCTTAGATTTTTATATTGGACTTCCAACACATATTCGTAAACAGGTCGGAAACCTCTCTATAACATCAGATGTTCAAGTATTACTGACTAAAAATCTGACATCTTCAGAAACTGAATCATTATATTGGCGCACTGCTTCTCTCAATGGCGCGCTCCATGGCGGCGGCATGCAATTGCCTTGGTGGAATGATGAAGCTGTCCTTGCAGCTGAATTACCTGCGTCCAATGGAATCACCAACGCACGATATTTATCACGCCTTTACGCATCAACGCTGAGTCCTCAAAACGGAATATGCCTGTGGCCCGAAGCTCTAATTAAAGAAGCTTTTACAACACAAAGTGAAGGTATTGACGCTGTAATAGGAAGTATTACCCGATTTGGATTGGGTTTTTTGTTAAGCGGTGGAGAAACAAACTATCTAACGCCTGATAGCTTTGGACATCCTGGCTTTGGCGGATCTATCGGCTTTGCTGATCCAAATGCGAAAATGGCCTTCGCTTATGTTACCAATACTCTAGATATGAGTTTTATGAAAATGGACGCGAGGCCGCAATGTTTATTAAATGAACTATGTGGGCTCTAACAATGCATCAAATATAGACTTAGCACATCAAGGATATACAACACATACTAAAATGAAGGGCTATCATCGGTCATCAGCGTTATCTATATGTGAACTTATTAAAAAGCTGCCTCAACTGTGATTGAGTCAGCTTTCCCCGACTGGACTTTGGAGGGTGCCGTACCATTACATGGCCCAGCCAGCAACACGGTGACGGCGCTATAGCGTGGCGTGAGGGAAGGAGAAGTCGATTAGTCGCTGACAATGCACATTATGTGAAGATTTGTGAGAACGGTCTCCCGTGGGAGACACCTCAATCCATTCGATTGAATAGAGGTGTTTATAACTGCCTCCTTATGGAGACATAATAATTTGAAACTGTTTTGAATAATTAGAACAAACTGGCTTTTCTGATCTACCGATGACTCCATGCTAGGCGTGAAAGGTCTGGTAATACTAGATATGGAATTGGACTTAGGGATGATTAAAGCACTATCTTACGATGATCTAAAGTTCCTCTGGCAAAGGATTTTTACATTTCTCCACCGGAGGGACTTAGTCGTCGACTGGACTTGGTTCGTAAAAGTGGAGAGGCGTTTTGTATTAGACTGTCATTCATTCGAATTGGGCTGGGCTGGCTCATATACCCGAGTGAAGAATGTCGTCTTATAGGATTATAGAAGCCGTCAATATATTACGGCAATGGCCTTTTTTGCGTCATTATGTGTTTGGAATACGGTTCTCCAAATTATCTCTGATTTCAATGTTTTGAAGAAGGTTTCAACCATAGCGTTATCATAGCAGTTGCCCTTGCCGGACATGGAAATCATCATGCCATTTTCCTTTAGCTTTGCCTGATAATCAAAGGAACAATATTGCCTCCCGCGGTCCGAATGATGGATTAGGCATGTTGACGATCGTCGCATTGTTATAGCTTTCTCGAGTACGTGAAGAGCCAGTTTTCTGCCTTCTTCATTAAGAATAACATCAACCTTACATTCATATTGTCATTATTCTCAACACACGTTTTACCACTCGGATCCTTCTTATTCATAGGATCTGAAAATGCATATTGATATAGATTAAGATGATCTTTGTACCCGATCGGATCGGTCTGGAGGAACCTTCCGATGATTGGGGAGTATAGTAGAGGTTGGTCTCGGCATCGAACCTGCGGCCGGTGTAGCAGATCGGGTTGCCGGTGACGCTGTCCGTGCTCATGCCGAACGGGTCGTAGACAAAGCGTTCTGCCACTGTGCCGGTCGTCCCGGTCAGAGCCACGGTCGAGTCCTGGGCATCCAAATGCTAATAGTGACGGGAGGATTCGCTGCCGCCGCTGTATTCGATCTTGACAATCGGTTCATCGATCCCAGGGCCATAGACATAGCGCCGGAGCAGGGTCGAGCCCCCAGATTCAGAAGCGTATTCGGCGATCTCGGTCGCTCCATCTGAGAGATATTGGGTGGAGGTGCCGCTGACCGTCTTCCCGTATCGCCGCCCCAACGGATCGTATTGATAGGCAACAGTGGCCAAGATCAGTTTTTTCAGTTTCATAGGTATAATTGTTCTGACCGTCACTGGTCAGGTTGCCGTTCGGATCGTAAGCGTAGTTGCGGGTGAAGCTGTTCTTGGTGACCGTACTATACTGATTGAGCGTATTCGGCGCATAGGCGAAGTTATCAATGGCTTTATAATTATTAGTTCACTTCTGCTGCCTAGGTGGCCAGACCATTTGACCATCCTCCGTAAATTCAGGTTTATGCTTTCTGAGAACTCCAATACCAAAAGGTGTACCTGGTACATAATTGCCCTCTGCAGAGCGGTGCATAAAAAATACCACTGCGCCACCAATCTTACTATCCTCCAAACTAATGTCGAAAGGTATCGATGTCCTATCCTTAAATCCCAAGATGTCCGGTTTTGCTCCCAATGGCAAAATTTCAGATGGACTGGGAGGGCTAATCTTCGCTAACAGTATTTTTTGATCTTCGTGTTCAATCCAAGGCATCCGACCGCATGCATGTACAATGTCGAATATTTCCCGAGTTCCGTCACCATCATAAAGGTAAAAGTCAGGTTCTTTATTCATGTAATGTTATGATATCCATCTACGATAAGTACGTTTATTAACAATACTCATCTTTAGATAAAACCAGCGTATTTACTGGCCCGTCAATATCCACATAATGGTGACATGGCTCTGGAGAATCATAAAGAGTATTTAATTTCTCAAGAACTTCTGTATGTCTCGTCCACGACAATTTCCAAGAAACCATTTTATTATACAAAGAAAATTCTGTTTTCTGTTCCGTGAGCGAAACATACAAACTATTATCTGAATAAGTCAACTTGGCGGTATGCGCATCATCTTCTTTGGCTTGTATAAGCGTATTCCGAATTAAGCTCAAACCATTAGTATCGAAGGCGAGCAAAATAACCGCCTCTCCTTTAAAGTCTTCAACAAGATCAAAATTAATTTGGCCCATAGCACTATTCACTTTGTTCCTTTTCTGGGAGGCCATATCAGTTGACCGCTTTTAGCAAACTCAGGCTTATATTTCCAGATTGCTGCGTAGCGGATCAGGTCAGGTGACGTTGTCCGTGCTCATACCGAATGAGTCGCAGACGAAACGTTCTCTATTTAGAGCTCACGTTTTATCCACCACTCTTCTGAAAAAAACTCGGCGAGAATTCTTGGGTCGTCAGGCTCCTCTATACCCATGCTTTCTAAAACATCAAACCATGCATTTCCCAAACTTTCAGGCAGTTTTTTGCCTGTCCAAGGGCAATACTTTATCGCAACCACCGAGCTTCCACCATCCAAGACAGAAATACCAAAACGCCGGAACCTTGGTGAATAGACTATAGCAACATCTCCGCTTATATTATCAAAAATTTCCTTGTAGTCCTCATAGACTTTTAACTTTTTGAAACTTTCCAGGAGCTCGTTTTCATCCATTATAACTTATCCTTAATATCTCTACCTGGGCAAGGAGGATTCGTCTGCTCCCCAGTTTCATGGGCTCTACTACCTAAATGATCGCCCTTTGAATCGTATTCTTCCACGTCACCATGAGTGTAGTCCCATTCATAATAGCGCTTCTTTCTACCTTTTTCTTCATTCGTTTTTACTCCTTGACGATGAGGTTTTAACTTACCCCAAAATTTCCCCTTCTTACCTTTTGCTTCTTGACTTTTTCCCTCATTCATTTTGACAATATCGCAAGCAATAATATCACCTGCTGCACAAGCCCCTGTCAATGTGCCGTCACCAACAGGCGTTGGATGCAAAGCAATGCTCAATGCACTCAAGGCACAGGCCCGAAACATGAATTGCCCAAGCGAAATATCCCAAGGAATCTCTAAAGGTGGAATCGGTTTAGCATCAACAAAGATTTCGATAATGCTCATCCCTGTCGGATCTCTGAAGGATAGCGGATCGTTTCCGACATAGGCATAGAGGTTCATCTGGTCGGCATAGCCAATCGGGTCTGTTTGCAGGAACCTTCCGATGGTTGGGGAGTAGTATTTGGCCCGGTAGTAGTAGAGGTTAGTCTCGGCATCAAATTAAAGCACAGGGTTGAATTGATCTTCAATTTTAATGATCGAGGTAATTCAGTCACGATGAAGTACTGGCTCTGCACGGCCATTCTTAATAACAATAAAACTTCCACAGGGATCGTTATCGCGCTGGCATATACCTCTCACTTCCTCGCCCGGTTGCAGAATTTTCGGTTCAATACACTCAGCGGACTCAGTACATTTTGTTGTAAGATCAGCCAGACACCTTCCCTCGCATTCAGAAGAATCTGAACACTCTTTTCCTCCATCACTATAAGGGATTACACATTGCTCCCGTTGTACTAAACATACCCCTCGCCAGTCCCCACCTTTCGAAAGACACCCCTGTTGCTTGTCAGGTAAACCTGCACAGGACACTGTTAAGAGAGCCAAAACCCCCAAGAAGATGTCTCTATAATTTATCATTATCGGCCTCTTCAAAAACCAAGCGCATAGACGGTTGGACAGGAATACGTAGCATTCGCAAAGGATCATTGAGAACTTGTGCGCGCCGAACTGCTGCATTGAGACCATATGCTCGGCTTGTGTGGAGTTTATTCTTAATTCACATCAATGCCACCAAGCAAAGCTTTTTATGGCCTCTAAAATTGCTTTTAATAGGCTGGGCGGTCGCTTCTAGACAACCCTTTGTAAACGCTTTATTTTATCGCTTGCAGAGCTGCACTGAGGTGCAATTGTTTGGATCTCCTTCACAACTTTCGGGGATTTTATGACAAATCATCATCTAATTGAGCGTTCTGTGTCTGCCCTTCGTCCCCATCCACGGGACGCCAGGCCCCATAGCAAGAAGCAGCTCCGACAGATCGCCGACAGCATCCAGCGGTTCGGCTTCACCAACCCGGTCTTGGTCAGTGAGGACGGCGAGATCATCGCCGGCCATGTCCATGTGGAAGTGGCCCGCTTGCGGGCATGGAGACAATCCCGACCTTGGCCTTGTCTCATTTGAGTGTGGCTGAGAGACGTGCCTATGTCCTGGCCGATAACAAACTGGCTTTGAATGCCGGATGGGATAACGCCAGCTCTCTGACTTATTATGACGTGATACACTTTGTTCTGAGCACTTTAACTGCATTAGACTGTAATTAAGGTGCTTTTTTCTTAGCCGCTGTAGCGGTTGACTCATACAAGACTGTACCATCCGGCAAGGTTGCAGCGACAAGAGCTCCACCTGCGGAACCATTGCGGACGGGATGACTCACAAGCTTGATTTTATCTCCAGGCACGAAGGTTTTTCTTTTCCAGCCCGCCCGCGCCAACCCGCTGGGCGCCCCGGCTTCAACGCTCCAATGCACAACTTTGCCATTTTTATCGGTGCTATCTAGCTGAATCCAGACATGCGGATTGGTCCACTGGAACTCTGTGACAACCCCGTTGATTTCGGTCTCCGTCTTCAGATCAAACATAGCGAAAGAGTGATGGGCCCAAGCAGCGGATACCGCCAAAAAAGCAGATGCCACTAAGGAAAATAGCAATGTTGATAACTTTATTCTCATTTTATCTCATCCCGGATTTAGGTCAGACCCCAAGAAAAGATCCGATATAAAAACTGCGACTATCATTGAATACGCAGACCAGACTCTAACCCCTCATGCAACCAAGCGGATTTTTCAACAACACAGAATAGGTTACAAACGCGGTTACGATTGTTCCAGAAGCCTTTGACGGGGGATTAGCGAGAATGATACGTATGAGTTATACAGAATGATATCTTAACCATCATAAAAGTTAGATCGATATGACCAATACATCATCAAAGCTTGATATCGACAGCATGTTACACTCTGTTCCTGACAATCAGCAGGATGCTCAGCTCGATAATTTAGAGCAAGACGTATGGCAAAACGTTCGCCGGTCACAACGCAGACTCCATAGAACCGGCCTTCTGATGCATGCTATCATATTGATAAATATTGGTATTCTAAGTTTCTTGGTAGCCTCCAACACAAATCAAACAGACGCCAAAAAACAAAGCTTTGTCCAATCCTTGTCGGGTGATCACGGCTTCGCTGTATGGGAGGACTCATGACAAGAACCTTTGCAAGTTGGCGCGGTATCCTGCTGACGGCAGGCATTGCCGCAACCGCAGGATTTTTCGGGGCCTGGGCAGGTAAAGGTCAACTCAGCTCAGAAAAAGTGGATAGCTTCCCAACCACTGTATCGGACCTGATTACAGCGGATACAATCAACCTCAAAGGCAATCAAAAAACTGCTTTTGCGCAGCTAACCGAGACCTATCAAACTTCTCGCTTAGAAAGCACCCAACAGCTGCGCAAAGCCATGGTTCATATGGCCAAAGCGATGACCGCCAAGGATAACTATGGCACCGACACCGATGCCGCCGCCAAAGCCGTTGATCGTATTGTTCACGAACGCCGGGTCGCAACCATCCTTTATATAATGGACGCGCGGAAAATTCTTGATGCAGAACAAAAAGCTCATTTCGATCAAAATTTTCTGAAAGTTGTGAACGCTGACCCCACATATTGATGCATCGGACATTGACCACGAACTGATCGCCCTGGCACAAAATGGCGATCAGAAAGCTTTTTCTGCCCTCATGACAAATCACAAATACTGGCTTTACCGCTATGTGCGGCGCTATATTCACGACCAAGACGACGCTTACGATATTTTACAAGAAAGCTTCACAGCAGCTTGGTCAGCACTGGCGCGGTTCGACAACAATCGATCTTTCACCATATGGCTTCGCCGCATCGCCTTGAATAAATGCCGTGATTATGGGCGGAGACAAAAAGTTTACAAAACCGCCCTGGCTTTATTCGGGATCAGTTCCGGAATGACCGAGAGTGACTATGCATCGGATGCCCCAGAAGATATCAACGATGCACAGGAAACTTTTATAAAGCTACGGAAAGCTGTGGCAGATTTACCGACATCCTTACGCGATCCTTTGATCTTAACCGCTTTCGAGAATCTGTCTCACAAGCAAGCGGGCGATGTTTTAGGATTGAGCCCGAAAGCCATTGAACTCCGCGTCTATAGGGCCAAAAAAGCGCTTGAAGCCATTCTTGATCACAGTGACTTATCGACCATCTCCGGCCGCAGCGGATGATTGATATTAGCTCAATGTGAAGCCAATCCAACGCCCTGCGCACACAACAGTCATCCAAATCATAATAGATAAAGCACCGGCAATGCGGGCCCCCTTGGGCGGGATGACATCATTATCCCAAATATCCATCGTACGCTGTATAACCAGATGAAAAACGCCCATATTGAGGCCCGCCATCAACAACATAAACATCTTCAATCGGAAAGCGAAATTACCAAAATAGTTTACCGGTTGAGACAAAAACAAAAACGCACCACTTATGACCGCGACAGCAAAGGCGCACCATGTCAACGGCAATAATTTGAAGCTCAGGCTTGATATTCTGGACGGAATAGAGGCGCTGCCCATCAGCCGGATATCGACCAAGAAAATCGTTCCCAGCACAACAGATATGGCGATAACGTGGATGACCTCCAACCATGGAAAAAGGCTAGCACTTTCAGCAATAGCTACAGCCGCGTCCGTTTCTTCTAATGCATGCAGAAAGTCTATAATCATAAAGACACCTAGCTAATATTCAAAATTATTAGAACCATGCTTAGACAATTACCCAATGTAATAGGCAATCCACCGACCAGCAGAGATAATGGCGATCCAACAGGTAAGGATCGATAAGCCTAAAAGACGGGTTAGCAGTCGTGTAGACAGCGGGATAGAAAGTAGCGGTCCGTTCCCCAGTGCATCAATTCGCTTATTCAACTGCCAAAAGAGTAATAGAGCGACCACCAACAGCACCATTTTGATCTGGAACATCAAATTCAGCAATGACCGTTCTGGCTCGCCCGTCACCATCAAAATACCTGATAGAAACAGGACGCCGATGCCCCAGACAGTCCAACGCTTTAGCCTTTTTCCCCACCGTGCATAAGGCCAGCCTTCCCCAAAATATCCGAATGTGCTAAGCGCTAAGATCACCGAAGCACTGAATACAATCGCAATGGCAAGAATATGGACAGTCTGTGTCATTGGAACGACCCAAAATGTTTCCCGCATTGCACTAGCCAAAACCGTGCCATCGAGCCAGTGAGCCAATTCTGTCAGCATCGTCACCCCACACCTACTTTGGAAGACCAACAAAGGTTATACGACGAGCGATCCTGGATCCCTCACGGGAGGGGGGATTTTCTCCACTACTTTCTCGAGCATCATCACCAGTCATCTACTAGGCTGCACCAAATTCACAAACAGCCCTACCCATTTTCTAAAATATGGGGATGCATGATGCCAAAATCGAAAAAAGATATGCCGTTTGCTGCGGAAGGTGCGTTTGACGCATTTCCATAAAAATATAGGATGTTATCTGTAACGAACGCACCCAAATGGCTACGGCAAAAGCCCAAAATATCAGCCGTCACAGAAATAATAGATTTTTGTTGCTTTCTATGGAGGAAACTTTGAAAAACGATACAAGAAAACTGCAATCTTGCCGTATTTTTCTAGGCGTCTTGACGGCAAGTACTTCACTTTATGGGTTTGCTCACGCGCAAACATCGTCCTCTGCCGCTAGTGCATTGAATATAGATGAAATCGTCGTTACGGCGACGAAGCGCACAATATCTGTGCAAGATGTGCCGCTTGCCGTATCGGCAATTGGTGGTGATGCTCTTCAACAAAGCAATATTGCTAATATCACTGCTTTATCGGCTCTTGAACCATCTTTACAAATCCAAAGCAAAGGCGCTGGCGATACCCAAATTATTATTCGTGGCATTCAATCAGCCGGAGCTTCACTCGTTTCCGTCTATGTCGATGAAGCCGTTGTCACCGGCAGTGATTTCAATGGTAGCGGCGGTCGCCAAAGCAGTGTGCCGTTTTACGATGTTGAACGCGTTGAAATTTTGAAAGGCCCACAAGGAACTTTGTTCGGTTCCGGTTCGATGGCCGGTAGTGTTCGCCTGATCGCAAAAAAACCGGTTATGAATGAATATTCATTTGACATCACCGCTTCTGCGGAAACTGGTAAAGGCGTCAATGAGCTTTATGAAACGCATGCCGTTGCCAACATACCAGTCATTACAGATGAGCTTGCCGTTCGCGTGACCGCGTGGGCGACAGAGGGCGGTGGATATCTTGATCGTGCTATCCCGCGCACGATCAAAAATAGCAATGACCAACATATTCAGGGCATTCGTGGTATTTTAGA
Source organism: Alphaproteobacteria bacterium (assembly GCA_037189785.1). Taxonomy (GTDB): domain Bacteria; phylum Pseudomonadota; class Alphaproteobacteria; order Sphingomonadales; family Govanellaceae; genus Govanella. Next base: position 14,674 of record JBBCIP010000445.1, read on the forward strand.
ATGGCGCCCAAGCAGCGACTTTAAGCTGACCGCCACTGCTCTTACGCAAAGCATCGACGTGGGCGATGTGGATTATTTCCGCCGTAATTCTGGTGCTTATAATATCGGCGTTCGTAGTATGGGCGAATGGGATGAAAACTATAATCTTTATAGTTTGGTTGGCGACTATAGCTTGCCGTTCGGCTCGATTACTGCAGCAACATCCTATTCTCAACGTAAGATATTGACGCGTGCGGATACAACACCGATTTCAAGCCTGTTCGGTTTGCCCGATGCTTATCAGATCAACGAATATCAAGATCGCGCCCTCTGGTCGTCGGAAGTGCGTTTCTCCTCTGATTTTGATGGACCATTCCAGCTTGTAACCGGTTTGTTTTATCAAGAAGATCGTGATGGAGCCGAAAACGTTATAGGCCGCGCCGGAGCGGACGGAAATTTGGGTTGCGTACTTTATGGTGACTGTTCGGCGCTTGGCGCAAACTCAGAAGTTATATTCTCGCGTTCTTTGCAGCATGACGTCGATCAGTTTGCAATTTTCGCCCAAGGCGATTATGACCTGACGGATACGATCACTGCAACGGTTGGCATTCGTTATTATGAAGCCACTTTGAATTGGTCTGAACTATCCAATCAAAATTTGCGTCCAAGTCATGCGATCCCGCCACAAGCGGGCCCTATTGTTACATTGGACGACAAATCAAAGCAAAATAATACCAGCTATAATTTCTCTCTCGGTTGGCGTCCTACTGATGATCTGTCGTTCTATGCACGCGTTGCGTCAGGCTTCCGTCTTGGCGGTATCAACACACTTAGTTCCCGTCAGTTAGATCCCTCCGTTCCGGTCGGATACAATTCCGACACCTTGTGGAACTACGAAGTCGGCGCCAAGATGTCGTTCTTTGATCGCCGCTTGATTATTGATAGCGCATTATACTTAATCGAATGGACCGGACAACAAGTGTCCGCCATCACAGCATCAGGGGTGACATCCTATATGACCAATGCCGGTAGCAGTAAAGTGCAAGGCGGTGAGTTACAGGTCACTGCACGTCCAATCGATGGTTTGACCGAAAAGTGGGGTATCACCTACACCAACTCAAAATTAACCGAATATAAACCAACGGCCGCTACCAATCCAGCC
>JBBCIP010000446.1:0-3525 GCA_037189785.1 Alphaproteobacteria bacterium
AAATACGAGGGGAATATCATGCACCGTCGCAGTTTTCTTAAATCCAGTGTTTTAGTGTTCGCTGGTGCTCCATTCTTATTTCAGAATGTTGCCTTAGCAGCAGCAAAAAAACCCGCGACGGTAGGGCAAGGATTGTCACAAAAAGCAGTTGAACGTTTGGGAGTTACTTCGGTTTGTTTTCGTGATTGGTTCGTGCAGACACGACCAAAAGGAGAACCGGTTCCTAATCGAACAATGACATTGGAACAATTCCCCCAGTATGTCGTCAGTGAGCTTGGTTTGCGCAATATCGAGGTTTGGGCTGCTCATTTTGATGATGATACTGTGAATTATGCTCGTGCTCTGAAGAATGCTGCGAATTCTGCAGGTGCAAACATATTCAATATACAGCTTGATCTCTTGGATTATGATCTTGCCACTACGGATGAATATGCCCGGAAGAAATCAATCGCTCTTGTGAAGAAGTGGATGGATTTGGCTGTGGCATGTGGCGCTCAGTTCGTGCGCGCCAATACCGATAAGCCGACACCAGACCGGCCATTTAATGCAACCTTGATTGCTGAGTCTTTTCGTCAATTGGCAGAATATGGAAAGACGATTGGTGTCATGGTGCTCATTGAAAATCATGGTGGTTATAGTTCTGATATCAAGAATGTGGTTGTAGTCCAGCGCCTGGTCAATGATCCGAATTGTAAAATACTAGCCGACTGGGGGAATAGCTCTGCGACTACTTTAGAAAATCGTATTGTTGACCTAAGTCAAATGTTTCCGCAGTTGGCCCTGGTTTCTGCCAAAGGCTTGCGGTTCGACGCTGAAACGTATGTGCATAAGGATTATGATGTCGGCGCAATTACACGCGCGACTGAGGATTCAGGGTACAAAGGTATCTATTCTATTGAACTTTATGTGCGCGAGCGTGCGGAAGTTCCAAAAGATCCAAAGCGTGCTGTTCAATCTATGATTAGCGCGATAGCAGCAAACATTCGCTAAACACCAATAACGTTTGCGTGTGAACGAGGCTAAAGTCCCTGTGACTTTGGTGAAGGCATTTTGCAACATTAAGAATACCAATATATTTAGTCAAATAGGGGAGCGTTATGGCAATTTTTGCGACTTACAATTCAAGAAAAAATCAGGCCGATAAAAAATGTCGGCCCCACAAGGTCTGGCTGTTGGGTGGCAGTATTCTTGCGTTAGCATTGCCTTGCGGAACCGGCGCTTTGGCTCAGGACAATAGCGAAGATACACGCACAGTTCGTCTTGAAGAACTGGTGGTAACTGCAACCCGTCAGGCGGTCAATATTCAAAATGTACCTGTCAGTGTGCAAGCTGTAACCGGAGAATCTCTGGCGGCGAGTAATATTACGGATGCAGGTCAGTTGACAGCGATCGCGCCGTCTTTGCAGTTAACCGGTAATAGTTCTGGTCGTGGTTCTACGCAATTTGCTATTCGAGGTATAGGAACCAACAGCTTCTTGCATAGTTTGGAGTTGAGCGTCTCCACAGTCATAGACGGCGTTCCGATGGGGCGTTCTGAGTTAGGCTTTACGGATTTCAATGATATTGAACGTATTGAGGTTTTAAGTGGTCCTCAAGGCATGTTGTTCGGCAAGAACGCAACGGCTGGTGTTATCAATATCGTTAGTCAACGCCCGAAGATGGGGGTTGTCGAAGGAAATGTGAATTTAAGCTACGGCATTTTGGACGGTACACCAACCAACGCGAAAAAAGTTATTGCTCAAGGCACGGTCAACGTTCCGGTCAGTGATACGATCGCACTACGGGTCAGTGGATCATATACGGATCATGGCGCACTTTTAACGCACATCAATCCACATCCTCATGCGGATATCGGAAAGGCGCAGAAATCTGTCAAAGCACGTCTTTTATGGGACGTTACAGATAATCTCTCCATGTATTTTGTCGCTGATTACGCTGACATCAATGGGCTAGGGACTGGATTAGCAAACGATCGTGGGTTTTACTGGGGCGGTGATGCGCAGCAGGATCCTGGATTTGTCACTGGTGGACCGCAAAACACGGTCACCACTGCAGGATCACGTGTGGACATGGGGCTTGAGGTCGGTGGTGTAAGCAGCGAAATTGTTTATGCCTTTGATTCAGGATACACTTTGACTAATATCACCGCTTGGCGGAAATACACCGGTCAAGTTTGGGGGGATAACGATGGTTTTGCATTAAATCATTCTGTTTTCGTTGCGATGTTTGATTTTGAGCAATTCAGTAACGAGTTTCGGATAGAATCCCCACAGTATGAGCACTTCAAGTTTCAAAGCGGTTTATATTATTTTGCTGGTCACTATAACCGCAGCGGTGATAATACTGAAATTGGTCTTGGTTCTTTGCCTGCAGTTGTTCCTGGCTTTGAAAGAAACACTGGTGGGCGTGATGATCATATTAACTTTTCAGGCAAAAGCTATGCGTTCTATACAGAAGCGACAATTAGCGCAACCGATAGCCTGCGATTTGTACTGGGTGGTCGTCTGACTCATGATAAAACATCCATCGATACCGGAATTGATTACAGATTTACGTTTGATCCACCGGCGGCTGCCGGGCGTACTTTGATTGATTCAGAAAATAGCGATTCAGAAACAGATTTTTCATATCGGGTAGGGGTTCAGTATGACCTCACCGATGATGTTATGACCTATGCGACGTATTCGCGAGGTTACAAAGGTGGTGGTTATAACTTCTATAACCCGAATCCGAATATCAGTGGCCGTTATCTTGAACCGGAAATCGCAAAAGTTTACGAAGTGGGTTTGAAATCAACATTGTTTGACCGTGTCCGAGCCAACATCGCTCTGTTCTACGGAAAGTATAACAATTTCCAAGCTCAAGGATATGACCCGAACGTTGAAGCATTCATCATTACGAATGCGGGATCGTTAGAGACAAAGGGTGTTGAATTCCAGTTACAGGCTGAACTTGCTGCTGATTTATCGTTTTCCGGTAATGTTGCATATGTTGACGCAATTTATAAAGATTTTCCAGGATCTGCTTGTTATGGTGGACAGACAGTTGCACAAGGGTGTATCGGCGGTTTTTTTGATGCTTCTGGTCAGCAGCTCACCAATTCACCGAAATGGTCTGGAAACGCAAATCTAACTTATACTCCATCGCTAACGGATAGATTCGATGGGATTGTCCGTGCTGAATTTACTTATCGTGGGCCGCATAACTTTGCTGTTACTGGGCATGATGCGACACAACAGAAAAGCTATGGACTATTTAATGCTTACGTTGGCGTGAACGATACGGTCAATAATTGGGAAATAAATGTATTTTGTAAAAATTGCTTCGATACTCGCTTTGTGAATTATATTTCTCCGGTTCAGGCACTTTCACGGTCTTATCGTCAGAACTTTTCTGTGGATTCATTCCGTGAAATTGGGGTGCGTTTGAAAGCCAATTTCTAAGATTGATACTCGTTGCGAACTAGAGATCGAAATACTGTCCCCGTTCCAATCATTGGCTGGAACGGGGACTGCTATGTTTAAA
>JBBCIP010000447.1:0-7791 GCA_037189785.1 Alphaproteobacteria bacterium
ACCATCGCGGGGTAATTCTTGCCGAATAACCTCTAGATACGATACTTGTGGCTGCACCTGCCGGATAGAGCTCTCAATCTTCGCTTTTAGTGATCGGAATTCGTCTTCCCGTGATCGAACGTTGCCAATTTTCTTCCGGACAGCATCTATCAGGCTGCGTACTGTAATCCGAGCATCAGAGACCAAAGCATACTCCGGTTTGTTGATGCGATTAACCTCAACAGGATCAATATCGATCCGCACCACTTTTAAATTCTTATCAGTGCCCCAGTGGCTCAAGGGCTCCATCATACGGGAGCCAATACCGATCACCATATCGACCTGAGGCCAATAGCTATGTCCCATCGGTAAGGTAAATCCCAAATAGTGATCATCGCTGACAATCCCACGCCCGGCCCGGAATGATACGACAGGCGCTTGAATAAGTTCTGCCAGCTCCTGGATCTCATCCGCCGCATCAATGGCCCCACTACCGACGTAAATCATTGGTCGGGATGCAGCCAGAATTTCTTTAGCAGCGTCTGCAATTATGTCGCTATCTGGCTCAACCGGTTTAAAAGACTCAACAGATGATAGGCTAACATCTGCTTGATCAGCCATAACATCCATGGCCATTTCAAGCGCTACAGGACGAGGACGACCCGTCGTCATTTGTTTAAACGCTTCGGCCACCAAATTAGGGGCATGCGTAGGATGCTCTATACGAGCTGCCCATTTTGTTAAACTTTTGAGCGTTGCCAACTGGTCGGGTAATTCATGGAGTTCCCCCGCCCCCTTACCTATGGCATGCGAAGGGATTTGCCCTGTCAAACATAAGACAGGGCTATTGCACGCATATGCTGTACAAAGTGCGGCAGTGGTATTGAGAACGCCCGGCCCTGGGACGACCACATATGTGCCGACTTTGCCCGTAGACCGCGCATAACCAAAGGCCATGTAAGCCGCGCCTTGCTCATGCCGCGTTCCTATAAAGCGCACTTTATTCTGAGTATGATATAAAGCATCAAAAAAATGATCTAACTGGCCACCTGGCAAGCCAAAGATAGTATCTACCTGATGCGCTATCAGGGACTGAAGAATCGCATTTGCACCAGATAGCTTTGCCATGAAAAATTTTGCCTATTTTTAAAGTCATAATGCGGAAATAACAAAACGGTGAAGCTGGCTTGTTCTTGTCCTATGACTTAGGAAATAGGATGCCGAGCAAAATCGGACAAATGATATATTCTAACAATCAACATGAAAAAATTTATGGGGCGGTGGCTTTTGAACTAAGCTATTAGCCTTTCAATCACACAAAATATTTTTAAATAACCACTTATCAGCATGAAATATATGAATAATTTCATACATTCATCACAGCGCCACAAAAAAGGCTTCATATTGCTATGAAGCCCCATAATGACACTAGATATTCGTATGCCTTCAAACTGTTCCTAAACGAGCCCCCGCACTTACGGCTTCGGCTCCTTTGCCGCTTGTTCGCATACGTTCTAGCTCTTCCCAGCTTAAATAAGTGGTGAAGTTATCATCATCATGAAAAATTAACGGGCCATTACAAATGAACAAATACTCGGTATCTTCAAGTGCCGTTGTCGCTCCATGCAACATTCCATTCGGCTCATAAACATAATCGCCAGTATTCAAAACCCCGCCACGCACCTGGAGCTTTCCCTTTAGCACGAGCACATGGGCAGCACTAAGATGTTTATGAGGGCCAGCCGCATATCCTTTCTTCCAACGGAAAATAGCGGCCCAGCCTCCGGTTTCCGGTCCAGTCCATAATACTCTAATCCATGCACTCCCAGGTACGGTCTCCAACCACTCTACTTTGTCAGTCTGGATAACTGTATCGGCGAGTTGATTATTAATAGGTGTAATATCCTGCGGTAACGGCATTGTCTCTCTCCACTCTCTGTCAAGAATTAGAATTTCACACTTAGGCTACCTGTGATCAGTCTTGGTTGTCCTAACGTGCCAATAATGATGGAAGGCTGACCAATGAACGGATTAAAGTTTGGGAATAACGTCGTATCTGAGTAATAGTTTTTGTTGAACAGATTTTCGACATTCAGAGCCAGTTCCCAATTATTAAAGGCAACGCCAGCCCTAACGTTGACCAGTGTGTGTTTAGGATTCTGGAATTGGTTTTGCAAATCAGTTTGGAATTCCCCATTATGAGTAACCTGAATGCGGCCAAGGAAGCGCCAATCATCTACAATAGGTCGATCATAATCGATAGCGAATGTGAAGCTATTTTTTTGCATATATGGCGGTTTAAGACCGCTGATATCTGTACCGTCAGCTAAAATCGTACCGCTGTCCCATTCTGATTCAACAAATCCACCACCCAGAGTTATCGTTAGATAATCATCGACGAACCAGTTCAAATCAAACTCAACACCGTATTGTTGTGAGTCCCCAGCATTCAGAATACCTTCAACAATATTCCCCGATGGGTCTGTAGTTTGCAATTCGAACTGTCGATCCTTATATTTTATAAGAAACGCTGCAGTGGTGAAAATCAAACGTCCGCCTAGGAAATTTCCTTTATAGCCGATTTCAAAATTTGTTGTTTTTTCTGGCCCGAAGCCGAAAAGCTCATTAACACCTGCGAAGTTCGTTAGATTAAAACCACCCGGTTCAAATCCTTTGGAAGCCGTCGCATAAATATTGGATCCACTATCGTCAAGATAATAGCTTAACGATAACCGGGGCAAAAATTCTGTCTTTGCTTGTGTACCATCAAAACCACTATCCCGATTTAGGGTATAAACCTTCCAACGATCTACGCGTACGCCACCCCCAATTTCAAAATCCCCCATTCTATAACTTGCTGTAGCGAACGCAGCATACTGTTTGCGGTCACGGTCGCGAAATTCAAAGGGAATACCGATAAAGCTTGCCTCATCTGCCGGCGTTGGTATTCCACCGGCACCCAAGACGTCACCACTGTCATAAAGATACAAAACAGCATCCGTTGTTTCTTTATAATGCAAGTGATAAAGCCCAACCAACCATTCAAAAGGGCCAGAATCCGTCGAAGTCAAACGTAATTCTTGGGTAAATACTTTGAAATCTTTGGGACGATCTAACGAAACGACAAATTCCGGAGAAATATCCAGATCCATGACTTCTTTCATCGAAGTGTCAGTATAAGATGAAACAGAAATAATGGAGAAATTATCAAGAGCATAGTCTAGCTCAAGTGTACCAGCAACGGTCTCTTTATAAAGGCGAGGATTAAACGAGAAATTCCGTTCTCGTGAATATTCAAAGTCATTATCGAGTTCAGCAGACCACGGATTATTCGGGCCATCCAAATCGTTCCAGCGGAACGTTGCATACATGCTAAAATTATCAGATAGACCACCAGATAAGGCAATCCGCGCACCACTTTCCTCGACATGCCCAAGGTCGGGATCGTTCGTGCCAATTCCTCCATTCACACGGGCTGGATTTGTATTCTTCAAGAATCCATCATCAGACATCGTAAAGCCAAACAGACGAACGGCCCAATCTGAACTTCCTAAAGGAACATTAACTGTTGCTTCTATGTCACGGATATTTTGTTCACCGACGACTCCTTTAATGCGCCCTGAAAAATCAGACGGATCAGGACGTACGGCAACAAATCGTAAGGCACCCCCAATGTTGCTGCCTCCATACAGCGTTCCCTGCGGCCCTTTTAAAACCTCAATACGCGCCAAGTCACCAAAACGAGACGACGCATCAGAAAACAGTTGAACATCATCTAAATAAAAACCAACACCCTGTGTATTTCCAAATGACCCAACCCCACGAATAGACACGTTCGGGAATCCATCGGTCCGGACTGACAAACTTAAATTTGGAATCAAAAAGCCGATGTCTTCAAGACCTTTGATATTGCCACGCTCAATAGATTCCTGAGAAATTGCCGTAACGGTTTCTGGAATTTCTAACAGACTCTCCTCACGCTTGCGCGCTGTAACCGTAATCACTTCCAGAAACGAACTCGCTCCCGTCTCAGCTGATGTCACCGCTTGAGTAGATCCAGCTGCAGTCATGAGCATCGAGAACAATGCAAAAAGACTTGTTGTTTGATATAAAGTACATGATTTTTTTCTATTCATCGCGATCTCCCTCAAATCCCTCTCATTCTATTCGAACATTCTTGGCGCATGGCTTATTAGGAATAATTCTTTATTATGCAAATCTTATAGTATCTATTAAATGGACCGACTGCCCAACGCTCCATGCAAACGCTTCGTCACCACAATGCAAGCTTCAACAGAATATTTTACCCGGATTAAGTATATTGTATGGATCCAGCATTTTTTTTATAGACTTCATTAAATTTATTTCATCGCTATTTCTGCTCACCGATAAGTAATGTATCTTTTCCTCTCCTATTCCATGCTCAGCAGATATAGACCCACCTATCTTAGACAAAGGATTATAAACGATTTCTTCAACTTTACTTCTTGTGTGTTCATCATCAAGATGAACTGTGATCCAAATATGAAGGTTACAATCACCCAAGTGTCCCCAAACAACACAAACATGATCCGGCCACAAATTTTTTAAAGATCTACGCACGTCAGACACATAGTCTTCCATAGAAGATATTGGCAAACTCACATCGAACATTAAAATTGGTCCGAGCGTCATTATTCTATCTACATCATCACGAATAGACCAAAGATTAGATGCCTGCTCATAAGACGTCGCCAACACAGCATCAGATATTCTGCCATCCAGTGTTATTTCCATCAGAATATCTTCAAATCTTTTACGATCTTCTACGAGATCGGCACCAAGGCATTCAATCAGTATATAATAAGGCTCACCACGCGGAAGTGGAGGATTTCTACCGGTACCGGGTGCTGTCACGACATCATAGAACTCTCTCCACATGACCTCAAAAGCACTTAGTGCACCACCAAACCGCGCATCTAATACTTTAAGTAAATGCAGAATATCAGCAAAATTTTTGACTGCAATTAAAGCGGCATTTTCACTATTGCATTTTTCACGCAACCGAAGAACAGCGCGCGTTACTACCCCCAAAGTCCCTTCAGAACCTATAAAAAGCTGCTTAAGATCGTACCCAGTATTATTCTTGATCAGTTGATTCATAGACGTCAAGATTGTGCCGTTTGCTAAAACAACCTCCAATCCCAATACCATATCTCGCATCATACCAAATCTGACGACACGATTTCCGCCCGCATTTGTTGAAATATTTCCGCCGATCGTGGCACTACCACGGGCCCCTAAATCTAATGGAAACATTAAACCGCTACGGTCAACTTCTTCCTGCAGATTTTGCAAAGTAACACCAGCTTCAACAACCGCAATTCGATTAATAGGGTCGACAATCTCAATCGTGCGCATGCGTTCAAGCGACAACAGAATTTGGTCTGGCTTTGCAACGGCGCCCCGAACGAGTCCCGTTCCTCCACCATAGGGGACCACACCAATGTGGTTTTTATTGCAAAGCTCAAGTGTGGCAGAAACCTCACCCACCGTCCTAGGTCTAGCAACAGCAAGAGCAGCACAGTTTTTTGTTGTGTCACTCCATCCTTCTGCTCGCTCTGCGACCCTATCCCCTAGCAATAAACCGTTAACACCAAGAATGCTTCTAAGCTGTTCTAATGCGTTCACATCAAGCCTATCAACAATGATATAAAAAATGACTATGCTGTCTGTTGCAGCCACAAACTTTGTAATTCCCGCCAGCCTGCAACAGCCACGGTATTGCCATCGTCATCAATAAAATGCAAAGGACCAATAAAAGTCATATAAAACTCGCTATCGACCGGAAAGTATGTTTTTTGATGTAGCGCCATTGAAGGTTCATAGCCATAGCCCACGGCATAGGCTGTGTCTCCGCCTTCATCATCCCCCCCGCGGACATCCATACGCCCTTTGGTAAGCAAATATTCACCCGGACCAATATGAATATGACTTGAAAATGATGATCCCGCTGGACAATCAAAGATTGCCGTCCATGACCCAAGCTCAGGAGACACATGAAGAAGCTTCCAACGAATACCATTTTTACAAAAGGGTTCCGGCATTGGTTGCCATGGAATTTTATCGAGGTGGACAAACTCACCTTCAATATGAGATTTTGGATAAAAAGAAGGTAATTTCGTATCATTGTCTTTTACCAGCGATCCCATTTCACGCTCTCTCCTATGAAACCAATCATCTTTTAAATGTCTTTGTTCTTATCAGTGCATCTGAGAGTAGCTCTTTATTCGATGTAAAAGCTTGACCAAGAATGCAAGGTCGAACGACTGAGAGAGCAGAAAAAACAAGACACCTGAGTAAAAAATTTAATTTAACCAATTGATATATTGAGAAAAATAATATTTTTCGCGGCGCAACACAGTGATTCTTGTTCCCTTAACAAAATTCACTCTTCAAAAGAGCAAGACAGCCTGCTCGGAAGCTGCTAAATTTCTGAAGTCTTTGGGAAAGACCAATACATAATAGCGACCAAGATATCAGAAAGCGCCACACGAGATATCGGGGAGATAACAATGCGAGAGCTTCAAACGACGGCCTGGTCAACAGATAACTATGCCAAAGCTGAACGTTTTAGCGCCTGGGAACACCAGTTAAATTCTGCATATGTTAAATTTGCATTAGAAAAACCAGATGCCGACGACTTCCATGCGTCCGTTGCACAACGGTCTATGGATGGAATAAGAGTAATCAATTGTAAATGCGCCCCGTTCAAAGCTGGTCGTAACAGTATACAAATGCGACATGATGACACCGAAATCATCGGCATTCAGTTTGTTGTGCAAGGAAAAGAACGCTTAAACATTGGAGGAGAAGAGGTTGTATTGTCGCCCGGCGATATCTTAATATGGGACAATACACGCCCTATCGCATTTTCTGTAGATGAAGAGCTGCATAAAATATCGATCATTATGCCACTTTCTCGGTTCCGCAACTGGCTCCCCACATCATGGTATACTGTTGATAAGAAAATAGCTGCCAATTCTCATTCAAGTGGCCTATTAAGCTTGTTTATGATGTCCCTGCCAGATCATGTTATTGCAAGAAATTCCAGCAATGGAGACGCACTGGCAGAAGCTACAATGGGATTATTGGTGAATGCCTTAGGGGAGGAGCGACAGTGCGACTCTGAAACATTACGCGGCACTCAGCTTATGCGGGTACGTCAATATATACACGAAAATCTTCCCCAACCTGATTTATCTCCATCTCAGATTGCAACGGGCAACAAAATATCAGTTCGTTATCTACATTGGCTTTTTGAACCCGAAGGGTTGACCGTATCACAATATATAATTCAACAAAGACTGATCCGTTGTAGACGTGAACTAGCCAATCCACTTATGTTTAAACGCACAATTACAGATATTGCTTTTTCATGGGGTTTTCATAACGCAACACATTTTAGCAGACGTTTTAAACAAGAATTTGGTTTATCTCCTTATGAATTCCGTCATGCCGAACAAAGCATGACGAAATTTCATAAGAATGACGACTTAGTTTATTGTGCAGCAAACAGAACTGCTCTTGCTTGATCCATTATTCGATGATCTTCGTCATTTGATAAGGAGATAATATCTCAATCCAATATCCATCCGGATCTTTGATAAAAGCCAGACCTTTCATCTTACCGTCATCTGGTCTTTTGACAAAATCTACTCCGAGTTCTTCAAACCGTTTACAGGCGGCATATACGTCAGGGACGCTAATCCCGATATGACCAAAACCGCGAGGGTCCGAATTTCCACTATGGTAACCAACAAAATCTGGATC
>JBBCIP010000448.1:0-4328 GCA_037189785.1 Alphaproteobacteria bacterium
CGAACAGAATGTAATGAATAAAATTGTATTCCCGTGCCTTACCCTGATAGGCATCAACCAAATAAGCAATCTGCGTGAATGTAAAAAACGAGATCCCCAGCGGCAGAATAATCTCGGCCATATAAAAATGGCTATCGGCAACTTGATTAACGGTGGAGAGAAAGAAATTAAAATACTTATAATAACCAAGTAGCGTCAGATCGCCGACAATACCGAAAACCAGGATTCTTTTTCGCCAAGGAGAGCCGACCGACTGTTTCGTGATGCCAATCCCGACCATAAAATTGAACGTAATCGATAGTAGCAAGAGTATAACATAACGTTCATCCCACCAGCCGTAAAAGACCAAGGACATCAGCGCCAACCATGCCGCTGCCGCCCCCCGGTTGAACGATCCAATGACAAAGTAAAGAATTGCCGTTACCGGCAAGAAAATAAAAATGAACTCGTAAGAATTAAATAACATATCAAGTATCAATCGCTAAAATACAATTTCTATACCATGACCCAATAAGGTTTAAATTTGCAACGATCAAAATAGACTTTATAGAAATAGAGCCAAGAAATATTTACTATTAAGGGCCAGACAATACCACACCCAACGCAAATTAAAATTATCATTATATATCAAATAGATGAACAAAAAATATTAAGAGATTTGACTATGAGATAAAATTCATAGCCACTGTTCAATCATTTCTCTATAGTGGGGCTATGTATACGAGGTTACTACGCATACTGTTCTTTGCAATGGTTTCCCTGACTTTGTCGTGGGGACAAGTCGTCGCTTGCGTCCAAGAAGAAATGGAGCACGCGATCGAACATATGCAAGATGACCACGCCTCCAAAACAGACCCGGATCCGATGCATGTGGTCCACCACAGTTGCCACCACCACATTAATGACAAAGCGCCGATCACGGTCAGCCATTTATCGACGATTATGGCTCTCGATATCGCCCTGATACAGGACGGCGTGATTGCTGGCTTGACGTCTGGCCCGCCGACAAAACCTCCGGCTTTTATCTAAATCTGCACCTTAACCGCAATCCATCACGCTTTTAGAAAGCGTGGGTGATTGCTTTGCTGATTAGATAAACGGAAATTGTCATGAAACCCAAAATACTCTGGACAGCAGCGGTGCTGTCTATGGGGCTGCCAATAGGACTACATGTCCATGCAGCTTATGCGAACCCCGACAACGCCATCCCGTATAATAACCGCGTCCTGACATTAAATGACGCAATAACCCAAGCGCTGGAAACATCACCGCGTTTAAAAATGGCGCAAGCCACAATTTCGGCCAATATCGCCGGGGAGCGACAAGCAGCCGCTTGGTCAAACCCAGAGTTCGCTCTGGAGGTCGAGAATTTTGGTGGCGGTGGCGCGTATCGACGTTTCCAAAGCGCCGAAATCAGTTACAGCCTATCCCAAACCATCGAGCTGGGCGGTAAACGCCAAGCCCGTCGCGCCGTTGCTGCCGGTGATCGCCGGATTGCAGAAATCCAAGCCGAGCGTCAACAGCTTGATCTGTTGCATGACGTCACTGTCGCCTATGGCAATGTTTTGAGCATGATGGAACGCTATACTCTAGCCCAGGACCAAAGCCGTTTGGCCGATGAGGTCACCGCAACCGTCCGCCGCTATGTTGATGCAGCCCGGGATCCCTTGGTTCAATTGGAAAAAGCGGAATTGGCCCGCACCACGTCCAGCATAGCACTGGCCCAGGCAGACCGTGACCTGAGCACGGCCAAATATACACTTGCGGCTTTGATCGGACTTGATCTTCAGGGGATAGCCTTTGATGCCAGCGTTCTAGCGCATCGCCCGGCACTACCCAGCATCGGGGATTTGCGTAACGACGTCGCCTCATCACCAGACCTTGCGATTTATGATCTGACCGCGGAAAAGGGGCGCGCCACGCTAGCAGCCGAAAAAGCGCAAGCTATTCCAGACCCGAATGTTACCCTTGGGTTCCGCCAATTTGAAGAAAGCGGTCACAATGCCTTTCTTCTGGGGGTCAGCATTCCGATCCCAGTCGTCAATCGAAACCAAGGCAACATTGAACGAGCGCGACAAGAAATCGTCTATGCCGAAAGCGAACGCATGCAATCGGCCCGCGATCTTGAGCGGGCGGTGATGACTGCCTACCAAACCGCACAAATGGCTGAGCAGGAAGCTCGGCTGCTCGAAACATCAGCGCTGCCTCAAGCGGAGAAAGCTTTAAAGCTATCCCGGGAAGGATATGAACGCGGACGCTTCGATTACCTAGAGGTTTTGGACAGCCAACGGACGCTTCACGACCTACAAATTCAAATCATTGACAATCGTAATCGCTCTTTCATTGCCCGGGCAGAACTGGACAGGCTCAGCGCCCGTCATCGTGGACTGATCGAGGGCCGGAGATAAGATATGAGACTATCGACAAAACCTTTTCTTTATGCTGCGCTAATCGCCGCTTTCTTAGCAGGCTGTGGCGAAGACAGCCACGATCATAGCGCCGGGAGCGATCATGGCCATGGCTCAGCCGGAGATCATGATGATGATCACGCTGAAGCCGGGCCAAACAATGGAAAGCTGCTTGAAGATGGTGACTTTAGCGTTGAAGTCACCATCTATGAAACAGGCCAAGACCCGATCTTTCGCGTTTATCCGGCTTTGGCTGGGAAAGCACTAGATCCAAAGCTCGTGCAGGCGCAAATTTCTCTAAAGCGCCTGGATGGCGAGACAAATCAATATGCCCTACAACCAGAATCCACTTATTTAACAAGCAAAGCGATCGTTGCTGAACCGCATTCTTTCGACGTTACGGTCACAGCATCATATCAAGGAAAACAATCGCGCTGGACCTATCCATCATACGAGGGCCGGACAGCCATTGACCAAGCCAGCGCCGACGAAGCCGGCGTCACAACAGAAGTTTCAGGACCTGCTACATTGACAACCAGCGTCGATTTGGTGGGCCGGGTGGATTTCATCCCAACCGCAAAGGCGTCTATCAAAGCTCGTTATCCAGGCACCGTAAAAAAAGCTATTAAAACCGTCGGCGATGTTGTTCGGAAAGGCGACGTGCTCGCTGTCGTCGAAAGCAGCCAAAGCCTACAAAATTATAATGTGATTGCACCCTTTAACGGCGTTATTCTTGAACGATGGACGAACCAAGGTGACGTTGCCGGCGATGCCGCACTTTATGTCATCGGCGACCTTGGTAACGTAGAAGTCAATCTCCATGTTTTCCCAGGCGATGTGATGCGCATCCGCAAAGGTCAAAAAGTTACTGTTCGCAGTTTAGATGGTCATTTTTCTGCCGATACAGTTGTCAGCAGCTTTTTGCCAACAGCAGAAGCGGCCACACAAACCTTGGTTGCCCGTGCCGCTTTACCAAATAATGATCGGCAATGGCTTCCCGGCATGACGGTCCAGGGCGCTGTTGTGGTTACAGAAAACGAAGTCCCGCTCGCCGTCAGAACCAGCGCGTTGCAAAGAATTAACGACAAAAATGTTGTTTTTATTCGTATTGGGACAACATACGAAGCGCGTATTCTAGAGCTTGGAAAACGCTCAAAAGATTGGATTGAAGTCCTGAGCGGACTAAACCCCGGCCAGCATTATGTCACACAAAACAGCTTTCTCATTAAAGCCGATATTGAGAAATCTGGCGCCTCCCACGATCATTGATAGGAGGGCATAATGTTAGAAAGAATTATTGCGTTCTCCATCAGCCAACGCTGGCTTGTGATGGCTGTCGTTATAGCCTTGGGGGCATTGGGTGTTTACAACTTCCAAAAACTTCCGATTGATGCTGTGCCGGATATCACCAATGTGCAAGTACAGATCAATACGGAAGCCCCGGGATACTCCCCGCTTGAATCCGAACAACAAATAACGTTCCCTATCGAGACCGCTATTTCCGGGCTTCCGGGCCTCGATCATACGCGCTCCTTGTCACGGTATGGATTATCGCAAATCACAGTCGTTTTCAAAGACGGCACCGATATCTATCGGGCGCGCCAATTAATTAGCGAACGCATCCAGTCTGTTCGAGATGATCTGCCGGCCGATGTCAAAACCGATATGGGTCCGATTTCCACCGGTCTTGGTGAAATTTTCATGTACACGGTCGAGCCGAAACCGCAGGCTTTAAAAGCAGACGGCACGCCCTGGACTCCAACCGATCTGCGTGAAATTCATGATTGGGTGGTAAAACCACAGCTTAGAACTGTGCCTGGCGTTACCGAGGTCAACACCATCGGTGGTTTTGAAAAACAATACCACGTTACGCCATGGCCCGAAAAGCTTGTCGCTTATCGTCTGGGAATGACTGATATT
>JBBCIP010000449.1:0-18829 GCA_037189785.1 Alphaproteobacteria bacterium
AATGCGCTTTTGTCTTCACCAGGAAAGCGTCTAAACTATCGCTATGATACAGGAAACGGCCCCATATTTTCATATTCGCTTGCGCCTCTATAATGGCGAAGACATTGCCATGGGGCCCGGCAAGGCTGACCTGCTCGAAGCCATTTCCAAATCAGGATCAATTTCAGCGGCGGGGCGCGACATTGGGCTCAGTTACCGTCGGGCGTGGCTTTTGGTCGATACGATGAACCGGAGTTTTCGGGAGCCTTTGGTGATTACCGCCCGTGGGGGTGAGCACGGCGGTGGTGCCCGACTCACCGACCTCGGACGCAGCGTTTTGGAACGCTACCGCGTGGTCCAAAGTGACTTACAGAAATTAGCCGATCGGTATTGCGCAGATTTCAACACCGATATGGTGGTGTCTGTCATCAACGCCGATGAAACCACTGAAGTCAGTCAAGACAGAAGCTGATTTAACACTATTGCAGCGCAAGTCTTTTACAATCGCTATATTTTAAAATATATATCGATGACTGTAGAAATTGTGATCTGACAAAAGGAGCTAAGGTCATGCGGCGCGTCGGTCTGTTCAGCTTAATGCTTTTGATTGTCATACAAGTCCTGGGGCAAACGACAGCTTGGGCTCAGGATCGGGTTGATCGGGTCATGGTCTTTGCCGCTGCAAGTTTGCGCGAAAGCCTGACCAGGATTGCCGCCGATTTTGAAGCCAGCGACGGCGTGCAAGTCACCGTGTCTTTCGCCGCCTCTTCCGCTCTTGCAAAACAAATAGAAGCCGGAGCCCCGGCTGATCTGTTCTTCTCCGCCGACACGGATTGGATGGATTATTTGTCGGAAAAGAAATTGATCCAAACCGACAGTCGTAAAAATTTACTAGGCAACACGTTGGTGCTAATTGCACCGGTCAGTAAGGCGAAACCGATTGCTATTGTGGCTGGCTTTCCGATCGAAACCTATTTGAACGGCGGCAAGTTGTCGATGGCGGCGACGGCCAGTGTGCCGGCTGGAAAATATGGCCGCGACGCGCTGACCTCTCTGGGTGTGTGGGGCAAAGTGTCGTCGCAGGTTGTGGAAGCGGATAATGTCCGTGGTGCACTTGCTTTCGTTGCGCGTGATGAAGCGCCATTGGGCATTGTCTATGGCACCGACGCCATTGCCGATACCAAAGTCAAAGTTGTCGGCACGTTCCCAGCCAACACCCATGATCCGATTGTCTATCCGGTCGCGTTGACGGCTCATTCTAAAAACGAGGCCGCCGGTCGTTTTTTAACTTACCTATCATCCCCCCAAGCGGTTGCTGTTTTCGAAAAACACGGCTTTGTTATTCTGCCGTAACTGCCGATATGGATTATTGGTGTGGGCATGAATGTTTGATCTAAATCCCGAAGAAACAACGGCGTTATTGCTGAGCCTCAGGGTTGCGGCCGTTGCAACCATCGGTGCTTTGCCGATTGCTTTAGGCTTGGCGGTGCTGTTAGCCCGTCGTGAATTTTGGGGCCGTACCATCATCGGCAATCTGGTCTATTTGCCGCTGGTGTTGCCGCCGGTGGTCACGGGTTATTTGCTGTTGGTTTTGTTCGGGCGCAATGGCGCCATCGGATCGTTTCTCGATCAATATTTCGGAATTGTTTTTGCGTTTCGGTGGACCGGCGCGGCGCTTGCAGCCGGTGTGATGGGATTGCCGTTGATGGTGCGGGCGATGATTTTGTCCTTGTCCGCGGTTGATCGCCGGTTGGAACAAGCGGCGGAAACATTAGGGGCAGGTCGGCTGCGGGTTTTCCTGACTGTGACCTTACCGTTGGCGCTGCCCGGTGTGTTGGCCGGTTTCATTTTATGTTTCGCGAAAGCGTTTGGCGAATTTGGCGCAACAATCACGTTTGTTTCAGCCATACCGGGCGAAACACAAACGCTGCCGATTGCAATCTATGGCTATACCCAAGTGCCGGGCGGCGATGCCGCGGTGTTACGGTTGACAGTGATCGCCGTAATTATTTCGATGTCGGCCTTAGCGTTGTCGGAATGGTTGGCGCGGCGTGTGACCCGTGACATACGGGGCTTCGCATGATTTCCGTATCCGCGCGGCATCGCCAGGGTGATTTCAATCTTGACGCAAACTTTACATCCGATGGCCGTGTCGTCGCTTTGGTTGGGGTGTCGGGTGCGGGTAAGACGACGCTTGTCAATGTCATTGCCGGATTGATCAAGCCCGATCATGGTCGGGTCGAAATTGACGGTGCGGTGCTGCTGGATACGGCGAAAAATGTTTTCGTTGTTCCGGCCAAACGTCGCATTGGCTATGTATTCCAAGACGGTCGGTTGTTTCCGCATATGACGGTGCGCGGCAATCTTTTCTATGGCTACCATCGCGGTGAAACTATCGCGAGTCCGGACGAGATTATAGACCTGTTGGGCATCGCCCCGCTTTTGACACGGAAGCCCGCCACCTTGTCGGGCGGCGAACGGCAGCGTGTGGCCATTGGCCGGGCTTTGTTGTCGGCGCCGCGTGTATTGTTGATGGATGAACCCTTGGCGTCCTTGGATACGGCGCGCAAAGCCGAAGTCTTGCCCTATATCGAACGCCTGCGGGATCATATCCGGTTGCCGATCATTTATGTCAGCCATGCCATGGATGAAGTGGAGCGTTTGGCCGACAAGGTTATCCGGCTTGACGCAGGCGGCATAGTCTGAAGAAGATCGGCAGCCTTTGGTCAAATTCTCGTGATATCGGTGGAATTGGGAACTTTAAGCGTCGTAAAGTTGTTAGCACCCGCCACCGAGAGGAAAATAGATGCCATTATCCGTATTGCCGCGAACGCTTTTGCCCTTGGCCTTTGGACTGTCCGTGTCGACCTACGCCTTGGCCGCGGACTTAGTGCTGCCGGAAGGGTTTTCGGCCAAGGTTTTTGCCGATAATGTCGGCCAAGCCCGTCATATCACGGTATCCCCCAGCGGTGACGTGTATGTGCGCTTGAATTCCCGCAAAGACGGCAGCGGTGTTGTGGCCTTACGCGACAGTGATGGCGACGGCGTGGCGGACAAAACCGAATATTTCGATGACACCGATGGCACCGGCATCGCATATCACAACAACTATTTATATGTGTCGTCGGACACCACCGTGTATCGCTATGCTTTGAAAAAAGGCGAGCTGAAACCGACCGCAAAGCGCGAAACTGTCATTGCCGATTTCCCGCGTCAGCGCAGCCACGCCAGCAAGCCACTGGTGTTTGATGGTCAGGGCAATCTTTATGTCACCATTGGGGCGCCGTCGAACGCGTGCCAGAAACCGGACCGTCAACCCGGCGTCAAAGGACAGGACCCCTGTCCCGAACTTGAAAAGGGCGGCGGTATTTGGCAGTTCAATGCCGATAAAGCCGGTCAAACATTTGCCAAAGACGGCAAGCGCTATGCCACCGGCATTCGCAACGGCTTGGCCATCGCCTGGAATGCATCGGTCAACGATCTTTACAGCGTGCAACATGGCCGCGATCAGTTGAACACGCTGTGGCCCGATCTGTATAATGATCGCGATAACGCCGAACTTCCGGCCGAGGAATTGTTCCGGGTCACCGCCAACAGTGATTTCGGCTGGCCTTATACCTATTACGATACCCGCACCAGCCAGCGGGTCCGCGCCCCGGAATATGGCGGGGACGGAAAAACGGCAGACACCAGCGGGAAATTTGGCGATCCCTTGGTGGCGTTTCCTGCCCATTGGGGCCCCAATGACATGGTGTTCTACACCGGCACGGCATTCCCCGCCGATTATCAAGGAGCGGCTCTGATCGCCTTCCACGGCTCCTGGAACCGAGCCCCATTACCTCAGGCTGGGTATCAGGTGGTGGTTCAGCCGATGAAGGACGGTAAGCCCAGCGGTCCGTGGCAGACCTTCATCAACGGATTTGCCGGAAAAGATGGGTTCACCAGCCCGACTGCGGCCGAGCATCGCCCGACCGGTCTCGCCGTCGGTCCTGACGGCGCCGTGTATGTTGCGGATTCCGTTAAAGGACGGATTTGGAAAATCATCTATAGCGGTCAGTAACCATTATGTCCGTATTTGTGGTGTTCAAAGTCGTGCCACTGCTGGCATTGCTCACTTTGGCCCAGCCGCTGGCCGCTCAATCGGCACAGGCCGCCGACGGTGATGGCGAGGCTGTCTATAAAAAGCACTGTCTCGTCTGTCATCAAGCAGATGGTGGCGGCGTGCCGAATATGCAGCCGTCGCTGTTGACGAGTGAGATGGTTAAAGGTGATCCGCAAGATCTGGCCTTTTTCATCCTGACTGGAACGGCCGAGGGTGACGGCACCGGTGACTACGATAACGCCATGCCCAGCTTCCCGATGTTGAGTGATGAGGAGGTCGCCGCTTTGCTGACCTATGTGCGGCGGGCCTTTGGGGGGCTTGACGACAGCGTCGAAATACAAGATGTAGCAGACGTGCGGAAAGCAATTGCGCCCTAACACGGGAGGGTCTGCTATGACCGACGTCATAGACTGCGCTGTTATCGGCGCGGGCGTTGTTGGCTTGGCCATTGGGCGAGACTTGGCGCGTGCAGGACGCGAGGTCGTGGTTCTGGACCGCGCCGACCGCATCGGCTACGAAACCTCTAGCCGCAATTCCGAAGTTATTCATGCCGGTATTTATTATGTCCCCGATAGTCTGAAGGCTCGGCTGTGCCGTGTCGGCAAAGACCTGCTGTATGATTTCTGTACCCATCACGGCGTACCGTATCGGCGCGTTGGAAAGGTGATTGTTGCGACCTCGGATCAGCAGCGCGCGTCATTGGCCGGTATCCACCACAATGCCATCGCCAGTGGCGTCTATGATCTGGAAGAGTTGAGCGCCGATGATGTGTCGCGGCTTGAACCTGCGGTGCAGGGTGTGGCCGGGTTGTTCTCGCCATCGACCGGGATCATCGATAGCCATCAATATATGCTGGCGCTCCAAGGTGATTTGGAGAGCGCCGGCGGGGTTGTCGCACTGCGGTCGCCAGTGATCGGGGCGGCTGTGGTTGGGTCGGCGGTGACCTCCGCTGGACTAAAGCTCGATATCGGCGGCGATGATCGGCAGTCCTTGCTGTGTCGAACGGTTATTAATGCGGCGGGGTTATGGGCTCATGATGTGGCGCGATTATTCGGTATTCGTCCGTTACCGCCGCAATATTTCGCAATCGGCCATTACTATACCTTGGCTGGACGCGCGCCTTTTCAGCATCTCGTTTATCCCATGCCGGAAGATGGCGGGCTAGGCGTGCATGTGACCTTGGATATGGCGGGTCAAGCGCGGTTCGGTCCCGATGTGCGGTGGATCAACGGCGTCGATTATAGGTTTGATGATAGCCGTCGGGCCGATTTCATATCCGCGATCCGCAGCTATTACCCGGATTTGGACGAGCACCGCCTCCATATCGGCTATACCGGCATACGTCCAAAAATTATAGGACCAGATCAAGGCTTTAGTGATTTCCGCATTGATGATGTCCGCGTCCATGGAACTCCGGGGCTGATTAACTTGTTTGGCATAGAGTCCCCCGGGCTGACGAGTTCGTTGGCCCTCGCTTCTATGGTCAAAGACAAGGTGCAATCATGTGGGCTAAAATCGGGTTAAGCCTTACGTTCGCAGTCCTATTTGGTGTCAGCGGCGCGATCGCCCAAGGCACTCAAGCCCCCCAACAATCAAACGAGTTCAGCAACCGCGGGGTCTGCGCGGACGAGGCGCGAACGTGCTTATCGCAATGCCGAACACGATCCATGGACGATATGACGGCGGATTTACACTGCAAGCAACGGTGCGAAGCGGTGAAGGCAAGCTGTCAGCAAAACCAAGAAAAGGATGAGCGCTTGAAAGAGGATCGATTTAACAACGATCGTCTCAAATCAGCACCACCGCCTTTGCCATCACCGTTGGGCGAGCCACGTTAAGGAAAACGAGGCATTACAGCCAGCCGCGGCGTTTGAAATAAGCAAGCGGTAAGATGGCCGATATGACCATGGCCAGGACAGCGATCGGGTAGGCATAAGGCCAATGCAGTTCCGGCATAAATTCAAAGTTCATGCCGTAAATGCTGGCGATCAGGGTCGGCGGCAGGAACACAACAGCGGCAATCGAAAAGATTTTGATAATACCGTTTTGTTCGATGTTCAGCATGCCGAGGGTGGCGTCTAATAGGAAGTTGATGTTATTGGCCAGGAACGATGCATGGTCGCTCAGGGAGGTGACGTCGCTTGCCAGCGTCTTGATATTGCGGCCCCATTGTTTATCGGGTTTGGTGTCGCCGGGGCGTCCTAGGAAACTCAAAATCCGCGCCAAGCTGACCAAGCTTTCGCGGGTTTTCGAGGTCAAGGTTTGACCGCGCCCGATCCGTTTTAGAATTTCATGAAAGTCGTGGCGCCCAGCGCCTTTCGTGTTTGGGGCGAAGACTTCGCGTGACAGCGCGTCCATTTCAAGCTGAACGCGTTCGAGAATATCGGCAAGACGATCAATGATCGCATCCAAAAGACCCATAAATGCAGCCTCACCATTATTGCAGCCATGGCTCGGTCGTTCTGTTTGTGAGGCGAAGATCCGGAACGATTGCGGTTCGGCATGGCGAAGGGTGATCAGGCGATGGCCACTCAGCACAAAGGTCACCGGTGTGCTTTGCGGGTCCGTCGTGTCTGCGTGAGTCAAGAGTGTCGCGGTCAGGAAAAAAGCGCCGTTTTCTTGATAGAGACGGCTCGAAACTTCGATTTCCCGCATTTCTTCAATGGTCGGTAAATCAAGCCCAAGGGCATGTTCGATGGCTTTAGTTTCTTCTGTGGTCGCGCGTAATAAATCGATCCACACCGCCGCATAAGGGAGTGGGTCCGTCGCGGCAAGAACGACCGGTCGTAAAACTCCCAAATTATTGACATAGGCAGTAATCATGCGGCGCTCCCTATGGACTACCTTCTTGAACGTAACATCGTCGTCTTTATGGCTCAGAATGGCTTTCTCTGGCCAGATGACTTTTTTGACAGTTTTGTGTCAAGAAGCTTGCCTGAAAGTCGTGCCGTTTGTGAAGTCGTATCGTGGTCTTGTACGGCATAAAAGGGATAAAAAAGCCGATAAGGTCGGGCGCTGATTGCAGCGCCGTCCCCCAGACAGAAAATTATAGAGATGTGATTATAAAACGGTCGGCATTCAAAAAAATAGCGGTGCGGCCTAAGCTATGTGGCCGCACCGTCCGTACCAGTTTACATGTGCCGATGGGTGGTGGTACGGGAAAACGAAGTTGGTCTTAAGAGTTAGCGGTCCGAAGGGCCCACAATTCAGCGATTTCGCCGGTTGTGCCGGTTTTCGGAATGCTTCTGAACGTCTTCAAAGCTTCGGCTTTGTTGCCAGAACGCAAGTATGCAAGAGCCAAGCGCAGTTTTGCATCATCAGCGTTCTTCAAGCTGCCTTTGGCGATACCGGCCTGGATCAGCTCGATGGCTTTGGCGTGTTGGCCATAGCTTGTGTAAGCTTCACCGATACCAACCAAAGAATCTCCGGTTTTTGCCGCGTTGGCTTCTTTCTCAACAGCCGCCAAACTCTTGAAGTCTGCGTCCGATTGATTGGTGGCCATGGTCAACAAGCGCTTTTGACGCTCCTGATCGGCACCGCCAAGAACCTTGTCAGCAAAGCCTTTGTCGAGGATCGCTTTTGCTTCACCCGGAAGACCGGCTTGGATGGCCAATTGTGCCATTTCCACAAGTTCGGCACCGTCTTTGATGATTCCGGTTTCATAACGCAAACGGTAGTAGTCGAGGTTGTTTTTGTCCGAAAGACCGGTTTTCCGTGAAGCGATATCGAGGATTTGTTCCCAATATTCTTTAGACGGATAGTAGGTGACAAGCTGTTTCAAGCTGCTGGCAACGCCAGGAATGTTATTTTGCTTGAATGCACAGCTCATTGCCAACTGCAACCACTCTTCCTTCGGCTTTTGACCGCGAGCTGTGGCTGAGCTGATGATTTCGTTGATGATCTGACCGGATTTGGCGAAATCGTTTTTGATGTAAGCGATTTGTGCGGTCAGAAGTTGAATTTCTTGGTCTTTGCCAACTTCGCTCAGGTAGCGGTTAGACAGGGTGAGCGCTTTGTCGTAGTTTTTGTTTTGATAATAAAGCTGGATAACCGTCTTCAAACGCTGCGGCAATTGATCGGCCGCCAGCAGGCCAGAGGTCGTCGTGGCTTCAAATGCAGTTGCGGCCGTTTTGTAATCTTTCAGATTGACGGCGACGTAACCGAGGAACTCATTGATCGTGTGCTCTTCATAAGCTGTCTTTTTATCAACGGCCTGTGCTTCCTTAACCTTCGCCAAAGCTTCTTTGAAGCTGCCTTTTTGGGCGAGCTCTTGAGCTTCTTTCAAAGGTTTCCCGACTTTCGCTCCAACTTTCTGTGCTTTTTGGGCATAAGCCGGAGCCGGTGTGAAGACCGCAGTAGCCGCGACGCTGCCCATGCAGGTCAACGCCAGGAGAACTGCGGAAAGAGTTTTTCTCTGTTTCATATTCACTGTCTCTCGGTGGTTTGAAAAAAAAGAACGGCGCTTGACGACATCGGTACCGTCAAGCGCCGCTCGGTTCTAGTCCATGTACTGCTCGTTACCGACGAAACCGATCTTCAGGACGCCGAGGCGCTGAGCAGAAGCCAGCACAACGGCGACTTGGCCGTATTTCGCCAAACGATTTGGACGAAGGTGAACTTCAGGCTGCGGATTTTTAACCGCCGCTTGGCTGAAGTAGGATTCGAGCAGAGCATGATCTGTGATGGGGGTACCATTCCAGATCGGAGTTCCGTCGAAGTCAACTTCAAGGTTGATCACCTCCGGCTTTTCCAACGGTTCCGTCGCATTTGGCGTCGGCCGTGGCATGTCCAATTTCACCGCGTGGGTTTGAATTGGAATAGTAATGATCAGCATGATCAGAAGCACCAACATCACGTCAATCAATGGCGTGGTGTTCATGTCGACCATGGGATCGTCTTCAGCTCCACCGCCTCCAACCTGCATTCCCATAGTAATAACTCCTGTGTTTGAGGTTAGAGGCTACTGGCCAGGAAGCTGAGGTTCAGTGATAAACCCAACTTTCCCAATACCGCCCCGCTGCGTGGTGACCACAACCCGTCCGACATACTCGTAGCGAGCATTTTCATCGGCGCGAATGTGGACTTCAGGCTGCGGGTCTTTAACAGCTTCAACTTTAATCCGCTCTAGAAGATCGGCGGTGCCATTGAGCTTCATCGTGTTCCAATAGATGTTGCCATCTTTGTCGACCGCCAACGAAACGTTTTCAGGCTTCGTCTGGGTCGGAATGTTGGAAGCCGTAGGCAATTTGACTTCCACATTCTGAATGGCAACGGGAACGGTGATGAGAAAGATGATCAACAGCACCAACATCACGTCGACGAGCGGGGTGGTGTTAATAGTCGAATTGACTTCGTCTTCTTCACCTGATTGGCCGACGGTCATCCCCATGATTAATGACTCCGGCCGGTAGCAACCTTAGCGGAAGCAGCATGACCGCCGTCGCGATGACCGCTCAGCAGATAGGTGTAGATGTTGTTGGAGAAGCCACGAACTGCTTCGAGAGCGAGCTTGTTACGACGAACCAGCCAGTTGTAACCCAACACAGCAGGAACAGCCACAGCAAGACCGATCGCGGTCATGATCAGAGCTTCACCGACCGGACCTGCGACCTTATCGATCGAAGCCTGACCGGACATACCGATCGCAACCAGAGCGTGGTAGATACCCCAAACCGTACCGAACAGACCGATAAACGGTGCCGTCGAACCGACCGAAGCCAAGAATGCCAAGCCGCCTTGCAAACGGTGAGCAATGATGTCGATGGTTTGACCCAATGACATTTGTACCCAGTCAGCCAGCGACAATTGGTGGCTCAAAGCACCTTCATGTTGTTCAACAGCTTTCAGGCCGTCTTCAACGATTGCACGGAAGGCGCTGTCTTTTTCAAGGCTGTTAACGCCGTCTTGCATGGTCTTGGCGCTCCAGAAGTTCTTAGCAGCTGTTTTGGCTTGCTTAAGAAGTCTTTGTTGTTCCCAAAGTTTGAAGAACAGGATGTACCAAGTAAAAAGGGACATGATCAAAAGGATGATCAGGGTGCCCTTAGCAACGATGTCGCCTTGAGCCCACAAAGCTTCAAGGCTGTATGGGTTGTCGACAACAGCGGTCGTAGCCGCAGCAGCAGTTTGATTGGTTGCGTCGACAGCAGCGGTCGCAACGTCGGAAGCGGTTTCACCAACAGCGGCAGCGGCATCGCTTGCCGCATCACCAACAGCGTTGGCAGCATCTGTGGCAGCGTCAGAGATGGTCTCTGCAGCGTCCTGCATGAAAAGCATCAGTTGAGTAAGCATCAATGTATTCCTTTCAGAGAATTCTTCAAAGTCCCGTCGTACTAGTCAGCAGATGGCTAGTCAGTCAGACGGAATGTAACGGCGATCTTGGTCCAGGCTCCGACGGGTTTGCCGTCTTCTGTCCCAGGCTTAAAGCGCCAGTTGCGTCTGGCTTCCCGATCCGCAGCTTCGTCTAGGCGTGGGAATCCGCTCGATTTATCAATCTTTACGTCCCCAACACGACCATCTTCCCGAATATAGAGGAGAAGAATGACTGTGCCTGCCTCACCCATACGACGCGAAGTCGGTGGATACTCGGGCTGAGAATTACGCTTGGTACTTTGTGGTGCCACAATCTGCTTTGCCACAGGCTTTGGCTCAGGTGGCGCAGTTCTCACAGTAGATTGTGTCGTAATTGCTGTCGCAGCAGCCGGAGCAGAATCGAAATTGATAGCAATTTCCGGCGGCGGCACGAACGGTGGCGGCGGCTCGTCGAATTTCGGCGGCGGCGGCGGTGGTTCATTTGTATCCGGCTTAATTTCCTCGATAATCTTGGTTTCGATCGGGCCGCGAACAATTTCTACAACGCTTTTCGCTAAGCCTGATTTTATCGCCCAAAAAACTAGGACGTGTAACAAAACCACGATACCGAGGCCAATAAGACGAGGAGCCGGCGATTTTGGGCTGGCATAACTCATGGTGTTTCTCGGAACCTCCATATTTGCGGGGGTTGCGGCAGGCGGACAATCATGGGTGACGGTCCATCTGATCGCATACCCATGAGCCTATGACCGGACAAATAACCCCGGGATGGATGAAATATTAATTTTTTGTAATGTTCTGATGCTTGTCATGATCTCTGCGGCTTTCAAAAATCTCCTGACATATCAGCAAGATACCGCATTAATGTGGTGATTGTGAGGCGGCTATATGACCGCATTATGTAAGAATTAAGGCAAATTTAATTTATTCAGCGACGACCCAAAGTGAGGAATTTGATAGAGGCGCGGAGGCCAGGGTCATTGTCGGAGAGGGCAAAATCCGCTTGGTGAAGGCGAGCCACGGCGGCAACCAAGCTTAACCCGAGTCCTTCGCCGTCCATGGTGTGGCTGTTTTGGATTTGAACGAAGCGTTCTTTGGCCCGTTCGCGGTCTTCTTGCTCGATTCCCGGGCCTTGATCCGACACGCTGACCACCGGCCCAGCCTGGCCGAGCGACGTTTTGAGCAGCACTTCGCCCCCCGGAGGGCTATATTTCAAGGCGTTTTCCAACAA
The DNA here is from genome assembly GCA_037189785.1 of Alphaproteobacteria bacterium. Lineage (GTDB taxonomy): Bacteria > Pseudomonadota > Alphaproteobacteria > Sphingomonadales > Govanellaceae > Govanella. The sequence continues at coordinate 11,622 of JBBCIP010000449.1, forward strand.
GTTGGAAACCGCTTGGGCCAAAAGCTGGCGGTGGCCGCGAACCCTTAGTTCTTCTTTGGCCTCGATTCGTAAGGAATAGCCCTGTTCCTCCGCCACCGGCTGATAAAGCTCTCCAAGGTCATTGACGAGGGCCGAAAGGTCGAAATTGGTCATTTGTTCCCGCGCCAGCCCGGCTTCGGCCCGCGCTATCTCCAAAAGCGCGCTCAGGGACGCCAACAAAGCGTCGGTTTCGCCGACGATTGCTGAAATGGTTTCCCGGGCGTGGGGATCGGTCCGTTCTTCCTGGCCCAAAGCGGCGAGCCGGGTTTTCATGCGCATCAATGAGCTGCGGAAGTCGTGGGCGACGCTATCGGTAATAGTCCGCATCGCGGTCATCAGTTCAGTGATTCGGTCCAGCATGCCGTTCAAGGCCCGCGCCAGTCGGTCGAACTCGTCCGATTCGTTTGAAATCCGAAACCGGCGCGATAGATTGTCGCGCATGATGTCGTCGACGGAGTTTGTGATCATATCGACCCGTTGCAGCAGCATACGCGACAGTAGATAGCTGCCGACGATACCAATGATGGTGGTGATGATCAGGGCGACGGTCAGGGCTTCGGTGATCCGGCGCTGGAACAGGCTACTGGTTTTAAGATCGCGCCCGACCAACACCCACTGTCTGTTAGGAAGAGCGATGGCGCGGAAGCCGATCGTCACTGGATTGATTTCGGGCCAGCGCAGCAGTTTGACCTGATGCCAGCGGCCATCGGGGTCGATATGGTTGGGCCATGTTCCTAAATTTCCGGCCACGATCAGGCCGGTGGCGCTTTGCAGCAGATAGACCGCTTCATAACGGCGGCTTTCTTCGACCCGTCGGTCAATCAGGTCTTTAACGGCGCTGGTCCCGCCGGATGCATAGGCGGCTTGGACTTCTTCAATTTCCACGGCCACATCGGCGGCGTATTGCCGTTCCAACAACGGGGTCGTGATGAAGTACAGCACGCCATAGGCGATGACGATGGTGCCGAGCGAACACCATAAGAACAGGCGGACGAAACGATTGGCGGTCGTGCTGTTGCTGGCCATGGCCTTGTTCGTTTCCTGTCTTGGTTTCCGTCTCGTTTACCGTTCCGCGACCAATGTATAGCCGGCGCCACGGACAGTATGGATCAAAGACGGTTCAAAGCCCTTATCAATCTTGTGGCGCAGTCGGCTGATATGGACGTCGACGACATTGGTTTGCGGGTCGAAATAATGGTCCCATACGCCTTCCAGCAACATTGTCCGGGTGACAATCTGTCCTTGGCGCCGCAATAGGAATTCGAGCAAGCGAAACTCGCGCGGTTGCAGCTCGATTTCTGTGCCGGATCGGGTGACGCGGCGAGTCAGCAAATCGACGTCGAGGTCGGCACAGGTTAGCCGTGTATCCTGGGTCGCACCGGCACGCGGGCGCCGCAGCAGAATTTCGACTCGTGCCAACAATTCCGAAAACGCGAACGGTTTGACCATATAATCGTCGCTGCCGGCGCGTAAGCCTTTGACGCGTTCATCTAGCGTACTTAATGCCGATAAGAAGATAACAGGAATATCAACCTTGGCGGCCCGCAACGCCTGTAGCACAGACAGGCCGTCCAACGATGGCAACATGCGGTCCATAATGATCAGATCATGCTTGCCTTCAGTTGCCATATAGAGCGCATCGCGACCATCGGTGACGAGATCGGCGCCATATCCTGCCTCTTTCAAGCCCTGCAAAATATAGGGGCCACCGACGGCGTCATCTTCCACGATGAGGATCTTATAGGACATTCAGAGGCTTTCCTTGGTTGCGACTTAATCTTAACAGCGCCCTCCACGATAGAACACCGCTGAGTTACCCTATTTATTCAGTTTTGTGCAGTCATTTCTCTATTTTGTGCGCTTGCGAAATGGTGGCAGTGGGCCTAATCTGCGGTCGTTCAGGTGGAGCGGCCTAGAGCAACAAAGGGGAGAGGAATGTTAGACCTCACTGCCCTATTTTTGGCCCGTGCGCAATTTGCCTTCACGGTTGCGGTCCATATTATTTTTCCAGCATTCACGATTGGTCTTGCCAGCTATCTTGCCGTCCTCGAAGGGCTGTGGCTAACCACGAAACGCGACGTCTATATCCAGCTTTATAAATACTGGTCGAAAATATTCGCGTTGTCGTTCGGCATGGGGGTCGTATCCGGTATTGTCATGAGCTACCAGTTCGGAACCAATTGGGGACCGTTTTCGGATAAGACCGGGGCCGTTCTGGGGCCGCTTCTGGGTTACGAAGTTCTGACCGCCTTTTTCTTGGAAGCCGGCTTTCTTGGCATCATGCTGTTTGGCATGAACCGGGTTGGTAAGGGACTTCATTTTTTCGCCACTTGCCTGGTTGCGATCGGTACCTTGATCTCGGCCTTTTGGATTTTGTCGGCCAACAGTTGGATGCAAACGCCGACCGGTCACATCTTGACGGCGGATGGTCAATTCCTGCCCGGTGACTGGTGGGAAATTATATTCAATCCGTCTTTCCCGTATCGTCTCGCGCATATGACTTTGGCGGCGTTTTTGACGACGGCTTTTGTGGTCGGTGCGGTCGGTGCCTATCACGTGTTGCGGGATAAAACCAATCAAGGCGCCCGGGTGATGCTGTCCATGGCGATGTGGATGGCGGCATTTGTGGCGCCGTTGCAATTGGTGGTCGGCGACATGCATGGGCTAAACACGCTCGACCATCAACCGGCCAAAGTCGCGGCTATGGAAGGCCACTGGGAAACCCAGCGTGGCGCACCGCTGATTTTGTTCGGATGGCCTGATATGAAGGCCGAAGAAACGAAATATGCGCTTGAGATTCCAAAGCTCGGTAGCCTTATCCTCGCTCATGATTGGAATGGGGAGATCAAGGGGCTCAAGGAATGGGCACCAGAAGATCGACCCAATGCGTTGGTTGTCTTTTGGGCGTTTCGGATCATGGTCGGCATCGGCGTTATGATGATCGGTGTTGGGGTCTGGAGTCTTTATCTCAGGTGGCGTGGCCGGTTGTATGAACCGGGGCTTTTTCACCGCTTGGCATTGGTCATGGGGCCCAGCGGTTTCTTAGCTGTTCTGGCCGGTTGGTTCGTGACCGAGGTTGGGCGGCAACCTTACACGGTCTATGGTTTGTTGCGGACGGTTGACTCTGTGTCTCCTGTTGATGCTGCGGCCGTTGCATCGTCGTTGGTGGCGTTTGCGGTGGTTTACTTCGTGGTGTTTGGGGCGGGTGTTGTCTACATCTTGCGCCTTATGCGGAAGCCGCCGACGCTTGCTGAACCCGGGTTACCGCCTGGTGAACCGCAACGGGCTGCGGGCATCACGCCTGCTCCCGCGTTACTTGATGCCGCACCAGAAGCCGCACCAGAAGGAGGACGGTCATGACGTTGGATCTGCCATTGATCTGGGGCCTTCTGATCGCGACCGCCGTGTTGCTCTATGTCGTCATGGATGGCTTTGATTTGGGGATCGGCATTCTCTATCCGTTTATTCGGGAGGAGAAAAAGCGCGACACCATGATGAACACGGTAGCGCCGGTGTGGGATGGTAACGAAACATGGTTGGTGCTGGGTGGCGGCGGCTTGTTCGCCGTTTTTCCGCTCGCTTATTCCTTGTTGATGACGGCATTTTATGCGCCGCTCATCATCATGTTATTGGCCTTGGTGTTTCGCGGCGTTGCGTTCGAGTTCCGTTTTAAAGATCGGGCCCATAAACCGATCTGGGATTTGGCCTTTGCCGGGGGGTCGACAGTGGCGACCTTTGCCCAAGGTGTTGTGCTCGGCGCGTTCATACAAGGCATCGCCGTCGACGGCCGGTCTTACGCCGGGGGATGGTTTGATTGGCTGACGCCGTTTAGCGTCTTCACGGGTGTTGCTTTGGTGTTGGGCTATGCGTTGCTGGGGGCCGGATGGTTGATCATGAAAACGGAAGGCGATCTTCAGAACGATTGTTTCCGCCTCATGGCACGGCTCACCATATTCGTCATCATTGCTGTGGCTGCGGTCAGTTTATGGACGCCGTTCTTGAATGAGCGTGTGTTCGATCGTTGGTTTACGACACCGAATATTTTCTACTTGTCACCGGTGCCGATTTTGGTCGCTGTTCTAACGGTGTTATTGTTCCGCGCCATTGCCAAACGCCGCGACGTGCAACCATTCCTGCTAACGCTTGGTTTATTTGTTTTGTCCTACCTCGGTCTCGGCATCAGCTTGTTCCCTTATCTTGTGCCATTCCATTACACGATCTGGGATGCGGCGTCGCCGCCGGAAAGTCAGGGCTTTTTGCTGGTCGGGACTGTTGTGCTGTTGCCGATGGTGTTGCTCTACACCGCTTATGCCTACTGGGTGTTCCGTGGCAAAGTTCGGGAAGGGGAAGGCTATCATCATTGACAGCCCACGCAGGCGTAAGGGATAGATCAAACGATGAAAGGTTTAGGCAAAACCATGAAAGAATCCCACAAGAAAGTTTTGTGGTTTGTCGGATTATGGGTGGCCAGCGTAGCAACGCTGGCCGCTATTTCTTATCTCATTAAGCTGGTTATTATGCCTTAAAAAAAGCGGACGTTTTCCCGGTCGCGGCACATCCTCTAATGCGCTTCGTTGGACGTATTCTGTGGCTTGCGGACGAGTGGCATCAGCAAAATCCCTGATAAAAAGACCAAACTCATCGCTAGATAAAGATCGTTAAACGTCAGCACGACGGCCTCGCGTTGAACGATGGTGGTGATCAACTTCATGGCTACGGCGTCCGGGTCGGCCGTTACAGCGTCGCCGATACGAGCGCTTAATCCTTCCACCATGTTTTGAAATTCCGGGCGCGATGGATCCAGTCGATCGGACAATCGGGCCATATGCAAGTGCAAGCGATCCGTCATCAATGTATTGATCCCAGCAAGACCGATGGCCCCACCCAGATTGCGCATCAAATTATAAAGGCCGCTGGCATTCTTGATTTTATCAGGGGGCAGTGTGCCAAGGGCCAAGGTATTGACTGGAATGAACAAGAACATCAACGCAAAACCACGAATGGCCTGGGGAATGAAAAGTTCGTGGAGACTCCAATCCGCTGTTGCGTAATGATTGAGATAGGTGCCGCCGGCAAACAATGCCAAGCCGATCGCGAGCATCAGACGCAGATCAATCACAGTCGATAACCGCCCGGCAATCGGCGCCGACAGGAATTGGAATGCACCGGTCACCATCATGACGACACCGATTTGCAAAGCATTATAGCCGCGCACCTGAGACAGAAATAAGGGCGCCATATAAACGGTACCATATAGTCCGACGCCGATGATGAAGCTATAGATACTGCCGAGTGCGAAATTCCGGTCCTTAAACGCCCTGATATCGACAATCGGGTTGTGATAGCGCAGCATACGCCAGAAAAATAACACCCCAGCGACAACAGCGACCATCGTTAAATAAAAAATGATCGGTTCATCAAACCAATCGTCGCGCGGGCCTTCATCCATGACAAATTCGAGGCTGCCGAGAAACAGCGCCATCAACATCAAACCGATCAGATCAAAGCCTTTGAGCAATTTATAATTCGGTCGGTCGAGCGGAGGCATCGACGACACAATCATGATAATGGCTATGCCTGGAATGACATTGATCAAGAATAACCAATGCCAGGAAATTGTCTCGGTGATCCAGCCGCCCAATGTCGGACCGATGGTCGGCGCGGCCGTCGCAATCAAGCCGACAATGACATTGGTGACGGTTTGTTGTTTGGGTGTGAAAATCGAATAGGATGTCGAGAACACGATCGGAATCATTGCCCCACCCAAAAATCCTTGGATGATGCGGAAGATGATCAGGCTTTCCAGCGACCAGGCAAAGGCACAGGCAACGCTGGCGGCTGTGAAACCGATGGCGGAAACGGTGAACAAGATGCGGGTCGAAAACACACGGGCCAGGTATCCCGATAACGGAATCATCACAACTTCCGCAATCAGGTATGACGTCTGGATCCAACTGATTTCATCGGGGCTGGCGGCGAGACCGGCTTGAATATTCGGCAATGAACTGGCGACAATTTGAATGTCGAGGATGGCCATGAACATACCGACAACCATGGCGGCCCATCCCACGTAATGGGCGCGCGTTATGGTGATCGGCGCGGATGGATCCGTGCTTTCTAGAATGGCGTCGGCCATGATCTGCTCCTGTTACGGCGCGCTTTTATGGACCGGATTAATCGTTGCAACAGAGGTTTGCGGTTCTATGCCGGACGCCAACCCGCTGCCGATTTTATCATCATCGCGATGGCGCGTATCGACTTCGGCGACGACGGACAACCCAGGGCGCAGCGCCCCCGCCAAAGCGTTATTGGTATCGACTTTGATCCGCACCGGCACCCGCTGCACAATCTTGGTGAAATTACCGGTGGCATTTTCGGGCGGCAGCAAACTGAAGCGCGATCCCGACGCCGGGGCAAAGCTTTCGACCGTACCGGTCACCACTTGGCCGGGGAATGCATCAATTTTCAGCGCAACAGGTTGCCCAATGCGCATGTATCCAACTTGCGTTTCCTTGAAATTGGCGACCACGTGGACATGCGGCAAGGGCACGACAGTCAGGATTTGGCTGCCGGTACGGAGGTACTGGCCAACTTCCACCTGACGATTGCCGATCACACCATCGATAGGCGCACGGATGACGGTGTTGTCCAAATCAATGGTCGCCAATTTCAAGTCAGCTTCAGCAGCTTTCAAAGCCGCCGTCGCTTCTTCAATCTGTGCGCCGAGCACGGTGAGTTGTTGTCGTGCCGCAGCACCACTGGCGCGGGCCGCGATCAAGCCGGCCTCGGCTTTTTCCGAATCAGCCAAGGCCAAGTCGCGTTTTTGACGACTGACCGTGCCGTTGTTCACAAGTTCTGTATAACGCCCAAGATCAGCTTTGGTGCGACGTTGTTCGGCGTGCGCGCTGGTTTGTCTGGCTTCGGCTTCGGCGATCAACGCTTTTTGCAACGTGATTTGTTCTTGCAATGAATTGAGTGCGGCTTCGCGGGCCGCCACATTGGCGGCGGCGCCATCGACCTTGGCGCGGAAATCGGCGTCGTCGATGGCCAGCAGAATATCCCCTGTTTTAACGGGTTGGTTTTCCCGCACATGAACATCGCGCACATAACCGGCGACCTTAGGGGCGAGGATCGACATCTCGGCTTCGACATAGGCATTGTCGGTGGTT
>JBBCIP010000450.1:0-12181 GCA_037189785.1 Alphaproteobacteria bacterium
GTCGGCTGTGTCACCGAGATTTCGTTTGCTATTGTCCCAACTCGCGCCGGTCCCCGGCCAACAAGGTGCATGAGGATCTGTGCTTGTGTCGGCGTTAGGCCGGTCGTTTCGGTTTGCCGCCAGTTTTCTGAGCGTAGCAGCATCCCAATCCGTGATAGCCCTGTCATGATGTTTGCAATAGTCATCATCAATGCCTCATTTATATAGTACTCCTATATATAATATCTAATGTCTTGTCAAGGCGGACCTGAGGGCGGGAATAAATTTAGAATAGGAAGAGCCGATGTTTCATGGTTCGGGTCATCGGTTTCGGATTAAATAAGCTAGCCCGGTTCCATCCCCGTTCCATTTGTTGCGTCAGCATAGAACAATCGACGATCTGAAAGGGCGCCTGTCTTCTCTCACTCTATTCTGCATCAGGTATTCCTTCCATCTCGGGCCTTCCATGCCAGGCCTTCCATATCAGGAGGTAAATATGATTCTGATCAAAGACTAATCACCGCAAACCTGTAACACTACGAAGGTCGGATCTCCGTATGACGGACAATCTGTGTTGGTCTTGTGGTGTCTTGACATTGTTTTGAATTCAAGTGTCAACTGTTTTTGGCCGGTTGGCATGATCTAAAAAGCTGAAAACGCAGGTAAATTTGGACAGTAACAAAAGTGGACGCGCCGCGCATGGTTTCGCAACTGACACTCAATGAACGCCAGTTAGGTATCGGTATCCTCGTTGTTCTCGCGCTACTTGGGTTAGCCATGACGGGGGGAGCGCAATCCGGCCCCTTCGCTGTCCATGGATTGATCGTCATTCTCTACAGCTTGGGTATCTTGCTTGTTTTGATGTCTGGCTATTTCACGCCGGAACCCGGTCCTGAACGGCTAGAACACTATTATGACGATCCGATCAAGGTCGGTATTATTATCTCTATGGTTTGGGCCATTATCGGTCTTGCGTTCGGAGTCTGGGTTGCGGCGCTACTAGCCTGGCCCGAATTCACATTTGATAGCGCCTGGGCGAGTTTTGGGCGCATCCGACCTGTCCATACCACCGCTGTGATTTTTGGCTTCGGCGGCAATGCGCTGATTGCTACATCCTATCACGTTATGCAGCGAACAAGCCGGGCCCGGTTGCCGGATCAATTTAGCCCCTGGTTCGTGTTGCTCGGCTATAATCTTTTTTGTGTGCTCGGCGTGACCGGATATTTTATGGGCGTTACGTCGTCCAAAGAATATGCAGAGCCTGAATGGTATGCCGATATTTGGCTGGTCATTGTCTGGGTGACGTATCTTATCCTGTATTTGCGCACTTTGGCCCGGCGCCGTGAACCGCATATTTATGTGTCGAATTGGTACTATCTTGCCTTCATTCTGGTGATTGCGGTTCTCCATATCGTTAATAATTTGGCGGTGCCGATTTCTTTGGCCCATGCCAAAAGCTACTCATTGTTTTCTGGTGTTCAGGACGCGATGACACAATGGTGGTACGGCCACAACGCGGTTGCCTTTTTCTTGACCGCCGGTTTTCTTGGGATGATGTATTACTATTTGCCCAAGAAAGCGGAACGCCCGATCTTTTCTTATCGGCTGTCGATCATCAGTTTTTGGGGCATCACGTTTTTTTATATGTGGGCAGGCTCGCACCATCTCCATTATACGGCGTTACCGCAATGGGTGCAGACGCTCGGCATGTCGTTTTCTGTGATCCTGCTGGTGCCGTCTTGGGCATCGGCGGCTAATGCGTTACTGACCTTGAACGGTGCTTGGCATAAGGTGCGCGACGACGCCACCTTGCGCTTTATGATGATGGCGGCCGTATTTTACGGCATCAGCACATTTGAAGGGTCGTTCATGTCGATCCGACCGGTCAACTCCTTGTCCCATTATACGGACTGGACCGTCGGCCATGTTCATGCCGGCGCGCTTGGTTGGGTGGCCCTGATCACGTTCGGCGCTTTCTACAGCCTGGTGCCGTGGCTGTGGCAACGCAAGGAGATGTACTCCCGCGCTTTGGTCGAGTGGCATTTCTGGTTGGCCATCGCCGGGACGCTTGTTTATGTCTTCGCTATGTGGAATTCGGGCATCATCCAAGGCCTGATGTGGCGCACCTATGGGGAAGGCGGTACTTTGGCTTATTCTTTCCTCGATTCCATGATCGCCATGCATCCTTATTACATTGCGCGGACGATCGGTGGGCTTCTGTTTTTAATCGGTGCCATCATCGGTTTCTATAATATCGTGATGACCATCCGTGTGGCCGGACAAATGGAGCCCGGGGACACGACAGTCCGAGAAACAAAATCAGAAGCGATCTTCGAGACTGCACGGCAAGCAGGGGAGTAACGCCATGTTCCGCTTTCATTATAAGCTTGAGCGCAACTCCATCAGACTTGCCCTCGCCATCATTGTGGTCTCCGCCATTGGTGGTTTCGTCGAAATCGCACCGCTTTTCACCATCGACGAAACGGTAGAGGCCGCGCCGGATATGCGCGTCTATACGCCGCTTGAGTTGGCCGGTCGCAATATCTATGTGCGTGAGGGCTGTTATGCATGCCATTCGCAAATGATCCGTACATTACGGGACGAGGTCGAGCGCTATGGCCCTTATTCGCTGGCTGTGGAATCTCAGTACGACCATCCTATGTTATGGGGTTCGAAACGGACCGGTCCCGATCTCGCTCGGGTGGGTGGAAAATATTCTGATGAATGGCATGTAGCCCATCTCATCAACCCACGCGATGTGGTGCCGCAATCGGTCATGCCATCTTATGCTTGGTTGTCACGTAATGAGTTGAAGGTTGAGGAGATGCCGCTCCATCTCCGCGCCATGCGGCGGGTTGGGGTGCCTTATAGCGATGACATGATTGCCAATGCTGCTGCCGATACCTATGGCCAAGCAACCCCTGACAGCTCGCAGGCCGAGGGTGTTTTTGCCCGCTACGGACAAGACAGCAATGTGCGGCTGTTCGACGGCAATGCGCAACGGCTGACGGAAATGGATGCGCTCGTGGCATATTTGCAAATTGTCGGACGCCTGACCGATGCAGCGCATCGTCAGTTCGCCACAACCGAAGATGCCGCGCCCAAGGATAGCGCACCCAAGGATAGCGCACCATGACGGTCGATCATCATACACTGGTTGGTCTTGCAAAATCATTTGGCCTTTTTTATCTGATTGCGCTTTCGGTCGGCGTTCTTGTGTATGTGTTTTGGCCCAAGAATAAGGAACGGTTTGACCGTGCCGCCCGCGATATCCTCAAAGAAGAGGATGATAAACCAGATACGGACAAGAAAAAGCCGGAAGGGAATGGTCATGGCGACAAGTGAACGTGATCCCCATACAGGGCATATGACCACGGGACACGAGTGGAACGGTATCAAAGAGCTGAATACGGCAGTGCCGCGTTTAGTGTGGTTTTTTCTCATCGTCACAGTCATTATTGCTGCGACGCTGTGGGTGCTGTTTCCGACCTGGCCGCTGGTCACGACCTATACCAAGGGAATTTTAGGTCACAATGATCGGGAGATTGTCGCTGAACGTCTGCAACAAGCGGCAACGGCGCGATCCACGCTCGATACACGTATCAATACCCTTGCTTTTGACGACATTCGTCGTGATCCGTCCCTGATGCAGTATGTCGAAGAACGCGGTCATGCGTTGTTTGGCGACCAATGCGCGGTTTGCCACGGCATCGGCGGCCAAGGTGGGCCAGGCTATCCCAATCTGGCGGCGGCGAGCTGGTTATGGGGAGGCGATCCTGAAATCATCGCGGAAACATTGCGGGTCGGAATTAATTCGACCCATGATGAAACACGGATTGCAGAAATGATGGCGTTCGGCCGCGACGGTTTGTTGCAGCGGAACGATATTCTTGCCGTCACAAGCTATGTGCAGACACTGTCCGATCCGGCCCTTGCCACAAAGTTCACGCCCGATGTCTTGAATAGCGGTCGTGACGTATTCGCACGAGAATGCGTATCTTGCCATGGTGACGATGGTCGTGGTTTGGACGAAATGGGAGCGCCGGATCTGACCGATCGCCATTGGATCTATGGTGGCGATCGACAATCCATATATACCTCGATCTACTATGGGCGTCGCGGTCATATGCCGCAGTGGGAAGCCCGGCTGAGCGAAACGGAGCGGCGTATCCTGACCGTGTATGTTCTTCAACTTGGGCAGGCCGAACCATGACCAAGCGGGCTCGTTTTTATATCGGTCTTGGTATCGCTGCCGGTGTTCTGCTGTTGGTGGCGGCCAATACGCATCTTGTTTATGTGGCGGTGGCGTCTGCTCCAGACTGCGTGGATCACGTGAAAATCGGAGACAACATGGCAGCGGCCGGAACATTCCGGGCCGCTCGCTCCTCCTGCTAGGGAAGGCCAATTTGGAAAGGAAACGCGCGTGCAAGACACTATAGATACGCTGCCCCCCGTCGTTCCGCCCTTGCCGCGGGAAAAGCACTATCAACGCCCCGTAAGCCCGCATATGGTTTTCGATTGGCTGGCCGCCGGCTGGCGTGATTTGATGAAGCAACCGCTGCTCAGTATCGGCTATGGCATTACGGTTTTTTTGATCTCCCTTGCGATTGTCGCCGGTCTGCTGACTGAGGAATTGGACTATATTCTATTTCCTGCACTCGCTGGTTTTTTGGTTGTGGGGCCGATTATTGCTGTTGGGCTTTACGAGAAAAGCCGCCGCTTCATTGCCGGCCAATCGGTAACATTGCGGGATATGATTTTTGTTCGACCCGTGGCTGGCGGGCAGATTGTGTTTACCGGCGCGCTTCTGGTCGGCCTTATGCTGCTGTGGATGCGAACGGCGGTTATCATCTACGCGCTGTTTTTCGGCCTTACGCCATTCCCCGGACTTGACCATATCATCCCTATGTTGATCGGCACGCCAACCGGTTGGACGATGCTGGTGGTGGGAACCTTGATTGGTGGATTGTTTGCGGCTTTGTCCTTTGCCGTTAGCGTTTTTTCCATCCCGATGATGCTTGAAAGCCGAGTAGATGCGTTGACCGCCATGGGTACCAGCGTTGCTTTGGTTTGGCATAATCTGCCGGTGATGCTCACCTGGGGCGTGATTGTACTGGCGTTATTTCTTCTCTGTGTAGCCACGGGTTTTCTTGGGCTTGTATTGGTTTTCCCGTTGCTCGGTCATGCCACGTGGCATGTCTACAAGGCTTTTACAGCATGACCACAGTGCCCTATCTGCCGACAGAGGAAGAAATACGGCTGGCCAGTAAATCGGTGGGGCAGGGCTTACGGGAGACGGTTCTATCCTTGCCGACGATCCATTGCGGCGGTTGCATTCAACGTATTGAACGAGCGTTGCATGAACACGCGGGCGTAGAACGCGCACGGGTCAATCTGTCGACAAAACGGGTTACAATCCAGTGGCGCGAACGAAGCACCCCGTCATTTATGATAAAACTGCGGGATCTTGGTTATGACAGTCATCTGTTCGAAACCGAAACGGACCGCAAGGATCCGATGCTGGGGGAACTGATCCGATCGTTGGCGGTTGCCGGTTTTGCATCTATGAACATTATGTTCTTATCGGTTGCCGTGTGGTCCGGTGCGGAGCCGGAGATCCGCAATCTGTTCCATTGGATTTCTGCATTGATCGCGCTGCCGACGCTTCTTTACTCGGGCCGAGTTTATTACCGCTCGGCTTGGACGGCGTTGCGTCACTTCAGAACGAATATGGATGTGCCGGTGTCAATCGGCTTGACGCTGGCCTATGCACTTAGTTTTTACGATACGCTTTATGGTTACCATCATGCCTATTTCGAGGCTGTGACCATGCTGTTGTTCGTTCTTCTGATCGGCCGTACGCTTGATTACATGATGCGGGAGCGGGCTCGCAGCGCTGTCCGTGGATTGGCCCGCTTGGTGCCGCGCGGGGCGTGGGTCCGTGATGACGATGGTCGCGAACACTATATGCCGATCGCTAGTATCGTACCCGGAATGAAGGTGATGGTTGCGGCCGGCGAACGTTTGCCGGTGGATGGGCAGGTCATCATGGGGATCTCGGATTTAGATTGTTCCGTGGTCAGTGGAGAAAGTACACCGCGTACGGCCGATACGGGCGATCAACTGAGTGCGGGCATGCTCAATCTTACGGCGCCGATTGTTGTCGTCGCGACCAGTACGGCCGATAACTCGTTCTTGGCTGAGATGGTCCGCTTGATGGAAATTGCGGAGTCCGGTCGCAGTGGATATCGACGCCTTGCCGATCGTGCGGCGCGGTTTTATGCGCCGGTCGTCCATACGGCCGCTGCATTGAGTTTCGCCGGCTGGGTGGCGGCCACCGGTGACTGGCATCAATCGCTGACCATCGCGATTGCCGTCCTTATCATTACCTGCCCGTGCGCTTTGGCCTTGGCCGTGCCGATCGTGCAAGTGGTCGCCGCGCGGCGATTTTTCGAAAACGGCATCATGGTCAAAGATGGGTCGGCCATGGAACGGTTGAGTGAGATCGACGGTGTGGTTTTCGACAAAACCGGAACATTGACCCTGGGCCGCTTACATCTTCGTGATGCTGATGAGATTACGCCGGATTGTTTGAGCATGGCAGCGGCGCTTGCGGCCCATTCACGCCACCCGCAATCTGTGGCCATTGCTGCAGCAGCAAAGGGCGAGCGGCCATTACTGAACGCCATCCGCGAACCTCCCGGGCTTGGTCTCGAAGCCGATAAAGATGGTCATACCTATCGATTGGGGCGCGCCGCTTGGGCTTTAGGCAAGGATGATGAAACCGGCACCGTGCTTGCATGTGATGGTGTGCTGTTACAACGCTTTTATTTCGATGATCGTCTTCGCCCTGCGGCGTTCGACGTCTTGAATAATTTACGGAACCAGGGGCTGACGACAGAAATCATCTCAGGCGATGGCGTGGCGCCCGTTCAGGATGTCGCTTTGGCGCTCGGTGTGTCGACAGCGCACGCCAATATGCTGCCTGGGGAAAAACTCGCATACCTAGAGGCGAAACGCGCCGCGGGCCACAAAGTGCTGATGGTCGGTGACGGCCTTAACGATGCACCGGCGCTGGCGGCAGCCTCTGTCTCCATGGCTCCGGCGAATGCTGCCGATGTTGGCCGCAATGCTGCAGATTTTGTGTTTTTGCGAGATAGCCTGATTGCAGTTCCGACGGCGCTCAAGATATCCAGAGATTCGCGCCGACTGATCGGACAAAATTTTACCATTGCGGCCATTTATAATGTCATTGCTCTCCCCGTTGCGATTGCGGGATATGTGACGCCGTTGATCGCCGCTATTGTCATGGCCTTATCATCGCTTATGGTCGTGACCAATGCGTTACGGCTTGGATACGAGAGTAATTTAGGAAACTTATGGAGCCCTAAGAAACACTATGCCGATGGTCCCTTAGGTCATCGCTTAAAGGGGACGTCATGAATAGTTATTATTTTCTCATTCCTATTTCGCTCGTTCTCGGCGGTATCGGTTTATTGGCTTTTTTCTGGAGCCATCGGGATGGTCAGTATGATGATCTTGATGGTGCCGCCGAACGCATTCTTTATGAGGATGACCGCGATGACAGAATTCATCCCAATGGCAATGAAAGCCGTTAACACACTGGGTGCCCACCGCTGAGTAGTATTCCGTGCACGATGTACTGAATTCGTTGTGCGCTTGCTGAAGCATGTCATTCACATCCGATACCATCGCCATCACGATCTAAGTGGGGTCCATACCCCGCGTCCCCCGCATAGACAGGAGCCGCGCCAGCTGCACGTGCTTCGGAACAGTTGCGAAATGCTTTCGTGGGTGACCGAACGGTTGCTGGTGCGGGTGAATAGAGAGGTGTTGACGTCTTAATATTTGAAGATTCGCTATCTCGATGACAGTGACGCCCGCCGTTCTTCCGATCATTGTGACAACCATCTGCTGCTAACCCACCGGGGTGACCGGAAGCCTGTGTTGTCGTTGCAAGAACCACTAAAGTATAAAGAAATATTTTCATAGTTTGTTACTTCTTACTTTTTCCGCGCTTTTATTAGAGAAATTCTATTAATAAGGGGATAAATGTAAGAAAAGGTAAAATTACCTTACGAAACCATGTTAATATGGTTAGTTGCTGGCGCTATCATGGCTCCTGTAATTTTCTATGTGCAGCCTGCGCCGTTTAGGAAAAGCTTCGGGGGGTAGAGTTCTTCTATTTCTAACTTAAAATAACGAGGAGCCCGACAGAGCTCCTCGTCTATTTAATGGTCCAGAACAATAGTCGGCCGTTAAACCGCTTTCTCATGCACTCTGGGGCAATGGTGGTGCATTTACGCCGAAATCAAATATTTATCACGTCCGGATCCCGGCTAACCTGGTAGGGCATTGTGCCAAGGTGCACATCACAATTCTGAAGCGCTCGTCACGCAGGACATTACAGGCTACGGTTCTTGGCTGCATCCCTTATCCTGCTGGGCGAATTCTTCGGGCAACCGGGGGCAGAGCTATGGCTGCAATAATAAATAAAGCCCCAAACAAATTGAGCGTGAAGCTGTAGCTACCCGTGACATCAAACTGATGCGCCATATAGACAGGCCCGATTGCCACGCCGATATTATAGGCAGCATAAACGCCACCATAAAGTGCGCCATAGGATATGGGGCCAAACAGGCGACTCAGCAAAAATGCCATGACGTCGAACTCGGCGCCAATTCCGAAAGCGATCAGGAAAATACCAAATGCAGTTAACAGTGGTGACTGTGCAATGGCCAGTAAAAAGAAGCCGATTGCCGGAGCTAGGAAGATAACAGTCATTACAAGGCTGGTCGAGACGCGGTCCAGAAACCAGCCAGTGACAATACGAGCCAGAATCAGTGTGGCACCTAGAATAATCGTCATGGTGGCAGCGCCGGCGAGGGAGAATTTCTGGTCGATAAGAATGGCGGGAAGGTTGACGAGAAAGCCCATGGATGCGACGCCAAGCGGGATGTAAGCGAGGGCAATGACCCAATAACGATAATCATGAAGAGCTTGTCGCCAATGAACACCGCTTTTTTCGGATATGATCGCGGCGCCTTGGGGAGGGTGATAGCCACCGTCGATTTCTGCGGTGCTCTGAGGTTTGAGACGCAGCAGTGTCATGACATTTATCATGCCGGCGATGAGAATAAGTAAACCAATCAGCACAACGGCAGCCCGCCAGCCGAAAGTCACGATAAGGGCCTGCGTGATCGGTGGCAGAACAAGAGCCGCCAAGCCGACACCCGACAAAGCAATACCGAAGCCCATGCCGCGGCGGTGATTGAACCACGTCAGAATAACCCGGGTGTAGGCGGCGGGCAACGTGCCGGCCCCCAGTACGGCGAGCAGGAAAAAAGATATGTAAAGCTGCGTGAGGCTGCCATTCAGGGTGGCCAGAGAAATCAGGATCAGGGGTACGGCCAGTTGAGAGAAACAAAGCGTGCGCCAAGCCCCTAAACGGTCGACGAGCAGACCAAAGGCTGGAGCCATAACGAGAAGCGGAATATTGGAAAAGGCCATCGCCAGGGTGGTTTGTGCCCGTGTCCACCCAAAAGCAGATGAGAGTGCAGGCACGAATTGACCAAATACTGTCGCTGCTACGGTGCTGAAACCAAGTGCGAGACCCAAAGCGCAACCAGTTGCAACCCACCAAGCTATGGGGATGCCGAAAGGACGACGCGCCTTGTCATCAGCGTTCATAGATGGGGAAACGACCTCTGTATAATCCAATCTTAGGGTTGCCGCATGGTCGTGATCAGGTCGTTCTTTCATCTGGTCAATCCCCTAAAAGCCTCAGTAGGCTGATATATATCTAGTTTATTCGAAGCCGTGCACCATGATGACTATGTCTATAATCGCGTATTTGACTGCCGTTATCCGGGTAGTCGACAGGATCCAGTGGCGACGACACTTATAATTTGATATATGATATAACAAATTTGTCAAATGTTGTGTGAGTCATTGTCGTGATGTCAACGCCGATGACTGTCGTGTCGACTTTACTTGCATAGCCCTGTGAAGGCGCTTATTGGTGATATCCCATATATTGGAGAAGGATTTACCGATGTTGCCCAAGATTCAGCGTTCGGCACTTTCCGGTCTGGAACCTGTCAAACGATATGACACTTTGGCCGATCGCGCCTATGAGCAACTCAGAGAAGCTCTTACGACAGGAAGCTTCCATCCCGGCCAAAAGCTGACCATCAGAAAGATCGCGGCCATACTGGGGGTTAGTGCAACCCCTGTGCGTGATGCCATCAGCCGGTTGCTTTTTGAACGAGTACTCGAATGCGATGCCAACCGCAATGTTTTCGTGCCTCGCTTGGATGCCGGGCGGCTTCGGCATATTTATGCACTCAGAATCGCCCTGGAAGGGCTGGCGGCAGAGGAAGGCGGCCGAAACTTCAGTCAAGATGATATCAATCGTCTTGAACAGGTGCAGATTTCGCTGATAGCCGCTATGGATCGACAGGATTACGGTCGTGTTCTGGTTGAAAACGAGAAGTTTCATTTCGGAATCTATGTTGCGTCCGGCAATCCCCTTCTGATTGAAGCCATCCAACAGCTTTGGATCAAACTCGGCCCGTCCATGAACTTGCTTTATCCGTCCTATAATCAGTCACGAACCGGTGTATCACATCACCTTAAGGTGATTGAGGCTCTTCGTAGTGGTAATCCTGCCGATGTTCGCGCTGCCATTGAAGCAGATCTGCGGGATGGTGAAGTGGAATTGCGTCAGGCCGTTGAAACCGCGGAAATTGAAGCTAAAACCACGGTATCGCGCAAAAGAACACGTAAGTCCTGATCCGCCCATAGGCCAAACCTCCCCAGCCCAGCCCCATTCCCCAGTGTCGGGGCATAGTCTGTGAATAAAATCCTAGGCTCCTTATTGCGCTCTCTGCAAAAGTGTTATATCAAATAACAAAAATGGAGAGTGCAGTGAAAAGGGTTGTAATAACGGCCGGTGCTTCAGGGATCGGTCTTGCGATTGTTAAGTGCTTCGTGGCGTCTGGCGCCCGCGTCCATGTCTGTGATGTGGATGGGGATGCGGTGGCCCGGGTGTCCCGGGAACTTGGGGTGACAGGATCAGTGGCTGACGTGGCGCGGTCTGCTGATGTGGCGCGCATGATTGGCGAGGCGACGGCTGCTCTGGGCGGTATTGATGTGGCCATCAACAATGCCGGAATAGGCGGTCCAAATGCTGCGGTCGAAGATTTGTCGGATGAAGACTGGGACCAAGTGTTGCGTGTCAATCTCACCGGCATGTTCTACGTGGTGCGCGCGGTGACACCCTTGATGAAGGCGCAGAACTCAGGAGTCATTCTGAACATTTCGACGACATCCGTCGCAACCGGGCTTCCCCGTCGCAGTCCTTATGTCGTGTCCAAGGGGGGTGTTGAGAGTTTTACACGTAATCTGGCACGTGAGCTCGGGCCCCATAACATCCGCTGCAACACCATCCGTCCCGGATCTATTGAAAACGACCGCGGTCGTGCGCTTTTGCGGGCCCGGGCCGAACGTGAAGGCCTAAGTTATGACGAGGCGCTTCAGCAACGCCTGCAGTTCATTTCAATGCGTAGCCGGATCGCTCCGGAAGAAGTCGGGGAAACAGCAGTATTTCTAGCGTCAGATGCCGCACGCCATGTCAGTGGCCAGTGTGTCAGCGTCTGCGGCAATGTAGAGTGGGAGGGCTGATATGGCCAAAACGATTTTGACCTGTGCTGTCACGGGGGCTGGCGCTTATAGCGACCGTATGAAACATGTTCCCGTAACGCCGAAACAAATTGCCGAAGACTGTCTTTCCGCCGCGCGTGCCGGTGCGGCCGTTTGCCACATTCATGTGCGGGAGCCGTCAGGTGCGCCCAGCATGGACCTTGTCTATTATGAGGAGGTGGTCGAACGTATCCGGGCCAGTGATACGGATCTGGTGATCAACCTGACTACCGGAGCCGGTGCGCGTTATATTCCAAGTGCAGAAGATCCACTGCGTCCGGCACACGGTTCCACGCTGACAACGCCAGATATCCGTGTGCGCCATGTTGTTGCCTTGCAGCCTGAAATATGCAGCCTTGATATCGGCACGATGAATTTCGGCAAACATGCCGTCATAAATACGCCCGAGCACACGGCAGAAATGGCGCGTCAAGTTCAGACTGTTGGGACGCTTCCGGAACTTGAAGTTTTCGATATC
>JBBCIP010000451.1:0-17207 GCA_037189785.1 Alphaproteobacteria bacterium
TTGCCGGATCAAGTCCGGCAATGTCGGAGATGCTGTTACCGGCGTCCCCAACCCGTCACCACCGGGCTCGACCCGGTGGTCCATAGCGCCGCACGCACACCGCTACCGAAGGCGATTGCCGGATCAAGTCCGGCAATGACGGAAGTACTGTTACCTACGCCCCAACCGTCACCACCGGGCTCGACCCGGTGGTCCACAGCGCCGCACGCACAGCGATACCGGTGGAGATTGCCGGATCAAGTCCGGCAATGACAGATGTGATTTTGCTTATGTCCTAACCCGTCACCACCGGGCTCGACCCGGTGGTCCATGGCGCCGCATGCAAAGCGATACCGGAAGCGATTGCCGGATCAAGTCCGGCAATGACAGATGTGATTTTGCTTATGTCCCACCCCGTCACCACCGGGCTCGACCCGGTGGTCCAGATACAAAAGGCGTACAGCTTAAAGGCCGGTTCAGGCGGCTTTGCTCACACCAACAACGGTGGACACGATCTCATCGACAATCGTTTTCACAAGCGCTTCGTCTTCGCCTTCGGCCATCACGCGGATCACCGGTTCGGTTCCCGACTTGCGGATCAAGATACGGCCCGATCCGTTTAAGCGTTGTTCACCGGCGGCAATGGCCTTTTGCACCACGGGTTGATCGAGCGGTGTCGTTCCTTGTTCGTAACGCACGTTTTTCAACACTTGCGGGAACGGCGAGAAGCGACGGCAAATTTCCGACACTTGTTTATTTTCCTGCATCACCACCGCCAGAATTTGCAATCCGGCGATCAGACCGTCACCCGTTGTGGTGAAGTCGCTCATCACGATATGGCCGGATTGTTCGCCACCGATGTTGTAACCGCCTTCGCGCATTTTCTCGACCACATAACGGTCGCCGACTTGGGTGCGGATCAGATCAAGACCGAAGCCGTTCAAATATTTTTCTAGGCCGAGATTCGACATCACCGTCGCCACCACGCCGCCGCCGGTCAGGCGTTCGCTTTGATGCCAATATTGACCGATCACCGCCATCAGTTGGTCGCCATCCACAAGCTGACCGTTTTCGTCGGCAATCAGCACGCGGTCGGCATCGCCATCAAGAGCGATCCCGATATGCGCCCCATGGGCAACCACTTGTTCGCAGACATAGCTCGGAACCGTTGAGCCGCAGCCCTTATTGATATTTTTCCCGTCGGGTGCCACACCCACGGGGATCACTTCCGCGCCCAATTCCCACAGCACGTTCGGGGCGACGCGATACGCGGCACCGTTGGCGCAATCGACCACGACCTTCAAGCCATCAAGCCGCAGTTGACGCGGGAATGTATTTTTTGCGTATTCGATGTAGCGGCCGACAGCATTTTCCAATCGTTGCGCGCGCCCTAATTTATGGGCGTCGGCCAAATGGTCGGCATAGCCATTGTCCATGCGGTGTTCGATTTCCCGCTCGATGTCGTCGGACAATTTATACCCGTCCGGCCCGAACAATTTGATGCCGTTATCTTCAAAGGGATTATGAGACGCTGAAATCATCACACCCAAATCGGCGCGCAAGGACCGGGTCAACATCGCCACCGCCGGGGTCGGCATCGGGCCGACAAAAATGACATCCATCCCCATGGAGGTGAAACCTGCCGCCAAAGCCGGCTCCAGCATATAGCCCGAAAGCCGCGTATCTTTTCCGATCACAACCCGGTGGACATGATCGCCCCGGGTGAATTGCTGCCCGGCCGCCATCCCGACGCGCATCGCAATTTCTGCGGTCATCGGGTGGGTGTTGGCGCGACCACGAATACCATCGGTTCCAAAATATTTCCGGCTCATCTTTATATCTTCCGCCTTTTTAAAGTCTTAGCCTATCTATCTCTGCCCCCCAGCAGCATAGGACCTAAGGTTTAATACAATCTTTCATCCGTAACCCACCGCCCTCAAACTCTATACTTTCTTAAGTATACGCTTTTCTATGGATGACTTGCGGCAAAGATAGGGCAGTTTCATGAAATTTCGTCATGGGACTCCGGCGGTCGCTCGCCAAATTGTAAGCGCCTGCGCTGTTTCCGCGACATCATGAACCCTGAAAATCTGCGCGCCCCCGACCACGCCGCGAATGACTGAGACCAGTGACCCCGGCAGCCTTTGACTTACGGGCGTGCCCGGTAACACCTTGGCGACAAAGCTTTTTCGCGAAACGCCCAACAACAGCGGGCAGCCAAGCCCCTGGAACAGACCAAGGTTTCCGAGCAAATCCAGATTATGATCCAAGGTCTTGCCGAACCCAATCCCAGGATCGATGGCGATCAAATGGCGCGGCAATCCGGTCTTTTGCTCAACCCGTTCGATCCGCGCCGCCAAACTGTCGTAGACATCGAGGAGAACATTGTCGTAGCGCGGATTATCCTGCATCACCAAAGGATCGCCCAAGCTGTGCATGAGCACCACGGGCAACTGATATTCCCGAATAACGTCAAGACTTTGCGGGTCATGCGCCAAGGCTGAGACATCATTGATGACGGATGCCCCGGCGCGCGCCGCCGCCCGCATGGTCGCGGCATTGCGCGTATCGACGGAAATGGCCACGCCTTTATCCGCCAAGGCCTCGATCAGCGGCAGAATGCGCCGTTGTTCTTCCTCGATCGCCACCGGGGCCGCCCCGGGCCGGGTCGACTCACCGCCGATATCAAGAATATCGGCCCCGGCCGCGATCATCGCCTCGCCATGGGCGACCGCGTCGTCCAGCTTGGTGAATTTGCCGCCATCGGAAAAACTATCCGGGGTCGCGTTCAAAATCCCCATGATCACCGGCTTGTCAAAACCAAGGGACCGACCATTGCGGAGCGGCCAGGCCGTCCGTGGTGCAACTAGTCTCTCAGCGGCCAGCCCGGTCAACTCCCCGGTCAACTCATGGGGGGTGACATAAACCGGCGCCTCCGTCCGGGATAACCCCACAGCGCCCATAAAGGCAACGCCGCCCCCTGCCAACGGCAAGGCCAATCCGTTTTGGACCAATGTCGACGCCAAAGGGCCATCGACAAAACCAAAAGGGCGCAGGTAATCCTGCGCCCCAATGTTTCGTGGTGTCGTCATAAGGCCATCTAAACCCCAGGCTGTGGCTCAGGCGCGGGACCGCTGCTGCGCCCAGCTTCCGGCACCGTGGCGCCACGGGGGCGATCATCCGGGTCCTTTTGCTTGATATCCGCAGCCACAGGGCGATCGATTTTCTCGCCACGCAGCAAGGCTTTGACTTCATCACCCGACAGCGTTTCATATTCCAACAACGCTTTGGTGACCGTATGCAGGTCTTCCAAATGGTCGGTCAGAACTTTGCGGGCGGTGGCTTCGGCTTCTTCAACCAGCTTGCGCACTTCCTCGTCGATCAGCCGGGCTGTCTCCTCGGAAATATTATGGGTGCGGGCGACCGAGTGGCCCAAGAACACTTCGTCCTGGTTTTCCCGATAGCGCAGCCAGCCGAGCTTTTCGCTCATGCCGTATTCCATAACCATGGCTCGCGCCATGCGGGTTGCTTGTTGAATATCGTTTGATGCGCCGGTGTTCAGTTCGTCATTACCGTAGATCAATTGTTCGGCAATCCGGCCACCAAAGCACAACGCCAAGCGCGCCTTCATTTGCTTCATGTTCATGCTGAAACGATCCCGTTCCGGCAGGTTCCATGTCACACCCAAAGCACGGCCGCGCGGAATGATCGTGACTTTATGCAGCGGATCATTCCCGGGCACCAACAACGACACCAAGGCATGGCCGGACTCGTGATAGGCGGTCGAGCGCTTTTCTTCGTCCGTCATCACCATGGAGCGGCGCTCGCTGCCCATCATGACGCGATCTTTGGCCGCCTCACACTCGAGCATGCTGACGGTCTTGCGGCCACGACGCGCGGCCAACACAGCCGCTTCATTCACAAGGTTGGCCAAATCCGCGCCGGAGAACCCAGGGGTGCCGCGGGCAATGGTTTTGACTTCCACATCGGCGCCAAGCGGCACTTTCCGCATGTGAACTTTGAGGATCTTTTCACGACCACCGATATCCGGGTTCGGCACCACGATCTGACGGTCGAACCGGCCAGGACGCAACAACGCCGGGTCCAACACGTCCGGACGGTTGGTTGCGGCCACCAGGATGATCCCTTCGTTGGCCTCAAAGCCGTCCATCTCGACCAGCAATTGGTTCAAGGTCTGTTCGCGTTCGTCGTTACCGCCGCCCAAACCGGCGCCGCGATGGCGACCGACGGCGTCGATTTCGTCGATGAAGATAATGCACGGGGCATTCTTTTTGGCTTGTTCGAACATGTCGCGGACACGAGACGCACCGACACCCACAAACATTTCCACGAAATCTGAACCCGAGATCGAAAAGAACGGCACATTGGCTTCGCCGGCAATGGCCCGCGCCAACAAAGTTTTACCGGTACCCGGAGGGCCGACCAGCAACGCCCCCTTAGGAATGGTCCCGCCCAAGCGTTGGAATTTGCCCGGATCTTTCAAAAACTCGACGATTTCCTCAAGTTCTTCCTTGGCTTCGTCAATACCGGCCACATCGTTAAACGTGACCCGGCCTTGCTTTTCGGTCAGCAGACGGGCCCGCGACTTGCCAAAGCCCATGGCTCGGCCGTTACCGGCCTGCATCTGCCGCATAAAGAACACCCAGACCCCGATCAGCAGCAAAAACGGCAGTAATGACAAGAAGATACCGGCCAGCAGATTTTCTTCTTCCGGCTTCGCGCGGATGGTCACGCCACGATCGCTCAAACGGCTGACCAAGGTCGGATCATCAGGGGAATAGGTACGGAAGGCCGTGCCGTCACCCCGGGTTCCGGAAATATTACGCCCTTCGATCAAGACATCGCGGACATGGCCGCCTTCAACCTCGGTCAAGAAGGTCGAGAATGGGATATCCGCTTGCTCGCCCTTGCCGGACGATCCCTGAAACAGGTTAAACAGCGCCAAGAGCAGTAAAATAATAACGGCCCATAGGGCCAGATTCCGTCCTAAATTTCCCACGGAGCGTATGCCTTCCTTATCGCGAGCCGTATCAGCAACCTAATAGATAGGATCTTTCCAAAATCCAAACAAGCGGTCGCCAGCAGATATCCACGATAAATATCGCAGAATTCTGGCCTTTTTACGTCTCAGCACGGTTTAAAAATACCCCCTCACCACAGCAAAGCATGCGGCGGGGTAAAAACAGCCCTGATTCTCGCGACGATCGGCACTGTTTCGGACAGTGGAGTAAGACCGGCGATATGCGGAAGTCCGACAAATTTGCCGCCGTCATAAATCGCCGGCAGCCCGGCCCTGACCACGGCCGGTAAATGAGGGAAAGCGTCGCGCCCCTGCGGGCTAAGCGGACCGACCGTATAGCGCCCGACTAAGAACTCACTATCGTCTTCAAAAACAATAGAAAAACGATTGTCCCACAGCATGGCCTGGGTCGCAGGGACCGTAACGACCCCCGCAGGCTCACGGGCCAGCCGCCACAGTTTGCCGGTCGTCAATTGACATCCGGCCAAGGTCGCCCCGGCAAACCCCGGAGCGGCTTGTCGGTCCAGAAAAGTCGCCAGCATCTCCGACCGGGGGGTATATTCCCGCCCCGACACCGTGCGAAACAGCCGCGCCCAGGCCGCTTGTTGAACCGGCACCGGCGCAGCGGCGAGCACACCCGGTTCAATATCCGCGTGGCCCGCCGCCGATAAGGTCACCGCCGCGGCCAAAACGGGGCCGAGCGCCTGATGGAGCGCAGCAGTTTCCAGCCGCGCCGCGACTGCAATTTTGGCTGCCTCGTCCTGCTGCGCTTGGTCCATTGTTTGACGCAGCCGGACCCGGGTATAGAGCGCATTGTGATTGGAAGGATCTTCAATCCACGACAGGCCGCGCGCGCTCAACGTCGCCACCAAACGGGCTTTGGCCACTGGCAACAACGGCCGCGCCGCGCGCGGCCAGCGTGGCCCCGGTAACGGGGGTGCGCTGATCGCCAGCATCCCACGCAAACCCTCGACCCCGCTGCCGCGCGCGGCGCGGATCAAAACGGTCTCGGTCTGATCATCGGCATGATGCGCCAGCAACAGGTGCAGGATGCCGTGGGCACGACAAGCCTCGGTCAACAGCGCATACCGGGCGTCCCGGGCTTTTTCTTGAATACTGCGGCTTGGCTTCGGCCCGCGCCAGCTAAGGATTTGATGATCGATACCATAAGCGTTCAACCACGATGCGACTTGCTGTGCCTCCGCCTCGGACTCCGGCCGCAATCCATGGTCGACCGTGAACGCCTGCACACGTCCACCGATGGCTTGGGCCCAGCCCTGCGCCAAAACAGCAAGCGCCATCGAATCCGCGCCACCCGACACGGCAACGGCAACGACCGGCGTGTCTTCGAACGGACCACAAGCCGCCATCAGTGCCGAAAATTCAACATCACTTAAAGGTGTGTCCGGCAATGTCATACGTAACCTCACGCATTTGATCGCCGCACAGCGTCATGGACGAAGAAAGCAGATGTTAGGGACAGGGGTTCGTGTATTGACAATGAATGTCTTCGATCTCGTTTAGGATCTCATCACTCAACGTGATCGTGGTGCTTGCCACATCCGTCTTCAATTGCGCGACGGTCGACGCGCCGATGATGACCGATGTCATGAACGGCTGCCGCAACGTGAAAGCGATGGCCATTTGTTCCGGCACCAGCCCATGCTTGTGAGCCAGATCAAGGTATTGATCCGTTGCCTCGATCCCGGCTTTTGTGAAGTAGCGTTTGAAGTCGGGAAACAGCGTCATGCGCGCCCCGGCAGGCCGTGCGCCATTCCGATATTTGCCAGCCAGCACCCCCATGCCGATCGGCGAATAGGCCAACAACCCGACATCTTCGCGGTGCGAAAATTCCGCCAAGCCAATTTCAAACGTGCGGTTCAATAAGCTATAGGGATTTTGGATTGATTGAATGCGCGGCCAGCCCTTGGCTTTCGCCACGGTCAAATATTCCATCACCCCCCAGGGTGTTTCATTGGACACACCGATGTGACGAATTTTACCGGCGGCGACAAGATCCGCTAGCGTCCCAAGGGTTTCTTCAATCGGCACGAACGTTTCATCAACCGGTTTATAGCCGAGCTTACCAAACGTATTGGTGCTGCGGTCCGGCCAGTGGAGCTGATACAGATCGATGTAATCGGTATTCAGGCGCTTTAAGCTGCTATCGACCGCAGCCAGAATATTGGTGCGATCCAAGCGCACATTGCCCGGACGCAATCCCGGCGTCATCAATGGCCCGGCGGCTTTGGTGGCGATGATATATTTATCGCGCCCACCCCGAGATTTGATCCAGGAACCGATGACCTGTTCGGTCCGCCCGTAGTAATTAGGATCACGCGGCACCGGATACATTTCCGCCGTATCGAGAAAATTGACACCAAGATCCAAAGCAGCATCAAGCTGAGCATGCCCATCGGCTTCGGTGTTTTGGCGACCGAACGTCATGGTGCCGAGACAAATGGCACTGACCTTCAGATCGGTTCGACCTAGACGACGATACTCCATGCTTCACACTCCACTCAGACGACAAAGAACAATCAAATCTACGGTGCTTATTTACAACCCGCCACTTTGCGTTCGCTGGCCAGTCGTTCTTTTGCAGCCGGGGAATCAGGGAACCGCGTTTGCAATTCCTGGAACACCGCGCAGGCATCTTGAGTCTGGTTGATCTTCGCAAGCGAAACACCGATCTTCAGCAGATAGTCCGGGCCCTTGGAGCTTTTGGGATAGGCTTGATACCCTTCCAAAAACACTTTCGCTGCCCGCTCATATTGGCCGCGCACGAAATAAGATTGCCCCAGCCAGTAATTGGCATTACCGGCAAGATTGTCTTTTGGATGTTGTTTCAGGAATGCCTGAAAGGCCGCTTCTGCCGGTGCATATTGCCCCTTGGCCAACAGCGAATATGCATAATTGTATTGTTCAACCGATGTCCCGCTCGGCAACACACCTTGCGCTAACTGATCGCCGCCCGCCGCGGCAGCCGGTGGAATTTCTTCCCCACCGATGGCCGATGATTGATCGACCGCAGGATCGGCCACGGTCGTATCCGCAGGAAGATTGGTCGCAACCCCGGTGCCGCCGGCCGCGCCCGGTACAGCCGCAGCGCCGCCCCCGCCGGTCCCTTCAAGCGCGTTGAAGCGGAAATCTGCGTCAGCAATATAGGTTTCAAGACGGCGGGTCATTTCGTCTTGCTTATAGCGCAATTCCTCAACCTGGCCGGTCAAGGTCCGAATTTGTCCCTCGAGCGCCGCCAACCGGACTTCCATATTGGCAGCCTGGTTGGTGTCGGTGACCGTTGATACACTGTCCCCACTATCTGCAGGCACGCCCCCTGGCCCGAACACTTTGCGCTGAACAGCCCGCACTTCTTTTTCAAGCCGCTCGACACGTTTTTCGACTTTTTCCTGGGCCATGACCGACGACGGCGCAGCGAACACGCTTAAACTGGCGACAGCCACAATGACCGCCATGGCAGTCGCACGGCAAAAACGAGATTGAAGGTGGAAACGCTCCGGACGTGCAAACATGGTCTTCTCCCGGCTCAGAGATCATTCTGACAAAAGAAAGTTATACCCAGTACAGGTAACGTTTAATTGGGGCTCCAATGGGGCGCAACCCCCAAGCTTAGCCGCCGCCATTAACAATGGCGAAACCACCAGTCCCTGCATTGGATCAAGCTTGTCTTATATACGCGAAAACCCGTGCTTTTGGATACCAAAAGCACGGGTTCCGTTAGTCTTTAAGCGATTTGGTCAGAAGCGTTAAGCTTACTTCACAACCATGACGCCGCGGCGGTTTTGCGCCCAAGCGTCTTCGCTGCTGCCGACAACTGCCGGACGTTCTTTACCGTAGCTGACGCTCTCGACACGACCGGCATTAATGCCCAGCGAGGCGAGATAGTTTTTCACGGCATTGGCACGACGCTCACCCAGAGCCAAGTTGTACTCGCGGGTGCCGCGCTCGTCAGCGTGACCTTCGATGATCACGTTAACGGAGCCAAATTGTTTCAGCCAATCGGCTTGAGCCCGCAACGTGGCTTGAGCCGAAGAATCGAGTTCGTAGCTGTCGAACGCGAAGAATACGCGGTCACCAGCTGTTTGATTAAGATGCTCTTGTGTGCCTGGGGTTGGGCCGGTCGGAGCCGGTTGTTCAACAACAGGAGCAGGAGCAGGAGCCGCTTCTTGAACGGCTGGTTGTTTCTTTTCGGTGTTTGCGCAAGCTGCGAGCAGCAGCGAGGCAACACCAACCAACGTAACTTTTAGGCCAAGGCTTCCATGAAGCATTTGGGAGTTCCTTCCAAGGTGTTTTTGTTCGCGCATCGGTCGTGCAGCTTTGGCTGACCTCGGCTCACCAACCTAGCTAGTCTCACTCAATCAAACGACTTATCTCTTGGGTATATCCCCTTTTGATACGCCCTTGATATTTAATGTTCTCTCGCAGCTGTAACACTATAATGTCGTCAAGTCACCTTAGCAAGGGCGACCATGCCGGGTCCGAGGCGTCGAGCGGCGTGATAATCTTGCGAAGATTGTATCCTGTCAAGTCCACAGACCATAAACTTGTGCCGCCCCCGCCCCCGCGTCGACCGTAGGGCTCTTGACGATAAAATATGATAACACGGCCGTTTGGTGCCCATGTTGGACCTTCCTCGAGGAAGCTTTCGGTCAAAAGCCGCTCGCCCTTACCGTCCGGACGCATCACGCCGATATAAAAACGGCCTTTCCACTGTTTTGTGAACGCGATCAAATCTCCGCGAGGAGACCACACCGGAGTGGCATAACGCCCGTCTCCGAAGCTGATCCGGCGCACATTTCCGCCATTTGCGTCCATAACATAGAGCTGTTGATTGCCGCCACGGTCCGAATTGAACACAATTTCGCGAGAATCCGGTGAATAACTCGGTGATGTGTCGATATTCGGGTCTGCGGTCAGGCGGCGCGACTTCCGGGTCCGAAGATCCATCTCGTAGATGTCGGTATTCCCGCTCGCCGCCATGCTAAACAGCACCTTATTCCCATCTGGTGAGAATCGCGGCGCGAAGGTCATGCCGGGAAAATCGCCCAAAAGCTCCTGGGTGCCGCTGTCTATATTATAAAGGTACACCCGCGGCTTGTTGTTATAGTAGGCCAGATAGGTGATTTCCTGCGACGACGGCGAGAATCTCGGCGTCAGCACCAGATCCCGACCGCTGGTCAGGAAGCGATGGTTGTAGCCGTCTTGGTCCATCAACGCTAAGCGCTTGATTCGCTGATTGCTCGGACCGCTTTCCGAAATATAGACGATGCGAGTGTTGAAATAGCCGTCTTCCCCGGTCAGACGCTTATAGATGGCGTCCGACACCATATGGGCGATCTGCCGCCAGGTCCGCGGCGCCGAGAAATACTGCAACCCGGTCATTTGGCTTTCGCCATAAACATCCCACAGTCGAAATTCCACCCGCAAACGGCCGTCTGTTTGCAGCTCGATCTGGCCCGTCACCAGAGCCTGGGCCCCGACCGCCCGCCAATTGGCGAACATCGGACGGGCGTTGCCGGTGGTGGCGGATTTGATGAAGGCTTTCTGATCGATCGGGCGGAACAGCCCCGACCGCGCCAAGTTATTGGTGATGACGGCGGCCATATTGCGGCCGATTTCATCGGTGCTGCCTTCGAGCGTCTTTTCGCCCGCCGTGCCGGTAAAGTCCATGATCGCGATCGGCAACGGATCAACCGTGCCTTTGGTGATGTCCACCTGAAGCGGTGCCGCCATGCCGTCACGCGGCGCAAACGCCACGAACATCAGGACGACAGCCAGGCATAACGCCCAGCTGGCATTGATCAATCGGTCGAAATGGGCGTGTTTTACGCTCTGAAAATCCATGATGGGATTATCCTCCAAGCATGTCTTTGGGATCGAAGGTAAGCTCGGTATCGCGCCATATATCATACGTTTCCGGCGGCAATTTCAAGGGCGAGCACCGTTGGATGGCGCGGCGGGCACTTTCCGCCGCCGCCCGATAGTATTCCTGGCCGGTAACACTCATGCGACCGCCGTCAATAATTTCTGGCGGACGCGCTAAGGAGCCATCGGGTTGGAACCTGACCCGGATCCGGACCTGGAGATCGGGGGCGCCTGACGATCCAGCCGGGACACTCCAACACGGTTGGATTTGCGAGCGAATCAAACCCTGCAAATTGGTGGCGATAATCCCGCGATCGATATCCGCGCGCGGATTTGGCGGCACTTCCTTATCCGAAGACTGGCGCTTCAAAATCTCGCTGATATCGACCTTTTTCTCGGTCTTTTCCTGCGGCGCGTCTTCCTTGAGCTTTTTATCCAACAGCGCCGACAAGCGATTGGGGTCGAATTTTTTCGGCGCTTCCGGGCGACGTTGCGGCTTGACCGTGGGCGTCTTCGGCTCGGGCTTTTCTTCTTTCTTCGGCTCAGGCTTCTTTTCCGGCACGGGGTCCGGCATCACCTCTTGCGGGGTCGGCTCGGGCTCGGATGCTTGAGCGACGGCTTCTTCTTTCGGTGGTTCCGGTTCCGGCTGCGGCTCGGGTTCTTGTTGCTTCTCCGGCTCGGGCTCAGGCTTCGGAGACGGCGGCGGCGCCTTGGCATTTTCATCGATCTTTTGGACAAGTTCGATCGGAATGATGACCGGCTCCTGGAAATCCCGGGTCATGAATTGCGGCAAACCCACCATCGCGATCACAATGATCGCAATGTGGCCAATACCGGATATGATGATCGCCTTACGCAAAACTGGTCCTTATGACAGCTTCAATGGCCTGCTCAATTCAAAACGCCGCGACCCAAACACCGTTACTTTGGCTTCGGCGGATCAGTGACCAAGGCCACCTTAGAAAAGCCTGCACCATTTAGTGCGCCCATGATTTCGGCGACACGACCATAATTGACCAGAGTGTCCCCCCGCACATAAATGCGGCTATCACGCTTGGCATCAGCGATCGCGCTCAACCGGGGCACCAATTCTTCAAACTCGACGGCTTCATCTTGGATGTAGACATTTCCGGCTGCATCGATGGTGATCGACAATGGCTCGCTGTCTTCTTGCATCGGTCGGGCACTGCTTTGCGGCAGATTGACTTCAACCCCCACCGTCAATAGCGGCGCGGCCACCATGAACACAATCAACAACACCAACATCACATCGACCATCGGCGTGACGTTGATGTCGCTCATGGCGCGATGACGGCGGGAAAAGCCCCGTCCACCGGAACGACCGCCGCCCTGGGACTGCGTTCCCATCGCCATTAGTGATTTCCTTCTTCCAATTGCCGCGACAGGAGCGTGCCGAATTCATCCGCAAACCCATCCAGACGGTTGGCATAGCGGCTGATGTCATTGGTAATTTTGTTGTAGGCGACAACGGCTGGAATAGCCGCAATCAAGCCCAAGGCCGTCGCGAACAAGGCTTCGGCAATACCAGGGGCAACCACGGACAGCGACGTGTTGTGGCTCATGGCGATCGATTTGAAGCTATTCATAATCCCCCACACCGTCCCGAACAAACCGATGAACGGTGCCGTGGAGCCGACGGTCGCCAACACATTGAGGTAGGATTCAAGCTTATCCATTTCACGGCTGACGGTGACCCGCATCACTTTATAGATGCGGTCTTGCAGCCCCAATGTTTTGGCCAAACCCGATGCCGGGCTGACCGAACGCTGCCATTCCCGCATCGCCGAGACGAACAACATCGCCAACGGATGATCCGGATTATTGCGCACACGCTCGTACAACCCTTCGAGCGACCGGCCCGACCAGAACTCGTCTTCAAACAATTCCGCTTTGCGGCTGACCGTCCGCATCAGGCGCATTTTATCGAAAATGATCGCCCAACATGCCACAGACGCCAACAGCAGGATGATCATCACGGCCTTGACGACCAGATCCGCCTGCATGAAAAGTCCGAGCATCGAAAAGTCAATGGGGGCTGCTGTTCCAGCAAGTTCCGCAGTATTGACCGCATCCGGCATGTGTCTTGTGTTCCCTGAATTCGTTAGACTGAAATGGACTTCTTCTCATTCTTATCGCGAAGCACGACTTCCCGCGCAAGGTGGACTTTCGGAGACATAATCCCCCCATCATCCCCCTAGTTACGGCGGAGAAGAACAGACAAGCGTGTTGAAAATATGGCGAAGTGGCTTAGGAATGCGCCGAACGCCGCCATCGGCGCCAACAACCGCAATCAAAACCTTGCCGCTGACCATGATGTCATCGTCGCGCCATACGGTTTGATCCATGGTGAAGGACGCCCCCGTAACCCCTGTCACGGTGGTAATGACGACCAGTTGATCGTCCAGCTTGGCCGGTTTGCGATAATCGATCTCCATACGCCGCACCACGAACATATGAGAGTCCCCCATCGAGCCCGCCATCAGGGCGCGGTGATCAATCCCCATATCACGCAAATATTCAGTCCGGGCGCGCTCCATGAACCGCAAATAATTGGCGTGATAGACGATCCCGCCGGTGTCCGTGTCCTCGAAATAAACCCGGACCGGAAAGGAATGACGTTTGTCGCTCATGCCTCATCTCCCAGCAAATCTAACTGAGCGCGCAGCGATGCCGGCGGCTCGAGCCCGATATGCTTATACCCTGATGGTGACAACATGCGCCCGCGCGGTGTGCGCTGAACCAGGCCTTTTTGCATCAAATAGGGTTCAATGATTTCTTCGATGGCATCGCGCGGCTCAGACAACGCCGCCGCCAAAGTTTCGACCCCGACCGGGCCGCCGCCATAAGACACACCGATACATTTCAAATAGCGATGATCCATGGCATCAAGCCCATGAGCATCGACTTCGAGCCGCAACAGCGCCCCGTCGGCCACTTTGGCATTGACTGTATCGACACCGGCGACCAAGGCAAAATCCCGAACCCGCCGCAACAGACGCCCGGCAATACGCGGTGTACCGCGCGACCGTTTGGCCACTTCCCGCGCGCCGTCGTCGGACATCGCCAAACCGAGAATACGCGCGCCACGCCGCACGATCTCTTCCAGTTCCTCGGTTTCATAAAATTCGAGCCGGGTTGGAATTCCGAACCGATCGCGCAACGGTTTGGTGATCATGCCCATGCGTGTAGTCGCACCGACCAGGGTGAATTTGGGCAAATCAATTTTAACCGACCGGGCCGCCGGACCCTCCCCGATCATCAGATCCAGCTGGAAATCTTCCATCGCCGGATAGAGCACTTCCTCGACCGCCGGATTCAAGCGATGGATTTCATCGATGAACAGCACATCATGCTGTTCGAGATTGGTCAGCAACGCCGCCAAATCACCGGCTTTTGCAATCACCGGACCGGACGTGGCCCGGAAATTCACACCCAATTCACGCGCGACAATTTGCGCCAAGGTGGTTTTGCCCAATCCCGGCGGACCATAAAACAACACATGATCCAAAGCTTCGCCGCGACCACGCGCCGCTTCGATAAAAATGCGCAAATTCTCGCGCGCTTGTTTTTGGCCGATGAAGTCGTCGATACGGGTCGGACGAATGCCGACCTCGTTATCTTCTTCATGCGGATCACCGCTCACCAAGCGCGGATCACTCATGGTGCCAACTCCTTCAACCCGGCTTTAATCAAGGCACCAAGCTCTGCACCGTCGCCCAAACTACGCGATGCTTTTGACACTGCCGTGAACGCATCGACCGGACGATAGCCCAAATTGGTCAAAGCCGACACCGCATCGGCCACAAGACTATTGCCAGGCTTTGTTTGCGCCTGAGCCGGTGCCGGAACCCCCAGCGGCTTCAGGAACGTGCCGACTTTATCTTTCAGCTCATTGACCACGCGCTCGGCTAGTTTTTTACCGACCCCATTGGCCCGTGATACGGCGGTCTTGTCACCGGCGGCAATCGCTGTTGCGATTTCATCAGGGCCGAGCACGCTCAAAATCGCCAACGCCACCCGGGCGCCGACGCCCTGCACCGTCTGCAACAGCCCGAACCAATCGCGTTCGGCTTGATTGATAAATCCATAAAGGTGAATGTGGTCTTCGCGCACATGGGTTTCGATCAACAGCGAAACCAATTCCCCTGGTTGCGGCATCCGCCCCAATGTGCGGCCGGAACAAAACACCAAATAGCCGACACCATTGACATCGATGATGACCCAATCGTCGCCTTGGCTATCGACCAAACCTTTCAATTTCGCGATCATGCCCGCACCCCGGAGGTCCTCAGCCCCGCCGGTTGCGGCGCAAGCGTCCGCCCACCACCATGATGGGCATGACAAATGGCCACGGCCAAGGCATCAGCCGCATCGGCGCCATTGATTTCAACACCCGGCAACAAAATACGGACCATGGCATAGACTTGATCTTTGGCAGCGTGCCCGGTGCCGACGACGGATTTCTTGATGTGGTTCGGTGTATATTCGGCCACCGGAATGCCGTGCAAGGCCGGCACCAACAACACCACGCCACGGGCTTGCCCCAGCTTCAAGGTCGATCCCGGATTTTTATTGACGAATGTTTCTTCCACAGCGGCGGCAGCGGGTTCCCATGTGGTGATGACCTCGGTCAACCCATCATGGAGATCGCGCAGCCGCTCGCTCAATGCGCTCGATGCATCGGAATGAACGATGCCGTTGGCCACATGGATAAGGCGCGTGCCGATCATGTCAATGACACCCCAGCCTGTGTTTCGCAAGCCGGGGTCCAATCCAATGATGCGGCGTCGCGTGGTCATGACTAACCAAGCTTCGCCATGATTTCGTCCGACACGTCGTAGTTACCATAGACGCTTTGCACGTCATCGTTGTCGTCGAGATTATCCAGGAGCTTCATCAACGATTGCGCTTGCTCTTCGTTGACGGCGATCAAAGTTTGCGGCTTCCAAATCAATTTGGCCGAGCTCGGTTGCCCCCATTTGCCAACCAACCCTTCGCGCAAAACATGCAGATCTTCGACCGCGCAATAAATGGTGTGGGTTTCGTCATCGGATTCAACATCGGCGGCCCCAAGATCCAGCGCCACCTCGAACACAGTGTCGGCATCAGCAACGGCGACCGGGAAAACGATCTCGCCGACGCGATCGAATTGATAGGCGACCGAGCCCATTTCCCCCATATTGCCGCCACCCTTCGAGAAGATCGAGCGCACTTCACCGGCGGTGCGGTTGCGGTTGTCGGTCAAAGTATCGACGATCAGCGACACGCCGCCCGGGCCGAAGCCTTCATAACGCACTTCTTCATAATTGGCGGTATCGCTGCCTTGAGCCTTTTTGATGGCCCGTTCGATATTGTCTTTGGGCATGTTTTGCGCGCGGGCATTTTCCACGGCGATCCGCAAACGGGAATTTGCCGCCGGATCAGGCAGCCCCGATTTTGCCGCCACGGTGATTTCCCGCGCCAGCTTAGCAAAGAGCATGGAACGCTTTTTGTCCTGCGCTCCTTTCCGATACATGATGTTTTTAAATTGGGAATGGCCTGCCATTGTTACCTCGGTTAGATGCGGACGCGGCACCGTCAGTCGCTGAGCCCGCAGCAAATGTCCAGTTAATCTAAGGCCCCAAGATATACGCGGGAAGCGGCGGATTTCCAATAGATATGGTGTATTTTGCCCCCGCTTTATGGAGGGCCTATTTTATATAGGGGTTTGCTTTATAGGGGTGTTGTGGCGATTAACCGGCCGCCGACCCGCACCGGGTGTATGGTCCGCGCCAATCCGGTGGCGTCGTCACTGTCCACATAAACCCCGCACAACGTCCCATCGCCATTGGCCGGGGCGAACCTTCCGCTCGCGATTTTCTTTGTAAACCGTTGTAATGGCTCAACTTTATCCATTCCGATGACGGAATTAAAGTCGCCGCACATGCCGGCGTCGGTTTGATAAGCCGTGCCGCCTGGAAAAATCTGCGCATCCGCCGTCGGTACGTGACTGTGGGTCCCGACCACCAAACTGGCGCGCCCGTCGGCAAAATGCCCCATGGCCATTTTTTCGCTGGTCGCCTCGCCATGAAAATCGATCAAGATGAAATGTGCCGATCCGCCCAATGTATGGCGCTGGAGCTCGGCTTCGATGGCCGCGAACGGGTCATCCAACGGATCCATGAAAATGCGCCCCATGGCGTTGATCACGACGATTTTGCGACCGCGGCGATCCTGATACTGGCCGACGCCCTTGCCCGGCGTGCCATTTGGAAAATTGATCGGGCGCAGAATACGGCCA
>JBBCIP010000452.1:0-3029 GCA_037189785.1 Alphaproteobacteria bacterium
ATAATTATAATAGGGCTTCAGCTTGGCTGCCGTTTCTTTATCGGTGACGGTTTGGTCGACACGCTGACGGATCTGCTCCATCATTTCAAAATCAAGCAGCTCCTTTTGTCGCGCAAGATCATCACCGGATAAAGACTGATAACGCTTACTCGCCAGCAACTCACCGAGCAATATCGTCCAACCATCACCGATAAGATCGACCTCACAGGGAATGCCCGCATTGATCGCCGTGAAATTTTCTTGGCGGCGGCGTTGCCAGCCCGGCTCGAACTTGCGCACATCATCTGCATCGATCGGCCTATTATTTCGAACGCCGACCGTCGATGGCGTGCGTTGAAACACGTAAAGCTCTTTGGCCGATTGCCCCAATGGAGCAACGCATTGAAGACCTGTAGCGCCCGTTCCAATAAAGCCGACAGTTTTATCTTTTAAACCAGTAAGATTGGAATCAAATGGTGACCCACCGGTAAAAGCATAGTCCCATCGGCTGGTATGAAAAGCCTTGCCTTTGAATGTATCGATACCCGCGATATCAGGAAGCTTAACCTTACTCATCGGGCCGATACAAATAACAACGAAGCGCGCCCGCATAGTGTCACCGCGATCCGTGCGAATATGCCAACGCCCAATTTCTTGATCCCAATACAGACCCGTCACCGTCGTGTGAAACAGAGACTTATCATAAAGATCATAGTGCTTGGCGATCCGCCGCGCGTGCTCACCGATTTCAGGCGCCGTTGCATACCGCATCGTTGGAACGTAATCGAGTTCTTCCAGGAGCGGCATGTAAATCAGCGACTCCACATCGCACTTCGCTTCTGGGTAGCGATTCCAATACCACACACCGCCAACGTCACCAGCGCTATCAATAAGGCGTATATCTTTAAACCCCGCCCCCCTGAACTGGGCACCACATAACAAACCCGCAAACCCTGCGCCTACGCAGACAACATCCACGTCATCGAATAGTGGGGCACGGCTCTGCGGCACGGTGTAGGGATCATTAAGGTAGTGACGCAAATCGCCGTCAATCTTTGGGATATCGCGCTTGGATCGGCTCAGGCGCTTATCACGCTCCTGACGGTATTTTTCCCGCACCTCATCAAGATCGATAGAGGATGGTAGATCTGCCTTGCTCACGAATACACCCGATCTTACTATAGGAATTTCAATTACTTATATGTTTACGCACCAAGTATCTTGTTTGTCTTTTGGCTATAATATTTTCTATAATGAAAATATATTCTAGTCAATAGAGACTGAACACTAAACGATTTTAATAAAAATCCAATAATTACATAATATTAATTCAAAAATTAGCCAGGAAGTAGCTTATTTTTGAAATCATATAATTTACTATAGTGATTAATTTTATTAGAACGAGAATAATTTAAGCTCTCGCTCTCCCAATATCACGCATAAATTATATGTTACACTGTCGCCAACACTCGGAACGGCAACCTAAACAGCTGGGCTTCATGAAGGACTTTAACTGGAATGACTTGAAATTTTTTGTCGCAATGGCGCGATCAAGCAATCCGACCGCTGCGGCGCGTCAATTGCACGTGGATCACAACACCGTAAGGCGACGCGTGTCCGCATTAGAGACCGATCTCAATGCCCGCCTGTTTGATCGGCGCGGCGACCAATATAGCTTGACCGATGAAGGCGAAGCACTGTTACGGCTATCCGAACAAATAGAAAGCCTGATTACCGCTACCCATTCAGAAGTCACCGGAAGCGACTTGACGATTTCCGGGACCGTACGTCTTGGCGTACCCGATGGGTTGGGCACTCTTTTTATCGC
The DNA here is from genome assembly GCA_037189785.1 of Alphaproteobacteria bacterium. Classification (GTDB taxonomy): domain Bacteria; phylum Pseudomonadota; class Alphaproteobacteria; order Sphingomonadales; family Govanellaceae; genus Govanella. Next base: position 1,808 of record JBBCIP010000452.1, read on the forward strand.
CCCCCGCTTGAACAAACTTTTAAGCAAACACCCGCATCTAAATCTTGAACTGGTGGTCACCTCGCGCAACTTCAATTTATCAAAGCGAGAAGCAGATATCGCGATCATGATCGACCGCCCCACAGATGGCCGCGTCAACATCAAAAAACTAAGTGATGTTACAATGCGCTTGCATGCATCCCAATCATATTTGGAAAAGTCACCTGCAATCCTAAGTCTGGAAGACCTGCCCCACCACGCTTATGTCGCCGGTATGGATAGCTTTGATTTCGGCCCCGGACTCAATAAAGTCCTTCAAGTGACATCGCCATCCTTTGTCCCAAAAATAACATGCACGAACAGCGTCGCCCAATTAAAGGCCGCGGCAGCCGGGTGTGGGTTATGTTTTTTTGCTAATTTTATGGTGGCGAACGAACCAAATCTTATGCGTATTTTGCCGGATGAGGTTTCGTTGACACGCGAGATCTGGCTGGCCGTTCACGCCGACCTAAAAGACTTGGCGCGGATCCGCGCTGTTATCAGCTTTTTAAGCCAAGAATTTATCGATGCGAGGCTAATGTTTGAATAAAAGATGATAAAAACCCCACTTTCCCGAAGAAAAGTGGGGTTAATTCACCCGTTACGCAACCGAACCTAACACGGCTTCTTTTTTATCATATTTCGCAATGTAATTTTGAGCAGCCACATCTTCTATCTGATCGTCGGGAACATGGATCGGTTTGCGCCCGCCAATACGCTCAAAGGCAGCCTCTATATAGGGCTCCAGCTCTTTCATTTTCTTAGCTTCACGGGCCTCATGCTCATCTTGGAATTCCGGCAATATTTCTTTTGCAAACAATTCCAAAGCTTCACAGATATGCTCATGCTTATTTTTACCCATTTGCTGAATAAAGGTTACTTGATCAACACCGGCGTCGCGTAAATCCCTCAGCCGTTGCCTGACCTGATCGACCGAACCAATGCTGGTGCGGCTGGTCGCAATCTGCCGCTGGACAAATTGATCGCCCTCCGTCTTCAGCAATTCCGCTTTGTCTTCTTGGAACCGTTTCCACAGATCAACACGGCCCGGCTTGTGAGCCCCACCCCGATAATAGTGATTAAGGGACCATTGGAAAAACCGCAATCCATCCAGGAAACGATCTACTGCAACGTCTTCGTCTTGATGCACACCAAACCCGGTGAACAACGCAAAATTCGGATTCACGGTGTGGGCGATGGGTCG
>JBBCIP010000453.1:0-3190 GCA_037189785.1 Alphaproteobacteria bacterium
TTCTTCACCCATTCACCCATACCGGGCAGCTGAGATAATTGCTGAATTCATCACGGAGTCAACCATCGTGGTTACTGACGGTGGTGAAGCCAAGTCGTGGATCGAAATGGTAACCAGCTTTCCGGCAAACAGCCGTTACCTATCTTTGGGCTACCTGGGTTGTCTCGGCGTTGGGATGCCATTCGCCATCGGTGCCAAAAGCCTTTGCCCCGATAATCGAGTGATATGTATTACCGGTGACGGCGCAGCGGGTTTGAATATCCAAGAATTCGACACCATGGTCCGACATGAACTGCCGATTTTGACCATTGTCTTCAACAATCATAGTTGGGGTATGTCAGCCCACGCGCAAGATATTCTTTATGGCGCCAATCGTCGCGTTGTGTCCGATCTGGCATCAACAAATTATCACAGTGTGGCTATTGGGTTTGGCTGTCATGGCGAAAGCGTGTCTCGTCTATCCGATTTACGGCCCGCTATTATGCGGGCTCTGGCCCAACCGAAACCCTCTTGCATCAATGTGTTGATCGATTACGACGCGGTGTCTCCTTACACTTTAGGTATGCTGGGTAGTTGGGAAAATGAGAAGGAAATCGTGCTACCCTACTACGACAACATAAAATTATAACCCCGCGGTAAAGCCATGTCTGACATCGACCCAAAATCATTGATCCGTGCTTTTATCGACAGCTTGAATCGATCCCACCCGCAAGACCCATATGAATTTTTAGCAACAGATGTTGTGATCACCATCAATGGCACCACACCCCTTTCGGGACGTTTCGAAGGGTTACCCTTGGTGCAAAAAATTCTGGTGGATACGGCGGTTGGAGTCATAAAGCATCTTCATGTCAAAATTCACCGCCTGATCGGAAAAGGTACAACGGTCGCCGCGTTGCTGGAAGTGAAAGGCACGGCACAAAATGGTAGTCCATTCAACGACCACGGCGACTTATGCGGTTGTGTTTTTGATGTCCAGGGCAAGTGTATTACGGCCATCCGGGCATTCCCCGATACCAGCATGATCGACATGACATTATTCGGCTGGAAATTCGTCCCCAATCGCACGACTTAAGGAGTTTGTCTCCGATGTCCTCAATTGAAGAACAGACCAGGACCGTAGTTGATTGCTTCCTAGCCGACCTGTTGGCAACACAAGAAGGAAGAGCAGACGGTTATTTATCACATTTGGATGAGACCGCGACCTTCACCGTAACCGGCCAAACACCGTTCTCCGGCACTTATAACGGTCTTCAGGACGTGCGAGAAAAGTTCAGGGCCCGGGCAGCTCCCATGATGGGCCGACGGATCGGCTACGGCTTGATCCCCATTGACTATATCGGCGAGGGTGAAGAACTGGTGGTCCTGGCCAGGGGACGTGGCGGTAGTTTGGACGGCAGCCCTTATAATAACACCTATTTTTTGTATTTTCGGGTTAGAGATGGCAAAATTGTTCATTATATAGAGGATTTTGACTCCTCCCTTGCTTGGCGGGTTATTTTGCAGTGCCATTTGGGTTAGGAAGGATCCAGTAAAAAATTATATGAGTATTGACGAAGCATAATTTTATAGTAATAACGCTTTGCAAATTATAAGACCTATCTCGTTCATGCCTTAAAGCCTAGTGCGGGGCCACCACAGGATAGCTATATTATGCCAAGCTTACGTGAGCGTCAGAAGATAGCCAGGCGGGAAACCATCCTCGCCGTTGCTGAAACTCTACTTCGCACCAAAGGCTACACAAAAACCAGCATGGAAGATGTGGCGCACAAGGCCAACGTGGGTGTCGCCACCATCTATAACTACTTCGGTACCAAGTTTGATTTGGTGCGGGCCATGCTCGAGCCGGAAGTCCAGCGCGTCAAGAACGAAACGGCGGAGCTATTTCTTGATCTACCTGATGACCCCCTGGAAGGCATCGTTGCTCTGGTCAAATGTTATGAGATAGGCACTGACTGGCGCTACAAGAAAATGTTGGAGCCTTTCGCCAAGGACTATTTCCTATTGCGCAAAGGTAAGAACAACACATTTCATGATATGAGCCAGATGCGCGTCACCCATCTGAATAAGCTTATCAAGCATTACAAGAAAGTTGGTGCACTGAAACCAGACTTTAATGAAGACGATGCCATTTCCATTATATCGGGCCTGTTTTTCCTGCAATTACGTGACATGATGCTGACCAAGAGCGAAACGCCAGATCAAGGTATCGCTAAGTTGGAACGCCGCGTCCGTGCCGTTTGCATTGGTTTGCTAAATGGGGCGTAATAAGTAGGGCTGGTTAAACCCACTTGCTCCACAGTCACGTAAATTATTTCATAAATTTGGCGCACCCGACAAGATTCGAACTTGTGACCTCTGCCTTCGGAGGGCAGCGCTCTATCCAACTGAGCTACGGGTGCTCGCCCGGAAACAGCCCCGCAGGGGAGCTTGGCGCGGAGACTACTCAAATTCACCCCGGATAGCAAACGCTATGTCAGGCTTATGTTAATTGGGATTTAAACCTATTTTACTAACCTGATTTTCAGCGGGAAAGAACCCGTTAAGGGGGCTTTTAGAGCTGGAACAGGTGGGCTATGCCACGGTCGAGCCTTTATGCCATCGCTATGTTCGGATTGGTCGCAGGAGCGGGGGTATTGGGCGGGCCAGAAACCAGGGCGTCAAGCTCGACCGAGCCCAATCTCTCTCATATTTGGTCCCCCTGGCCTGCAAATGATCTTTTAAAAACCGTCATTCAAGGCGACGCCGAGGCCCTGCCCTCGTGGCCAGGACTGTTGTCTGCGCCCAGGCATGATAGTGGCCAACACGGTATAAATAGACGCGGACCGGATCAAGGCGCCGCATCATCCCAACAGGGGGCACCCCAAAAAACCATCGCTCCATTGCGCGAATCTATATCTAAGCCGCTGATATGGCAGGAAATTAGTCTCGATCCCCGACAGACCAATCAACGCCTCGGGCTTGGCGTGCTCCATCCCGGCGCCAAGCCCGAGATGGTCAAAGATCGCAGCCAGGCCCTCGAATTCAAGCTTTATATCCCCCAATAAGCAAAAACCCCGGCATTTCTGCCGGGGCTTTGTGTTTTCTTTAATCAGGCTGGCGGTTAGCGGCGATCGCCGAACAACTGCAACAACATGATGAAAAGGTTGATGAAGTCGAGGTAAAGCTTTAATGCACCCATAATGGCTTT
>JBBCIP010000454.1:0-36424 GCA_037189785.1 Alphaproteobacteria bacterium
CATTCCCGATATCGAACGCATTATGTCGTTCATCACCCAGCGCCATCAAACATTGTTCTTTTCGGCCACGATGCCGCCTGAAATCAAGCGCCTGACCGATCGTTTCTTGAACGACCCCAAGATGATCGAGGTCAGCCGTCCGGCCACGGTGGCCCATACGGTAACCCAGGCCCTGGTTCCGGTCGCCGGTCGGGAGCGGGAAAAACGGGCGGCACTGCGCGATTTGATCCGTGGCGAGCCCATTAAAAACGGTATCATTTTCTGCAACCGCAAGCGTGATGTGCAGATTGTATACAAGTCGTTGGAGCGCCACGGCTTTAGCGTCGGACAGCTGCATGGTGACATGGATCAGTCGACGCGGATGGAAACTTTAAGCAAATTCAAAGGGAATGAGATCCAGTTGCTGGTTGCGTCCGATGTCGCGGCACGGGGGCTCGATATTCCTGATGTATCGCATGTGTTCAATTTCGATGTGCCGATCCATGCTGATGACTATATCCACAGAATCGGTCGGACCGGTCGGGCTGGGCGCGAAGGCAAAGCGTTCACCATTGCGACCTCAGCCGATAAGAAGTTCGTCTTGGCCATTGAAAAATTGAGTGGCGCCCCAATTCCGCGGGTCGAAGGGGCAGCGGTCGCTGTCATGGAGGCCGATGCTACCTCTGGCGATGCCGAGGGTGCGAAAAGCTCGCGTGGCAAACGGTCGTCACGGTCCCGCCGTGACAAGGGCGAGCGGGAGGCTAAGGCGCCGCGTTCCCCCAATGCGGCAAATACCGTGGAAGCGCAGCCTGTACGCCAAAGTGAACAGCCTCAAAGCGACGGCATCGACTTGCGCTCGCAGGGACCCGTAAGGCCCGAAGGACGCGATGCTCGGGCAAACAATCGCACCGATAGCCGTTCCGACACCCGTGATGGTTATCGTCGCCGGGAAGACCGTAACGCCGGTCGCCCAAATGACCGGGCGAATGCCAATGACCGTGACCGGCATCGCCGTCGTCGCGACGAAGATGATGATCCGAAGGTTGTCGGCCTCGGCGATCACGTCCCGGCCTTTTTACTACGCTCCTTTGGTAATCGGAGCGGTAGTAAGTAACGGTTACATTTATAGAATTTAAACTTTTCTCCCTCCAAACAGTCGCTAATTTATCTGACACGTCACCAAGTCTATGATTTGGTGATGATTTTTCCATGCAGTCGTTAGAGGTTCATTAGGGTTTTCGTCATAGTTTATTATCAAGATAAGGGTTGGAGCGGCCCACCGTAATCCATACCTCTGGTCATCTGGGTTCTATAAGATATTGTCGGGGTTAGGGTATTATGGCAGGGCATGGACTCACGCAAAGTGTGATCTCTGATGAGGTAAGTCCTAAGCCCGTATTATGGGCGGACTGTGCCAATAACTTCATGCGCCAACACGGCATCATGCCGACCCCTCAAAATTATCAATTGTGGTATACCTACGTCACCGGCGACCACTCTGCGTTGATGCAGGATGTGCAGGTTCTTCAGGCCCGCAAGACCGAGCTATCCGAAGATGTCTGCGCTAAGCTCTATACCAAGCATTTCAGCGTTGCGCAGGACGCGGCGTTGCTGCATGAAACAAACCGCAAAGTCCAACATGAAATCGATACCGTGTTGAGCCATTTAAAAACGGCAGAAAGCGACACCTTACGCTTCGGCAATACGCTATCCGGTTACAGCGATGACATTGCGACTCTGACCGATACGGATCGCTTACGCAGCTATGTGGATTCGCTTCTGCTGGAAACGAAGACCATGGCGGAAAAAAGCCGCAGCCTTGAAGGCGAGCTGAAGAAATCTTCCCAAGAAATAGGGCGATTGAAAGAAAGTTTGGAAGTTGCGCGGCTGGAAGCCATTACCGATGAACTGACTGGGATCGGTAACCGCAAACAATTTGATCACTCGATTGAAAGCGCCATCAAAGAGGCGACTGCTCACCCGCATCAACCTTTGTCGTTAATCTTCGGTGACGTTGATTATTTCAAATCCTTCAATGACACCTGGGGTCATAAACTTGGTGACCATGTGTTGAAGCTGGTGGCCGCGCACATGCGTGAGATCAGCCCAGAAAATGGTATGCCGACCCGCTATGGTGGCGAGGAGTTCGCCATCATCCTGCCCAACACGCCAGTGGCGGCGGCAGCCGTTATTGCCGATCGTTTGCGGCTTTCGATCAGTAAAAAGGTGATGAAAGCCAAAGCCACGGGCGTCACGCTGGGACGGGTTACAATGTCGTTCGGGGTGACCCAATATGCGCCCGGCGAGGAGCTGGATGAGCTGGTTGCACGGGTCGATCGGGCGCTCTATGCCGCTAAGGGCGGCGGTCGCAACAAGGTCGTGACCTTATCGGTCTAAGTTCGGCCGGATAGTTCCCGTTTTGTCATTGGTCTAGTGTCGGTCTGATCTGGGTGTTATAAAACACTCGTTTAAGAAAAAAGACCGAAAGGGATTGCAATGACCGCTGCTTCTAGCCCGCTTTTATGTGAAATCACCGATGATGTCGCCGTCTTGACGCTCAATCGTCCGCAAGCGCTGAACGCTATTGATGAGCAATTGGCGTTGGATTTGCGGCGTGCTTTGACGGATCTGACGCGTGGTCGATTATCGGCGCGGGCTTTAGTGCTTACCGGCGCGGGTCGTGGCTTCTGTGCTGGGGCCGATCTTGCTTCCGGGATAAATCCGAATGACAGCGCGACGCTTGAAGATCTCGGGATGGTGCTGGAGCGCCATTACAATCCCATTATCAAACTGCTGAGAGCCTTGCCGATGCCGATCGTGGCCGCTGTGAACGGTCCCTGTGCCGGTGCGGGCATGAGCTTGGCGATTGCATCGGATATCGTTATTGCCGGACAGTCTGCGTCGTTCTTACAGGCCTTCGTCAATATTGGTTTGGTGCCGGATGCGGGCAGTTCTTATTTCTTGCCGCGCCTTGCCGGGCGGGGCCGTGCGGCCCGCATGATGCTGTTGGGTGAGAAATTGACGGCAGCCGATGCTTTGGAATGGGGGGTTGTTAGCAGCGTTGTCGATGATGACAAGTTGATGGACGAAGCGATGAAGGTTGCGCGTAAGTTGGCGCAAGGCCCGACCAAGGCCATCAATCTCATTCGTCATATGTTGGATCAGTCGGAAATCAACGGGCTCAGCGATCAACTTGATCTGGAGCGGACGTTGCAGGCCGAAGCCGGACGGTATGATGATTTCAAGGAAGGCGTCGCTGCGTTCATGGAAAAGCGTAAGGCCAATTTCAAAGGCCAATGATCTGAGGTTTCAAAATATAATCCGCATAAAAGCCCCGCCACATGTTGGGGCTTTTTCTTTAACCTTTGAAACCCTGCGCGATCACATACATTTCCGTCGAATCCTGACGGCTGGCGGGTGGTTTGATGTGCTTGACGCTACGGAACCGTTGTTTCATGACGGTTAGAATTTCACCTTCGGTGCCGCCGCGCAAAACCTTGGCAAGGTATGTACCGCCGGGCGCCAAAACTTTGCAGGCAAAATCCAATCCGGCTTCGACCAAAGCCATGGTGCGTAAGTGATCGGTTTGTTTGTGACCGGTGGTGGATGCCGCCATATCCGATAGAACGATATCGGCAGGGCCATCCAAAAGATCCATCAGGCGCTGTTCTGCTTCCTCGGCCAAGAAATCCAGTTTGATAAACGTGGCATTCGGAACCGGCGTGACGTCCAACAGATCAATGCCGATGACTGTGGATTGGGGGCAAAGCTCACCGACCACTTGGCTCCATCCGCCGGGTGCAGCGCCCAGATCGACGACCCGGTTCACACCTTTGAGAAAGCCGTATTTTTCATTCATTTCCAAAAGTTTATAGGCCGCGCGCGAGCGATACCCTTCGCGCCGCGCCGCTGCAACATAAGGATCGTTCAATTGGCGCTGGAGCCAGCGCGCCGAAGAATTGGAGCGTTGGCGCGCAGTTTTGACCCGAACTTTGGGGCCACGGCCAATGCTGCGGGGATCGGCCCGGCCAGCGCCAGAACCGGATTTTGTTGGATCAGCCACGGAATTTTCCTCCGTTGCGGTGGTTTTTTGTTTGAGAATGCTGCATTTTTTGCGGAAAGGCTTTCTGAGACTGCATCAATTCAATCAGCATTCCTTCGCGGATACCGCGATCGGCAACGCGTAGACGATCAACAGGCCACAACCCCAGAATGGCATCCAATATAGCGCAACCGGCAACGATCAATTCGGCTCGATCGGCACCGACGCAATTATAAGCGGCGCGGGCGGCATAGTCGGTTACCGATAAGGTATGACAAAGATCAAGGAGAGCCGGCGATGTAATCCAAGCCCCATCCACTTGTGTCCGGTCATAGCGGGGCAGATCAAGATGCAAGCTGGTTAAGGTGGTGACAGTGCCGGATGTCCCCAGCATTTGGACACCACCTTTCTTGATGGCGATGCTCATATTGTAGCGTTTGTCGAACGGCAAAAGATGGGATCGTATGTCGGCCACCATCCGCGCATAGTGGGCCGGTTCGATGTGATTACCGCTTTTGTAGATTTCCGAAAGATTGACGACCCCATAGGGCATTGAGGTCCAACCGAGAATACGCGGCTGTCCCTTGGGCATGATGGCGATCCAGATCAATTCCGTGGACCCGCCGCCGATGTCGAACACAATCGCCCGCCGACTGCCTTTGTCGAGCAGGGCCTGACAGCCCATGACCGCCAGGCGTGCTTCTTCCGCCGGGGGAATGATGGTCAAATCAAGTCCGGTCTCGCGCCGCACACGATTGACAAAATCTTCGCAATTGCTGGCTTGGCGACAGGCTTGTGTTGCGACATTCCGCATATGGGTGACGCCGCGGTCGCGCATTTTGCGGGCGCAGACCTTGAGCGCGTCTATCGTGCGATCAATCGCTTCTTCGGATAAGCGGCCATTGGCGGCGACACCTTCACCCAATCGCACGATGCGTGAAAAAGCATCCACAACACGAAAACTATTACCATGGGGACGCGCGACCAACAGTCTGCAATTGTTGGTACCAAGGTCTAAAGCACTGAACATAGTGCTGCTTTCCGAGCCATTTGGGGCGCGGCTAGGAACATTACCCTTCTGCGGGGACCGATCCTTTCTGGTCGCTGATTTATACCAGCGGCGCTGGCCACGGTCCCGATTTGAGGACTCCTGTGGCAGATGGTCCGGCGACGGACTGACCTTGTGACCTTGCCGATTTGGCATGTCAGTTTTAGGCCCTTCCGCCAGAGACGAGGCAGGCGGCTCCGCAGAAGCCGTCATCTGACCCTCGTTATCCAGTACTTTCATCGTCGGCGGACAAAAACTCATTTAAAAGTCGAACATTGACCTTCATCCTAACCTATGGATGACACAATGGAAACACATTTGCCGATAGCTACCGATCAGCCCTGCGAGAGCACGGGAAATGGCCGTCTGTGTTGGCCTTGACCTGGCCAGTGCGCATTGGTAGGGGGTAGGAGACGGTTGTGATCGCAAATTTGGGGCGTGTATCTGAGCATTAGGGGTGGAGATGAAAGGTCAATTCTTTCTTATTGCGGTCGTAATGTCTGTTTCTCAGGTCAATGCGCAGCAATCGGCATCGACACCGGCGGCTGGTCCTGCCACTGCGGCACAGCCATGTGATCCTGTTGAACCGGACAGAAGTCCAAATGGCGATCCAATCTACACAAGCTGCCAAATTAAGGCGCTTGGCGGGGAGCCTCCGAAGCTCGTGTCTACACCGGCCAAGCCCGACGTATCAGAGCTTCATAGTAAGGGGGTTCAAGGCGAGATTATCTTCCATTATGAGATTGAGAAAGATGGTAGGCCGTACAATGTGACCGTGAAAACGTCATCTCGATCAGCGGACCTTGATGCGATCGGTGTGGAGTTTATCAAAAACTCAACTTTTTCTCCCGCCAAAGACCCACAAGGAAATCCTGTGCTCAGTAAGCTCGCTTCTAAAGTCGAATTTTGGAAGGATGGGCTATGGAAGGATGAGGCTAAAAAAGAACAATTCTTAAGAAAAACATGTGATCAGTTTCTGATCGACGCGGCTTGGCATCACGCTAATTTTCCTGAAGAAAAACCAGAGGATTATAGAGGGTGGATGATCGCCAAGGGTATTATTTTTCTTGGCCTTTTGGAAAAGGAGAAACTTGTAAATATCAAATATCTCCCCACATACCCGGAGGTTGTGGAAAGCTGCAAAAACAATCCGCAAAAGACTTTCTTTGAGGCGTTGGTAGGAAAGCCATAGCACTCTAAAAATGTATGCTTCTCCTACCAAACAATCGGCTCGTTTGGTGGGGCCTATGCCTTAACCGCCGCTCTGCGGCGTGTAGACAAAATGCCCAGACCCGTCAGTGCGCCCAAAAACAAGATGCCTGCGGTCGGCGCTGGGATGTCAGTTGATTGTTCAACGATCGACGCTGTGAGCCGGTGGAAACTGTAGTTTGTGGTGACCTGATAAGCAGTCACATCGACAACCACATCACTGAGAGCGAGCCAGGTTAAATAATTATTGGGATCACCAAGGACGATGTCCGGGTTATCGGTTGGATTGTAGAGCGATACGACAGTCTCCTGATACTTGCTGTCGGTACCGATGAGAATGCTGGAAAGACTCCCGAGCGATGTATCAGGCGCCAAGCCGAGCGCGGCCAGGGCATCCACGAGTGCCGTATACGGATCGGTCAGATCCGGTGCGGTGAAAGGATCAGCAAAGGTAAATGTGCCGCCGCCAGGCCCGATGATTTGAACCTCTGTAATCAGGTCTTTTTCGACCGTGCTGGTCCACACGCTAATGTTCACAACTGAGGACAACGCTGCAGTTGTGGTTCCTAGGCTGCCAAACAGGACAGTCGCAATGACGGCAAAAATTTTTGCTGGACGCATATCTCATAATCCCCTTAACCCATCTTTAAGGATATTGGCGCTGTCGCTCAGCAGGGGCAAGTAAGAGTCATGGTTAATGCTGTGCTGCAGCGATTTTTTATCGCGTTTGGTTAGGGTTTTAAGGGATTTGGTTGTTTTCTATGGTTTAATATTAATACTTTTCACATTAAAAGTTTCATTGGATTGTTGTGTTTTAATATTTTCGTTTTGTCTGTGACTATTTAAACGTATGTCACTGGCATAAGAATCAGGGCCACACGGTTTTGTGGCAATGCGTTCATTCGCGTGATGTTGCTAGAGCTGAGCTGTGTTGAACGTATCGCATTGACTGGGATTACCGGTTTTAAAGCCGCGTTCGAACCAGCGTACCCGTTGGTCTGATGAGCCATGGGTAAAACTTTCAGGCACTACGGCACGCCCGGCCTGGGATTGTAAGCGATCATCGCCGATCGCTGTCGCAGCCGCTATGGCTTGCTGATATTCGCCTGGTTCCAAAATGCCTTTGGCGGCATCGGTCCGTTGTGCCCATACACCGGCAAAGCAATCGGCTTGCAGTTCTTGACGGACGGATAAGTCGTTGGCCTGGGCTTCACTGCTGGCGCGTTGACGGGCAGCGTGGACTTTTTGAGACGTGCCCAAAAGTGTTTGCACATGATGTCCGATTTCATGGGCAATCACATAGGCTTGGGCAAACTCACCCGGTGCAGCGAAGCGATCACGCAGTTCATCAAAGAATGACAGGTCGATGTAGACCTTCTGATCGGCGGGGCAGTAAAATGGGCCGCTAGCGGCTTGTCCCATACCGCAGGCTGTTTGGGTCATTTGCGAAAACAACACCAGAACCGGTTCGCGATAGGTTTGGCCGGCTTCTTGAAAGATGCCGTGCCATGTCTCCTCGGTCTCGGCCAAGACTTTACTCATAAACTCAGCGGCAGGATCATCGGTGGGCGGCGGTGCCGAGGCGGATGTTGTCGGTTCTTGCAGTCCGCCAACCACACCCATCAAGACTTGGGGGTTGATGCCCAGGAAGTGGCTGGCGACAAGCACAAGGAGAACGGCGCCGATCCCCAAGCCGCCTTTGCCGCCCGGTATGCGGGAGCCACGGCGATCTTCTACATTGCTGCTGCGGCGTGAACCACCCAAACGCATTTTAAACTCCTACACCCAAGTCGGCCTATAATCTAAGCTGGTATTTACCTTGATCCTATCATGTCCAAGTCCGTCGCGATCGTCCAGAGATAGTGCGAATAACGCGTCTTTGGATAAAACTCATTATATAGTAATAGGTTGGTTGTGCGCAGGAAACGCGGGCCTTAAATGATGTTTGATTCTGAAGTATTGTTCATATCTGTCCATAGAAATGGGAGATATGATGCAGATAGTGCTCTAAATTGCAGTACATATTTAATATTTAATCCTAAAAATTAATACTTAGCACTCTGGTGCTGCCAATTTACAGTTGTAAGCTCAATAGCTATTGAGTTGTTTTATGCAACTTGTATTCTGATTTTTAGTTGGGTTGGTGCTGTTCCAGTCCTCGTTGTGTCAAGTTGGAATAGCACGTTTAAAGACGGATCGAGCCCTTGTGGTAGTAGAAAAGGGTGTTCAGGCTCGCTGGTCTAACTCAGTTTGGGTGGCTGTAGCGATTGTTGGCGGGACGGTTTTTGCCGTTTCATTATGTGGCATTTTAACCCGCCCGACAGGGCTTTTTTTGGCTGTTTTCTGGCCGACCAATGCCATTCTTCTCGGATTGATGGTGCGAAACCCGGCCTTTGTTAATGCCTATAGCTGGATTGCCGCCTTTATAGCTTATATGTTGGCCGATCTTATTACCGGCAGTTCTTTTCTCAAAGCAAGCTTGTTGACAGCAGGTAATTTAGCGGGAGTTGTGGTCGGCTATTATGTCTTTAGCAGACTCGATGAACGTCATCGTATGCTGCAGCAGCCTTCATCGGTCCTGAGCCTTGTTGTGGTGACGACGTTGGCGTCATCTGCGGCAGGTGTCGTCGGAATGTTTGCCAATCAAATTCTATTTGGCGGGACGATTGTAAACGGTTTTTTCTTTTGGTTTGTAAGTGAGTTTGTCACTTATATCGCCCTTCTACCGGTGGTTCTGACATTTCCTCGTCAAAAACTGACGACGTTCGTTTATGGTTTTTTCCAAGAGGTTCGCAATAACATCGCGCATATCGCGCCGCTGATTGTTTTTATTCTTTGTTTGTGGCCGACGTTGGCTTTGAGTGATAGTGCGGCCGCGATTGCGTTTCCTGTGCCCGCATTATTATGGTGTGCGCTGACCTATAGTTTTTTTGCGACAACGTGTTTGACATTAGTTTATGTGGTCTGGATTTTTTTCTGGGTTTCGACGGGAGGTGTGACGCTCGGACTACCGTTGACCTCTGATCATGCGTTGATGTTGTTTCGTTTGACTGTGATGCTGATCGTCTTGGGGCCGATCACAGTTGCTGCCGTTATGGCGGGACGCAATGAGCTTTTGCGAGAAACAAGCTTGGCCAAAGCCGCCGCAGAAGAAGCCATGGCGGCGCGGTCATTGCTGCTTGCCACAATGACCCATGAACTGCGGTCTCCTTTGACCATTGTCATTAGCGGTTCTGAATTGATTTCTCGCCAGGTGCTTGGACCTTTGAATAATCCTCGCTATATCGAATATGCACAAGGTATCGGGTCGGCAGGACGGCATCTTTTGGATCTGGTCAATGATTTGCTGGATACTTCGAAAGTGGAAGCGGGCAAGATCGATCTTCATCCAAAAACGGTCAACAGTGGTGCCGTTGTTGAACAAACGATCCGCTTGGTGCGTGGAATTGCCTGGGAAAACAATATTACCGTCATCATTGACCCTGGGCCATGGCCGGATATTTATGTAGACCCCCGTGCCATCAAACAAGTCCTGCTTAATCTTTTGTCGAATGCCATAAAGTTTTCGTTCACGGGCTCTTCTGTCGTGGTGTCATCGTTCATTGAAGATGATCGTTTGGTGCTTTGTGTCAAAGACACGGGGAAGGGGATTGCCGCAGATGATCTCGCGCATTTGGGTGAACCTTATGTGCAGGGCCGGAATGTTCAATCGCAACATGACGGGCCGCAATATCAAGGGACGGGACTGGGGTTATCGTTGTCACGTCAGTTGGTTGCGCAGCATGATGGTGTCTTGAGGATTGAAAGCACGGTTGATGTTGGGACAACGGCCAGATTCGATGTTCCCTTGGTCAAGGCGGTACCCGCAGCAGAGTGAAGATTAATCGAACAAACTGTCGATGTCAGATTGATCCATGGTCTGGCTGTCAGGGGAACTGTCGGATCCGGTACCATTTTGTTCGTGCGCGGCCCCATTGATCACACCACCGGCAAGACTGATCAAGTAACGCAGCTGTTGTGCGGCATTGGCGGCCACATTGGCCACATGTTCGGGGTGCTGCTTCATACTTTCCAAGGCAATGTCCGCCACTGCCTTTAAGATCAATGTGTTGAGTTCCGATACGATTTTATCGAGCGCCTCGCGTCCGGCTGCGGGCGCTGCCCCGTAAGCTTCTATGGCAAGGGTTTTGTATGGAAAACTGCTGTTCCGGAAATGGTCGGGATAGCTTTTCGGCTGCCATTTTAAGATGTCGTCCAGACATTCCGGCAAATCGGCAATGACGTCCATCAACATGGTCACTTCATTGAAGTGATTAAGATAATCAGTTGCCAATAAAGTTTCGGGATTAATGTTGGTTCCGATCAAGCGCGCTGGCCAGTGGGATCGGTCTTCATTGTTATCTATCTGGTTTTTATGGATTTTTTTCAATGTCACCAGGCAAGCCCTAATGTTTCTTAACCATCAAGGACGCTAACAGTTATTTCCTCTCAATTGGTTAAATTTCTGGGAAAATATATCTTTTTATTTATCCCATACGACCAGTAAAGGGGCGGCCGGTCAGAAGCGTAACCAAGTGAGCTCCCATCACGATCATTGTCAGAATACCAATGAACTGGAGGGCGTTATAGGGCACCACCCAAATGCGATCAGGTTGGCGTGGGCGGCGAGATAACACATTGGCGATAATTGTGAGAACCAGGCCAATGCAAAAAATTGTTGTGGTAAACGGCAAATCCATAAAAAATATCCGACTAAGTCTCGTCACGCCTTTCCGTGTGGAACGTCAGGGTTAATGAGGCCACTTCCGCTTTGGTGAGTGAGCTTCGTAAACCTGGGCAACAAGGAGCGCGTGACTATGATGGACGACATTTCACAAGAAACCGAGATTATATCGTTCGACGAGCGAGGACGAGAGGTCGTGAATACTCTCATCTCCGGTCTTGTCCGATACGATTTAATGAGCGTTGACAATCTCTGCAAGTCCGATGAGCCTAATATTAAGGACGCATGGGAGAGTTTAAGTGTCCAGCAGCAGGAGGTGTTTAAGGACTCTTTTCTTGCTGCGTTGCAGGATCTCTCCAGCTTAAAACAAAAACAACGGACAGCTGCTGCCTTGGCCGGGCGCATCCGTAGCAGACTCAGGATTACAAAGAATGCTCCCAACAGCAAAGTATCGGCTTCAAATAGCGAGAGCCGTCACGAGACAGCTCCGGATCTTATAACGCGATTACGGCAAAAACATCGCTACGAAGCGTTGCATTGTCTGCTTTTGGGGGAGTTTGACGGGATCGATCCGGCGATCGGGGATGCGGCTTGCGAAATGAGGCCCGGCTTTATTCTTGATCTTAGTGAGCGCCTTCACGGAATTCTGGCGTCGATTGGAATGCGGCGTCCGGTCGTGGATTTGTTGGTGGAGGCTTATCGCCGGCGTCATGACGGTGATGCTGCCGACGACACTATTAAAACCCTTGAGGACATAGCTGAGGATGATCCGAAGTATGATGATATCCGACTCTGGGATTATCTTTTGCGGGCGATACAACATGATGATGACCCTATTGATGTGCCGCAGTTCTTAGAATACTGCCGAACCTACACCGTGGCCGCATCATTCACGCTTGATGAGTTTGGTTTGCCGGTTTCCAGCCGCTTAAAACGTCGCCATTTATTGGTCACGACAGACGGGGTTTGTGGTCTGGCCGAAATGACTAAAAAAATCATGCTGCATATGGCTGAGCGTGTCGCCCAAGCGATGCAGCAACAGCAATGGTCCGCAGAAGCCGCTGTTGCACAAGCGGCGCAAGTTTTAACTGACTGTCAGGTTTATAAAGACAGTGACCACGGTCGATTGCCGTTGTTGCCGATCTTTGAAGCTTTGCGTGTTATTTTGACATACGAGTGTTTAAAAGATCGCCCGCTAATTTTGGGCATCATTAGAATAGGCTACACACGCAGCAGTGGTGATCTGCGCTTTCGGCTATTGGGGGCGACGCCGATGGCGCTCATACCCCAGGAAGACGATGGGCGGTATGTTCTGGCGCGGGATATATCAACGATCATACGCCAGCCGGGGATTGTGTTTCGCTCCTTTAGCGTCGTTGATCTGGATGGTCACGATCAGGGATTATTAAATCCGCAATTGAGTGTGGTTGATTTGCGACAGGTTTTGGCACGTCGTGATCTTTTGGCTGATCTGATGAAATACGCTGCTGTTCATCCCCCTTTCGCAGATGGGGCGACGATTGCACCGTTTGCCGCTGTAGCCGAAGGTGCCTCCTATGGGATGGACCAAGATAAGTTCGAAGGTGTTTTGGCCGGGCTTTATTCCTTGCTGCATTCACAAGCGTCCTTACGTGAAGAATTGAATGCTTTACGTCGTGCCGTCATTGGGACTGGGGAAGTTGATCTCAGATATTCGGAACGAGATGGACGTAATATGATCCGTCGATTGGCGCGACCGCTCAGTTTTTCTCCGATCCATATTTATGCGGGCACCTTATCCAGTGAGTTGGAGTGGTTGTCGCGCCTGAATTACAACATGCGCGATGTTTGGGTGGGGGATCAGTTTTGTTTGAATCGCTGCCGCTCGGTTGTTATGGAGTCAATGTCAGAAACAATCAGTGCAGTGGCGTAGCGTCGAGAATAGAAATTAGAAGTGGGCTTTCAAAAAGAAAACCCTCCGGAGATAACTCCGGAGGGTTGGCCTCTGACAGGCGTCTCTTGAGAGCGGAATTATGAAGAATAATACATCTGATATTCGATCGGATGCGGGGCTGTTTCGTAAGCCATCAGCTCTTCCCATTTCAATTCAGCATAAGCTGCGATTTGGTCATCCGTGAATACGCCACCTTTTTTGAGGAAGGCATTGTCTTCTTCCAAGGCTTGCAGTGCTTGACGCAGCGAACCGCAAACGGTTGGAACCTGACGCAGTTCTTCTGGCGGCAGATGGTACAAGTCTTTGTCCATAGCGTCGCCAGGATGGATCTTGTTTTCGATCCCATCGATACCGGCCATCAACATAGCCGAGAAGGCGAGATATGGGTTTGCCAGCGGATCCGGGAAGCGGATTTCAACGCGCTTACCTTTGGGGCTGTTGGAGTATGGAATCCGGCAAGAAGCCGAACGGTTACGTGCCGAATAAGCCAACAGAACCGGTGCTTCATAACCCGGGACCAAACGCTTGTAGCTGTTTGTGGTTGGGTTGGTGAATGCATTCAATGCTTTGGCGTGCTTAATGATACCGCCGATGTAGTACAAAGCGGTTTCAGAAAGACCGGCGTACCCGTTGCCAGCGAACAATGGCTTGCCATCTTGCCAGATGGATTGGTGAACGTGCATGCCTGAACCGTTGTCGAGAGCGACAGGCTTCGGCATGAAGGTTGCCGTTTTACCATAAGCATGGGCAACCTGATGAACGATGTATTTGTAGATCTGAACGCGGTCAGCGGTTTCTACCAGCTTGCCGAACATCATGCCGAGTTCGTGCTGGGAGGCAGCCACTTCGTGATGATGCTTATCCATCGGCAGACCCATACCACGGGCGATGGCAACCATTTCACCACGAATGTCTTGACCACTATCGACTGGACCAACAGGGAAGTAGCCGCCTTTAATTCTCGGACGGTGCCCCATATTGCCTTCATCATAAGAACGGCCGGTATTGTATGGGCCTTCGATGTCATCGAACGAGAAGTGAGAGCCGTTGTAACGAACGTCGAACTTCACGTCGTCGAACATGAAGAATTCAGGTTCCGGACCGAAGTAAGCAACGCCGTCTTTGAATTTCTGAGCAACAAACGTTTCCGCGCGGCGGGCAATCGAACGCGGGTCACGGTTGTAGCCTTCGCCGGTTGCGGGTTCCAATACGTCGCAGAACAGAACGATTGTGGATTGCGCCATAAAGGGATCTATAACGGCTGTGGACGGATCCAGCTTCAGAACCATGTCCGACTCGTTAATGGCTTTCCAGCCTGCAATTGATGAACCATCGAACATCACGCCATCTTCGAACATATCTTCGTCGACGACGGAAGCATCCATGGTCAGATGCTGCCATTTGCCGCGCGGATCGGTAAAGCGTAAGTCCACCGAAGTGATTTCTTGGTCCTTAATTTGTTTAAGAACGCTTGTAACATCAGACATGGTAACGTTTCCTGTCTCTAATTGTGGTTAGGGATAACGATTAAACAGCTTCTTCACCGGTTTCCCCGGTGCGGATGCGGATCACTTCGTCGATTGTGCTGACAAAGATTTTACCGTCACCAATGCGGCCGGTTCGTGCGGCCGCTTGGATTGCTTCGACTGCGCGGTCAACCAAACGATCGGGCATAACAACCTCTATCTTCACCTTGGGCAGGAAGTCGACCACATATTCAGCACCGCGATAAAGCTCCGTATGGCCTTTTTGCCGGCCAAATCCCTTTGCCTCGGTCACCGTAATACCAGTCAGCCCAATTTCGTGAAGCGCTTCTTTGACCTCGTCCAATTTGAACGGTTTGATGATGGCTTCAATTTTTTTCATCTTTTCGTCTCAAGTTATTTGTTTGTCCCAAGGAACCTTGAGACAATAGGGTCTTAGCATAAGGTTCGCACCCATGCATAAGCACAGGTCGTGCCAGTTTTGGAATCCCACAGATTCCGATACAATTATATGGTAGTTGAGCTTTGGTGTCTAAAAAGTAATCTAATTATGCATATTTTATGTGCATATGTTTATTATTTAATCATTTCCGTATACTGAGAGTTTACAGCCACAAAGATAGATGGTCTGTTGCCCTTTTTCCTCCGCGTGCTATTGACGATAAAAGCAGCGTTAGACGGTCGAGGGTTTGTATGAAATCGTTGAATCCCAATTTTGCCGGTTTAGGAACCACCATCTTCTCCGTGATGTCGGCTATGGCGGTCAAACATCAGGCGGTCAATCTGGGGCAGGGGTTCCCGGACGATAGCGGTCCGGCCGATGTATTGCAGGTCGCCGCGGATCGCGTTTTGCAAGGGCCTCATCAGTATCCGCCGTTTCAAGGGGTGATGGAGCTGCGGGAAGCGGTGGCGGCCCACAACCGCCGTTTTTATGGGTTGGATGTGACCGCGGCCAATGTCTTGGTGACATCCGGCGCGACCGAGGCGTTGACGGCCAGCTTGTTGGCGCTGTTGGTGCCGGGGGATGAGGCCGTTGTCATCGACCCCGCTTATGACAGTTATCGCCCTTTTATTATTCAGGCCGGGGCGGTACCGCGGGCGGTGTCTTTGAAGCCGCCCCATTGGACCCTGACGGCTGCCGATCTGGACGCGGTGATCACGCCGAAAACCAAACTTATTGTTATAAATTCGCCAATGAACCCGATCGGCAAGGTGTTTTCGACTGAAGAACTGTCATTATTGGCCGACTATTGCCGCCGCCATGATCTTTATGTGTTGTGTGACGAGGTCTATGAACACATCACCTTTGATGGCTTAAAGCATGTGCCGCTGATGACCTTGCCGGATATGGCCGCGCGGTGCGTGCGGGTCGGGTCTGCGGGCAAGACCTTTTCCCTAACCGGTTGGAAAATTGGTTATATTACGGGGCCTGAGGCTTTGATCGAGGTCATTTCCAAGGTTCACCAGTTTCTCACCTTTACGACCCCGCCCAATTTGCAATATGCGGTGGCCCATGGGCTTGGGAAGGAAGATGCCTATTTTGCGGAGCTTGGCAGCAGTCTGGAACGGCGCCGTGACAAACTGGCGGCAGGGCTGACAAAAATCGGGTTTCGTGTTCTCCCGTGTCAGGGCACATATTTTCTCGTGGCCGATTATAGCGCGTTCGATGAAACCCGCACGGCGGTCGAATTCTGCGAATTCATCACCCAACAAGCCGGGGTTGCCGCGATCCCTGTTTCGGTATTTTATGGAACCCCGCCCGCTGATCCGCTGATCCGTTTTTGTTTCTGTAAAACCGATGCGGTTTTGGAGGAGGCTTTGCGCCGACTTTCAGCCTATTTCGGCAAGTAAAGCAGTATTTTACTATAAGATGTGATGACGCTGCTTGACGGCAGGGATGTGGCGACGTAAACAAGCGCTCGAATCTTCAACACAGTGTTCCTGTGTCCGCGGCGGGTGTAGCTCAGTTGGTTAGAGCGCCAGATTGTGGCTCTGGAGGTCGCCGGTTCGATCCCGGTCACTCGCCCCACTTCCCTAGATCCTTTTCCCCCAGGCCATTTAGGTCCAACAGGCCCCTGTTTGGATCGCTTTTACCCTATTTGTTCGTTTCAGCGTATTGCGGTGACGGTGTATTCACCGCTGTCGGCTTTTTTGCCAAAACGGGCTCTCCGTATACATCACGGGCAACACCATATTCGCGATGGCTGGCATCAGTTAATGAGCCCCCACACCCGGCAACGCTAGACATCAAGACAACGACTTTAGTTAATAATACGAAACTCCGGCCGATAGGCCGGCTATACTGTTCACTCATTTAAACTGACCCCCGTCAGATTCCGTAACCGCGAGAATAGTTACACATACTATATATGGTTAAAAGTGTATTAATACCCCGTCATGACGTATTTAAGACATTGTGGCGGTTTTGGAAGCAAAAGATCATGTCAAACAGTGTGCTTTTAGTCAAAGAAATGTATCAGGCCGATAATTTGGCTGTGCAAATAGGAGGGGCGTCACTTGATTTGATGGAACAGGCGGGGCAAGCCGTCGCTGACGCGATTTGTGCCCGATTGCCGACAAAGGTCGAGCAGCCTCGAAAAGCTCTGATTCTGGCCGGGCCCGGTAATAATGGTGGGGATGGTTTCGTTGTGGCCAGACATCTGGCTGCCGCCGGGTGGGCTGTAGACGTTGCCTTGCTGGGCGACAGACAAGCGCTTAGCGGCGACGCCCAGGTCATGGCCGACCAATGGGATGGCAGCGTAGCGCCATTGTCGTCGTCCTTGATCAAGGACCAAGATTGTATCGTTGACGCTTTATTCGGGGCCGGTTTAAGCCGCGCCCTCGATGGCGTTGCGGCCCAAGTGGTGCGGCTCGCTAAAGACAGCGGCGCCTACCGGGTGGCGATTGATGTGCCGAGCGGCATCGATGGTGACAGTGGGCAGCCCTTGGGGGACTGCTTTGCGGCCGATTTGACGGTGACGTTTTTTCGCAAAAAACCGGCTCATCTTTTGATGCCGGGGCGGATGTTGTGCGGGGAGGTGGTGGTGGCTGATATCGGTATTCCAGATACAGTATTGGCTCAAATCAAGCCAAATCTATGGGAAAATAGCCCAGATCTATGGTCGGCGCGATGGCCGTGGCCACGGATGGACGGGCATAAATATAGTCGGGGCCACAGTCTTATTTTATCGGGGCCGATGGCGTCGGTGGGGGCGGCGTCCTTGGCGGCCATGGCGTCGTTACGGATCGGCAGCGGGCTTGCGTCTATCGCTTGCCCCGCGGACGCAACGGCGGTTTTGGCGGCTAAGCACTTGGCGGTGATGGTAAAACCATATGATGATGCCGATGATTTTTCGGCAATCGTGGCGGATCGGCGGAAAAACGCCGTTTTAGCCGGGCCGGGCAATGGTGTCACGGCGGCTTTGCGGGATCGCGTGTTGCATGTTTTGAGCACGGCCCAAGGTTTCCCAACGACCCGGGCCTTGGTCTTGGACGCGGACGCTTTGACCGTCTTTTCGGATGATCCGGATACACTCTTTGCGGCGATTGCGGCGGCGGGGCAGGCGGTATCGGTGGTGCTGACGCCCCATGATGGTGAATTTGCCCGTCTATTTCCGGATTTGGTGGGCC
Organism: Alphaproteobacteria bacterium; assembly: GCA_037189785.1. Lineage (GTDB taxonomy): Bacteria > Pseudomonadota > Alphaproteobacteria > Sphingomonadales > Govanellaceae > Govanella. Next base: position 18,049 of record JBBCIP010000454.1, read on the forward strand.
ACAATATGAATAAAATTGCGCGGTGCCGGGCGGCGGTGCGACGGTCGCAGGCTGTGGTTCTTTTGAAAGGGGCGGATACGGTCATTGCCGCGCCTGACGGGCGTTGCATTATATCTGTGAATGCCCCGCCGGACTTGGCCACAGCCGGGGCCGGAGATGTGTTGGCCGGTCTGATCACCGGGCTTTTGGCTCAGGGCATGACGGCGTTTGAAGCGGCCGCCGCTGCGGCCTGGGTCCATGGCGAGGCCGCCCGGGGGTTCGGATCCGGACTTATTGCTGATGATTTACCGCAGCTTATTCCGGGTATTCTTCGACTTCTGCGTGCAGGTTTCTATGGGGATGCCGATAACGCCAATTGTACTCTGTGATAAACCCCCGCTGTTCTCTGTGATAAACCCTAGTCTTCTTTGAAAAAGGTGTGCTATAGCTTCCCGACACTGGCCCCCGAGCCTAGCCCGACGACCGTCGGCGCCTGGGTGAGGGCGGGATTTCCGGGCAATTTCGGGGAGTCTGCGCGGTTTATTCTGCGTCGTCTCTTCTTTTTGCGTGAAGATGCCGCCATCTATGTCGGGAGTTTGCACAATATGCGGGCGTGGCGAAATTGGTAGACGCGCTGGATTTAGGTTCCAGTGGGAGACCGTGGGGGTTCGAGTCCCTCCGCCCGCACCATTGTGAGGACAACCGGGATGTGAAGACAACCAGGGTGTGAAGACAACCGGGGAAGGCTTTGATAAGGGCCACTAAGGAATTAACCATGGCGCGGATCGCGCCCTAAAGCATATGGACTATGACCATGCAAGTAACCGAAACCAACGCGCAAGGGCTGACGCGGGAATTTAAGGTTGTCGTACCAGGCCAAGATATTACCAAGCGTCTGGAAAAACAGCTGGATTCCATGAAAGATCGGATCCGTTTACCAGGTTTCCGTCCGGGTAAAGCGCCATTGACGTTGCTGAAAAAGCTGCATGGCAAGAACCTGATCGGTCAAGTTCTTGAAGAAACCATCAATGAAGTGACATCGAAGGCTTTGGAAGAGCGCAGCCTGCGCCCAGCCCTTCAGCCAAAGATTGAAATCACCCAGTTTGAATTCGAGAACGAAGGCGATCTTGAATACAATATTTCGGTCGAAGTGGTTCCGGCCATTTCCGTGCCTGATTTTTCGAAATTGAGCCTTGAGCGTTTGGTTGCCGAAGTGGAAGACAGCGAAGTTGACGCTGAACTGACGCGTTTGGCCGGTTTCCAAAAGAATTTCAAAGCGGCTGAAAAAGAGGCCGCCAGCGGCGATGCCGTATTGATCGATTTCGTCGGCAAGCGCGATGGCGTTGCTTTTGATGGCGGTACCGCAGAAGGCCATTTGTTGGAGTTGGGTTCGGGGCAGTTCATTCCGGGCTTTGAAGACCAACTGATCGGCACCAAAGCGGGTGAAGAAAAAGTTTTGACCGTTACGTTCCCAGACAACTATCCGTCCAAAGATTTGGCCGGTAAGGACGTCACCTTCGATGTGACTATTAAGGAAGTGCGCGAAGCGGCTCCTGTTGAATTGAACGATGAGTTCGCCAAGAACCTGGGCCTTGAAGACCTCGCAGCCCTGAAAAATACCTTGAAGGATCGTCTGGGCGACGACACCAAGTCGTTAAGCCGCGCCCGCTTGAAGCGGAGCTTGCTGGATGCCTTGGCTGAAACGGAAAAGTTCGAAGTTCCAGGCGGCATGGTCGACCTTGAATTCCAGCAAATCTGGCAACATGTATTGCAAGACGCCCATCAGGAAGCTCATGCTCACCACGATCATGCTCCCGGTGAGGCTTGCAACCATGACGTTGAGGAGCCGGGCGACGAGGTGAAGGAAGAGTACAAGGCCATTGCCGAGCGTCGTGTTCGTCTTGGTTTGTTGCTGGCTGAAGTCGGTCAACAAAACAAGATCACAGTTCCTCAGGAAGACGTGAACCGTTTGATCTCCCGCGAAGCCCGTCGTTACCCCGGTCAAGAAAAGCAAGTGATTGAGTATTATCAAAACAATCCTCAAGCTCAGGCGCAGCTCCGGGCCCCGCTTTACGAAGATAAAGTCGTCGACTTCATCTTTGAGCTGGCGAAGATTACGGACAAGACCGTGAGCCGCGAAGAGTTAAAGCGTGCTGTTGAAGAAGATGACGAACTGCCTGAAATAGCACAAGAAACAAAGAAAAAATCGACCAAATCCGCCAAAGCTGACTCCGGTAAGGCTGAAGCGGCAGACGGCGAAGAAAAAGCCAAGCCAAAGAAAGCTGCAAAAAAGGCTGATGCAACGGATGACGCCGGTGAGGCCGCCGCGAAGCCGAAAAAAGCTGCTCCGAAAAAAGCGAAAGCTTCTAAGGAAGACTGAGGCTAGCTCCTTCGCCAGCTCCCATTTGCTGGCTGACTGCTGTCAGCAAATGGGAAATAAGACCCTGAATGTTCACGCTCTTTTTACGAGCGCTGGTTTAAGGGTAGAGTAAGATACGAATTTGAGCGGCGAGAGAGGTGGAGATGAGCAATAGCTACGATATGTATATGAATTACCTCGTCCCCATGGTGGTTGAGCAAACCAACCGGGGAGAGCGGTCATATGACATTTATTCCCGACTGTTGAAAGAGCGGATCATTTTTATCACCGGCCCGGTTCAAGACGGCATGTCGAGTGTGATCACGGCTCAACTTCTGTTCCTTGAATCCGAAAACCCCCGCAAAGATATCTATATGTATATCAACTCGCCGGGTGGGGTGGTGACATCGGGCATGGCCATGTACGACACTATGCAGTTCATCCGTCCGGATGTGCAAACATTGTGTCTCGGCCAAGCTTGCTCCATGGGGTCGTTGCTGTTGACCGCAGGGGCCAAAGGCAAGCGTTTTGCGCTGCCGAACTCGCGGATCATGGTGCATCAGCCTTCGGGCGGAGCCCAAGGTCAAGCGACCGATATCGAAATTCACGCCCGTGAAATTCTGAAAACCCGGGATCGGTTGAATGAAATCTATGTTCACCATACCGGCCAGCCGAAAGAAGCCATCGAGCGGGCTTTGGAGCGCGACCGCTTTATGTCGCCTGAAGAAGCTTTGGAATTCGGCCTGATCGATGCGGTAATGACCAAGCGCCCAGATTTACCGGAACCAGGCAAATCATAGGATTTGCCCGGGATTTGCCCGCAAGTTTTCTTATGGGCCGGATGTCTAGAAATTCGGCCCATCTAATCAGAACTAGCCTGTTAATCGATTTTTGAAGGTTGTCGGGTTAGTCTGTTTGAGTGTAGGGTTCTGTATATGTTCTTGTGCTGGGGGGATGCCCTGAATAGGGTGTTTGACGAGAACGTGAGAGAACATAACCCCAGCTTTGCCCAAAAAGTCGTTGTCCCCGGCGGGAACATCGGTCTACGATGGGAATCTGGGATAAAGGTTTTACGATCGTATGACGAAATTGAGCGGCACCGACTCTAAAAATACTTTGTACTGTTCCTTCTGCGGCAAAAGCCAGCACGAGGTCAGAAAACTCATCGCCGGTCCAACGGTTTTCATTTGCGATGAATGCGTTGAGCTTTGCATGGATATCATCCGTGAGGAGCATAAAAGCGCTATCGTGAAGTCGAGCGACGGTGTTCCATCGCCGTCTGAAATCCGCTCCGTGCTGGATGATTATGTCATTGGACAAGAACGCGCCAAAAAGGTTTTGGCTGTGGCTGTCCATAACCATTACAAGCGCTTACACCATGCCACCAAGAACAATGATGTGGAGCTTGCAAAGTCCAACATCATGCTGATCGGGCCGACCGGCTGCGGTAAGACCTTGTTGGCTCAGACCTTGGCGCGCATTCTCGATGTGCCGTTCACCATGGCCGACGCCACCACTCTGACCGAAGCCGGTTATGTCGGTGAAGACGTTGAAAACATCATCCTGAAGCTGTTGCAAGCCGCCGACTACAACGTCGAGCGGGCGCAACGCGGTATCGTTTACATCGATGAAGTCGATAAAATCAGCCGTAAGTCCGATAATCCGTCGATTACGCGCGATGTATCGGGCGAAGGGGTGCAACAAGCGCTTCTGAAAATCATGGAAGGCACCGTTGCCAGCGTGCCGCCGCAAGGTGGCCGTAAACACCCGCAACAAGAATTCCTGCAAGTGGATACGACCAATATCCTATTTATTTGCGGTGGGGCGTTTGCCGGTCTCGAAAAAATCATATCCAACCGTTTGGAAGGCAAATCCATTGGGTTTGGGGCCAATGTGGTGGATGTGGAAGAACGCCGGGCCGGCGAGATGCTGAAAGCGCTCGAGCCGGAAGATCTGCTGAAATTCGGCCTGATCCCGGAATTCGTTGGTCGTTTGCCTGTTTTGGCCACCCTTGGTGATCTGGATGTTGATGCTTTGGTCGAGATCCTGTCGCGTCCAAAGAACGCCCTGATCAAGCAATATCAGCGCCTGTTCGAGATGGAAGACGTCAAGCTGACCTTCTCGGACGAAGCGTTGAAAGCTTTGGCCCGGAAGGCTATCGCCCGTAAAACCGGGGCCCGCGGCCTACGGTCCATCATGGAAGACATCTTGCTTGAAACGATGTTTGAACTTCCATCTTTGGAGGGCGTTGAAGAAGTGGTGGTCAATGTCGAGGTTGTCGAAGGCCGGGCTAAGCCACTGTATATATACGCTGACCGCCGCGAAGATGTTCGCGCCGGGCCTAGTGCCTAAACTTTACGCTTAAAACTTTACCCAACAAGGGGAGTTCTATGTCACTCCCCTTGAACCCTCCGGGTAGAGTGTCTATTTCTAAGTCATCTCAGGTATCTAGAACGGACGGCCTGGGTTTAGCCGGTGGCCTTTGGTGCCGGTTCAGGAATTACTCCAGTCCGAGGTGAGCAAGTCCATGTCGACGATTTACCCAGTTCTGCCTCTGCGCGATATCGTGGTTTTCCCCCACATGATCGTTCCGTTGTTCGTAGGCCGCGAGAAGTCTGTGCGCGCGCTAGAAGACGTGATGGGCAGTGACAAGAAGATCTTGTTGGTGGCTCAAAAGAATGCCAATCAAGATCAACCCGAAACCGCCGATATTTATGAAATCGGAACGGTTGCTACGGTGCTTCAGCTGTTGAAGCTGCCGGATGGCACGGTGAAGGTGTTGGTCGAGGGCAGCGAACGCGCCCGTATCACCCGTTACACCGATAACGCCAATTTCTTTGAAGCCGAAGCCGACATCATCGCCGACAGTGGTGATGATGAGAAGGAACTGCAGGGCGTTGCCCGTTCGGTATTGGCCGAGTTTGAGCAATATGTGAAGCTCAACAAGAAAATCCCACCAGAAGTTCTGGTTTCAGTCGGGCAGATCGAGGAGCCAAGCAAGCTATCCGATACGGTCGCTTCGCATTTGGCGCTGAAAATTTCCAGCAAACAAGAACTGTTGGAAATTTCCGATGTCTCCAAGCGGCTCGAAAAAGTTTATGCGCTGATGGAAGAAGAAATCGGCGTGCTTCAGGTTGAGCGCCGGATCCGTGGCCGCGTTAAGCGCCAGATGGAAAAGACCCAGCGCGAGTATTATCTGAACGAACAAATGAAGGCGATCCAGAAGGAACTTGGCGAGACCGAAGATGGTCGCGACGAGCTAACCGAGATCGAGGACCGCATCAAAAAGACCAAACTTACCAAAGAAGCCCGTGAAAAGGCTTTGGGTGAGGTCAAGAAATTGCGCTCCATGAGCCCGATGTCTGCGGAAGCGACCGTCGTCCGGAATTATCTGGATTGGATGTTGAACATTCCGTGGGGCAAAAACACCAAGGTCAAAAAAGACATCAAGAATGCCGAGAAAATTTTGAACCAGGACCACTATGGTCTTGGCAAAGTCAAAGATCGTATTCTTGAATATCTGGCCGTTCAGCAACGTACCAATTCCTTGAAGGGCCCGATCTTGTGCTTGGTTGGTCCTCCAGGTGTTGGTAAGACCTCGCTTGGCAAATCCATCGCACGGGCGACGGGGCGGAACTTTGTCCGTATCTCGGTCGGCGGCGTGCGTGATGAAGCTGAAATTCGTGGTCACCGTCGGACCTATATCGGATCGATGCCGGGTAAGATCATTCAATCCATGAAGAAGGCCGGATCTTCCAATCCGCTGTTCTTGTTGGATGAGATCGATAAGCTTGGCCAAGATTTCCGGGGTGATCCGTCATCGGCTTTGCTGGAAGTGTTGGATCCAGAACAAAACACCAAGTTCAACGATCATTATCTTGAAGTCGATTATGATCTGTCGAACGTGATGTTCGTGACCACCGCCAACACGCTCAATATGCCGCAGCCGTTGTTGGATCGGATGGAAGTGATCCGGATCTCCGGCTATACCGAAGATGAAAAGGTCGGCATTGCACGGCAGCACTTGATTACCAAGCAAATGAAGGCGCATGCGCTGAAGAAAGACGAATGGCAAATATCCGATGGCGCGTTGCGCGATTTGATCCGCTATTACACGCGAGAAGCCGGTGTTCGTAACCTTGAGCGTGAAATCGCCAACCTTGCCCGGAAAGCGGTGCGGACGATCGAAGTGGGTAAAGCCAAGTCGATCAAGCTGACCAGTCAAAATCTTGGCAAATATGCCGGTGTGCGTCGGTTCCGTTATGGTGAGCTTGAGGAAACCGATTTGGTCGGTGTGACGACAGGCTTGGCGTGGACCGAAGTCGGTGGCGATATTCTGCAAATCGAAGCGGTGATGTTGCCGGGTAAAGGCAAGATGACCGTTACCGGTAAGCTCGGTGATGTGATGCAGGAGTCGATCCAAGCGGCGCGTTCTTACGTTCGCTCACGTGCGGTTGATTTCGGGATCAAGCCGACAGTGTTCGAGAAGAAGGATATCCATATCCACGTCCCGGAAGGGGCGACGCCGAAAGATGGTCCTTCGGCCGGTGTCGGCATGGTGACATCAATCGTGTCGGTGTTAACGGGCATTCCGATCCGTCGCGATGTGGCCATGACCGGTGAAATTTCGCTGCGTGGGCGTGTGCTCCCGATCGGCGGATTGAAGGAGAAGCTGTTGGCCGCGTTGCGGAGTGGTATCAAAACAGTGCTTATTCCACGGGATAATGAAAAGGATCTCGCGGATATTCCGGACAACGTGAAAAGCGGATTGGAGATTATTTCCGCCAACGGTGTCGAGGATGTTTTGAAAGTGGCTCTGGTTCGCCCTTTGACGCCGATTGAATGGCACGATGAGGATGATGCACCGGCACAGCCCAAAGTGGCGGAACAACCCGCTACAGGGCCGGCCTCCGATCGGGTGACACATTAACTGTCGCGATCGGGCCGACAGGCGTCGTAAATCACATTAAATAATATGGCAAACCGCGGGAAACCGCGGTTTTCCTTTGACCGTCCCTAGAACGCTGGATAGACTTTCGACCGTCCATTTGTGGTGTTCATACCAATATTTCGTGGTCAAACTCACGTTAAGGGGGATATCAGTGAACAAGAACGACCTTATTGATAGCGTAGCGTCCAAGACAGGCCTAACCAAAGCTGATGCGGGCAAAGCAGTTGGTGCTGTTTTTGATTCAATTCGCGACACGTTGAAAAAGGGCAAGGAAGTCCGTTTAGTTGGTTTTGGTACGTTTGCCGTTGCCAAGAGGAAAGCAAGCAAAGGTCGTAATCCACGAACGGGGGACGAGATTAATATACCGTCGTCCAAGCAACCTAAGTTTAAAGCAGGCAAGGGCTTGAAAGACGCGGTCAATAAATAAGTCTTTGTAGGGCAAGTTTTTTTCGCAGCCGGTGATGTAAAACACCGGCTGTTTTATTTTTTAAGAGCGAATATTTTTTTGTGACTTTACAGGGCACCATGTGAATGTTATAGCCCTGCATCACACGGGGCGATTAGCTCAGTTGGTAGAGCATCTCGTTTACACCGAGAGGGTCGGCAGTTCGAGCCTGTCATCGCCCACCATACTTTCCCGTGAGAGAAAAGATGATTGTGAGACCCGCACAGATCGGTGATCTCCCCACCATTCTCACCATTTATAATCATATCATTGCTACCTCGACTGCCGTCTACACGCGTGAGCCTGTGGACTTGGCCAACCGTCAGACCTGGTTTGATGAGCGTCGTAAATTGAATTATCCCATTGTTGTGGCCGACGATCACGGAACGGTTGCGGGCTTTGCCTCGTTCGGTGATTTTCGGGCGTGGTGGGGCTACCGCTATACGGTCGAACATATGGTGCATGTGGATGATCGGTATCAAGGGCAGGGCATCGGCCGCATGTTGATCGAAACCCTTGAAGTCGAAGCGAAAGCTTTGGGTAAACATGTCATGATCGGTGCTATCGACGCGGCCAATGAAGGGTCGATCCGGTTTCATGCGCGGCTTGGATTTCAAGAAGCCGGACGCTTGTCGGAAGTCGGGCATAAATTTGGCCGCTGGTTGGATTTGGTGCTGATGCAAAAACTACTCGATCCCGAATCTGTGCGTGTGGATTGATTGAATTCCACCGCTTATGGTTCTGGGGCAATGAGCCGATCGTTACCAACTGTGTCATTCTGTCGTCCGACACGGCCAAATCATGCCGCTGGAAACCCAAAAATAGCCGTGATCATAAATCCTTAGAAGGATTTCATAAAAGTTTCCGGTTAGTAATTGACAGTGTGCGGCAAACTGTCTAAATCTCGCCGCACACCACATGGGGGTGTAGCTCAGTCGGTTAGAGCGCTGGCCTGTCACGCCAGAGGTCGCGGGTTCGAGTCCCGTCACTCCCGCCATTTAAACAATTCCAATATATTCAATACGTTTGATTGCCTCTGGATTAAAGAGGCAAGCAGCTTGGCTGTTTCGGCTTTTGCCTGTGCCCTCTATTTGTGATGCACTATAATAGTTGATTGCCAAAATAACGGGCGGGAGAGGTGCCGAAGGTGTTGCGGAAGGCGGCTATAAAGCTCGATGGGTTTTCATAACCGAGAGCCAGGGCTATAGACGTGACCGATTGTCCTTCCGCCAATAATTCTAAGGCCGCGATGAGCCTTAGTCTGTTGCGCCAGGCTCCGAAACTCATACCCGTTTCATCGGCAAATAGTCGCTCAATGGTTCGCGGGCTTGCGCCTGCCAGCGGGGCGAGTGTGCTTAATGGCCGCCGATCCGAGATATCAGCATGGATCAGCTCGGCGATCCTGAGCGCGCGTGGATCTTTTGGATCGACAATGCCGACGGGGTTGTGCGGCATGAGGTGTAATTGATCGAATAACACGCGGATGAGGCGATTTTCAGCGGAATCAGAAGGATAAGCGAGTGGGAAGGATGCGCAGGCGCTGATCAATTCCCGTAGTAAGGGGCTGACGGAGATAACCGCGCAATCCCGCAATACCGGTACGCCTTCGAGATCGCTCCGGATGTAGATGTAGTACACCTCAAGGGCTTTATGGGTGGCGAGCCCATGTTCGATGCCGTTCGGGATCAGGAGCGCCCGACCGGGCGGCAAAATCCACCGTCCCGACGGTGTGACGACATGCATCACACCGCTGATCGCATACATCAGTTGCAGCCGACGATGATGGGTATGTGTGGGGGATATCCAAGCGGCATGGGCCCGTTGGAAGCCGATGACCGGTGTCTCGGATTGGTCCAGGAAGGTATCATCCAGCAGGTGTTCGTGGTCGGGGAGCTGCATCGCCGGACTATACACGGGGACATCGCTGCTGAACAACTCAGATGGGGTCGGCAGCCGGTCAGGCTGCGTGGGCATCTTTTATTTCTGCGACGACTTTGCAGGGAATCCCGCTGGCGCCACGATGGGAAATCCACGCGACACGCAGGTCAAACGGCTGGCCGATTTTTGCCAGATCTGACAAATTAATCAGATTTTCAATGACATAGGTGTGGGATTCTTCGCAAAAAACATCCGCTTTATGGTGGTCATCGCCAAGCTTGGCGCCATGGCGGATACCGGCGGCATCGATCCCGATGAAGCTGATATCGAAGGTCAGCAGTTTTTTGATCAGCTCCCAATCAAGTTGGGGATGGTTCTTGAAGTATTCCTTGCTGCCGTAGTCATGCTTGTCAATAAAACCGGTATAGAAAATAACGAAGTCACCGGCTTGGATATCGAGACCATCTATGGCGCTGGTCGGGACGTGGTCGCCATAACGCCGCACGTCAACCAGGATACCGCGCCGATGGACCCACTCCAGCGGGATCGGTTTTTGCAAATAGGTATCGAGATGGGTGCCGACATGACCCATGGATGCAGGAGATTGATCCCCCATTGACGCAGCCAATTCGAACACCGGGTGATCGAACGGCAAAGAGAGAGATAAGTCGATATACATGCGGTCCTCCGTATAGGTGAATATCGGCTATGCTATGCGCGGGCCGATTTTGCGTCATTCCGCTATTCTGACATTATATAATTGAAATCCGCCATTTATGGTTAGTCAGGGTTATCTCCCATGGGGCCGCTGTTCAGGCTGGTTTTTTGTGGACCGAAAAAGGGAAAAATCGTGAAATGCTGCATTGCGACATTGAAACTGGGAGAGGAAGATGGAGTCCCTTGTAATCAATTAATTTTGCGACGCATTATTAATATTATCTAGAGGATTTTGCCTGATTTTCCGCCATCTTGCGGGGTAAAAAAAACGGCTGAGACCGCTTTCCTTTCCGGGTAATTTGCTATACACAGTGGCCAATATTCGGTCCCGCCGAAACCCCCTCCGGACCCTGAATTTGGGGGCACTCCAGCGGACAGAGGAACCTGACATGGAAAGCTTGTTGCTTGAATATCTGCCGATCCTGATCTTCCTCGGCGTTGCCGTCGCTCTATCCTTGGTTTTCGTCGTATTGCCGATGCTGGTGGCGCCGAGCAGCCCAGACAGCGAAAAGCTTTCGGCTTATGAGTGCGGTTTCGAAGCTTTTGGCGATGCGCGCCGTCAGTTCGATGTGCGGTTTTATCTGGTTTCGATCTTATTCATCATTTTCGACCTTGAAGTGGCGTTCTTATTCCCATGGGCGGTATCGCTCGGGGATATCGGCCTGTTCGGTTTTTGGTCGATGGTGACCTTCCTCGGTATTTTGACCGTAGGCTTTATCTATGAATGGAAGAAAGGGGCGCTCGAATGGGAGTGACCACGCCACTTAATCCTGCTGTTCCTGTTGGGGCTCCGGCTGCGCACACGCCGCCGGACCAGGCTTATTTTAACACATTGTCGAACGAGCTGGCCGACAAAGGCTTCATTGTCGCCAAGCTTGATGATCTGATCGGTTGGGCCCGAACCGGGTCTTTGTGGTGGATGACGTTCGGTTTGGCCTGTTGTGCGGTCGAGATGATGCATACCTCGATGCCCCGCTATGACCTTGAGCGTTTTGGGATCGCCCCGCGCGCTAGCCCGCGTCAATCCGACGTCATGATTGTCGCCGGCACCTTGACCAACAAAATGGCCCCGGCTTTGCGTAAGGTTTACGACCAGATGTCGGACCCGCGCTATGTCATCTCCATGGGCTCCTGCGCCAATGGCGGCGGCTATTACCACTATTCGTATTCGGTGGTGCGCGGCTGTGATCGCATCGTGCCTGTCGATATCTATGTGCCTGGGTGTCCGCCCACGGCCGAAGCTTTGCTTTACGGTATTCTGCAGTTGCAGCGGAAGATCCGTCGGACATCGTCGATTGTCCGCTAACAGCGGTTGCTAACGGGGTTTGGATTTGATGAGCCAAGCAGAAAACGCACTTCAAGAACTGGGCGACCATATTGCCGGTGCGCTCGCCAATGAAGTCAACGCGACGGTTGTGGCGCATGGCGAGCTGACCGTTTTGGCCCGTGCCGATGTGATTGATCGGGTGCTGACATTTTTGCGTGATGACACAAGCTGCCGCTTTACCCAGTTGATCGACGTCTGCGGCGCCGATTATCCCGAACGCCCGAAGCGTTTGGATGTGGTTTATCATTTGCTGAGCCCGCAATTAAACCAACGTATCCGCGTTAAAGTCGAAACCGATCCGGAAACGCCGGTGCCGTCCGTGGTGTCGGTATTCAGTTCGGCCGGTTGGTTTGAACGGGAAGCATGGGATATGTACGGGATATTGTTCTCGGGCAATCCGGATCTGCGCCGCATTTTGACCGATTACGGGTTCCAAGGGTTTCCGTTGCGCAAAGATTTCCCGCTGACGGGCTATGTCGAGCTGCGTTATAGCGAGGAAGAAAAGCGCGTGGTTTATGAGCCGGTCAAATTGACCCAGGAATTCCGCAGCTTTGATTTCATGAGCCCATGGGAAGGTGCGCAATACATTCTTCCGGGCGATGAAAAGGCGGCTGATCCCGCCAAAGCGCAGACCAAGTAAGGGTAGGGGATCATGGCCGAAGTCAATATTGAAAATTACAACATCAACTTTGGACCGCAGCATCCGGCGGCGCACGGTGTGTTGCGTTTGGTGCTGGAGCTTGACGGTGAAATCGTCGAACGGGCCGACCCGCATATCGGTTTGCTCCATCGCGGCACCGAAAAGCTGATCGAGTATAAAACTTATCTGCAGGCGATGCCGTATTTCGACCGGCTCGACTATGTGGCCCCGATGAACCAAGAACACGCCTATGTCATGGCGGTTGAAAAGTTGTTGGCGCTCGAAGTGCCGAAGCGTGGGCAATATATCCGCGTGCTGTATTCCGAAATCGGCCGGATTTTGAACCATCTTTTGAATATCACCACCCATGCCATGGACGTCGGCGCGTTGACGCCGATTTTGTGGGGGTTCGAAGAACGTGAAAAATTGATGGAGTTTTACGAACGGGCTTCGGGCGCGCGGCTCCATGCGGCGTTCTTCCGTCCGGGTGGCGTGCACCAAGATTTGCCGCCGAAACTCCTGGCCGACATCATGACCTGGACCGAGACCTTCCCGCAGGTTCTTGAAGACATGGAAGCGTTGTTGGTCGAAAACCGGATTTTCAAACAACGCAACGTCGACATCGGTGTGGTCACTTTGAATGAAGCGCTCGATTGGGGTTTCACCGGCGTTATGCTGCGCGGATCGGGTGTGGCGTGGGATTTGCGCAAGGCGCAGCCTTATGAATGCTACAACGATTTGGATTTCGATATTCCGGTCGGCATCCATGGCGATTGCTATGACCGTTATATCGTCCGTCTTGAAGAAATTCGTCAGAGCTTGAAGCTTATTCGTCAATGCATCCAGCGCATGCCGGACGGACCGGTGTCGTCGCTTGATCGTAAAGTCGTGCCGCCGAAACGGGGCGAGATGAAGCGGTCGATGGAATCCTTGATCCATCACTTCAAGCTTTACACCGAAGGGTTCAAAGTGCCCGAAGGTGAAGTGTATGCCGCGGTCGAAGCACCGAAAGGTGAGTTCGGTGTTTATTTGGTGTCGGACGGCTCCAATAAACCGTATCGCTGCAAAATTCGGGCGCCTGGGTTTGCCCATTTGCAAGCCATGGATTTCTTAGCGAAAGGCCATATGTTGGCCGATATCCCGGCGTTGATCGGGTCGCTCGACATCGTGTTTGGTGAGGTCGATAGATGAGCGTGCATGTTGTCTCGACAGGCGAACCGTTCGCCTTCACATCGGAAAATGCCGAATGGGCAAAAGCTCAAGTCGCGAAGTATCCGGCCGGTCGTCAGGCCAGCGCCGTGATGCCGTTGCTGACGCGGGCCCAGGAACAACGCGGTGGTTGGTTGAATAAGGAAGCGATGGAACACATCGCCGACTATCTCGACATGCCGTATATCCGCGTGCTCGAAGTCGCGAGCTTTTATTCGATGTACAATCTGCAGCCGGTCGGTCGCCATGTGATCGAAGTCTGCACCACGACGCCGTGCTGGTTGCGCGGTTCGGATGAAGTCGTCTCCGCTTGTAAAAAAGCGTTGGGCATCGGCTTTGGCGAAACGACCGCCGACGGTGAGTTTACATTGTTGGAAGTGGAATGTGCCGGGGCTTGTGTGAATGCACCGGTCATAGCGTACAAGCATCATTATTATGAAGATCTCGATCACGATGCGACCATTCGCATGATCGATGCCATCAAGCGCGGTGAAACGCCGAAGCCTGGTCCACAAATCGACCGGCAAACCTCGGCCCCCGCCGGTGGACCGACAACACTCACCCATCAGGTGAAGGGAGGGCAGGCCTAATGCTGAGCGATCAGGATCGCATCTTCACCAATCTTTACGGCTTTGAAAGCTGGTCATTGGATGCTGCGAAAAAACGCGGTGATTGGGACGGCACCAAAGCCATTCTGGAAAAAGGCAGTGATTGGATCATCGCCGAAATGAAGGAATCCGGGTTGCGCGGGCGCGGTGGCGCTGGCTTCCCGACCGGTCTGAAATGGTCGTTCATGCCGAAAACATCGGATGGTCGCCCCAACTATCTCGTCGTCAATGCCGACGAAGGGGAACCGGGTACCTGCAAAGACCGCGATCTGATGCGCCACGATCCGCATAAGCTGATCGAAGGCTGCTTGATCGCCGGGTTCGCGATGAACGCCGTAGCCGCTTATATTTATATTCGCGGTGAATTCGTGCAGGAAGCCAATGTGCTTGATGCCGCCATCGACGAAGCGCGGGCAGCGGGCTTGCTTGGTAAGAATGCTTGCGGTTCCGGTTATGACTTCGATGTGTTCGTGCATCGTGGTGCCGGTGCTTATATCTGTGGTGAAGAAACAGCGCTGATCCAAAGCCTTGAAGGCAAAAAAGGTCAGCCGCGTTTGAAGCCGCCATTCCCGGCCAACGTCGGTGTGTGGGGCTGCCCGACTACGGTGAACAACGTTGAATCCATTGCGGTCGCACCGACGATTTTACGGCGCAGTGCCAAGTGGTTCGCAGGCCTCGGTCGCCCGAACAACACCGGCAGCAAAGTGTTCTGCATTTCCGGTCATGTGAATAAGCCGTGCAATGTCGAAGAAGAAATGGGCATTCCCCTGCGCGAGCTGATCGAGAAGCATGCCGGTGGTGTACGCGGCGGTTGGGATAATCTGTTGGCGATCATTCCGGGTGGGTCATCGGTGCCGATGTTGCCGAAATCCATCTGTGACGATGTGTTGATGGATTTCGATAGCTTGCGCGCGGTGCAATCCGGTTTGGGGACGGCGGCCGTGATCGTTATGGACAAGTCGACCGATGTGGTGCGGGCCATCGCGCGGTTGTCGAAGTTCTACAAGCACGAAAGCTGCGGCCAGTGCACACCGTGCCGGGAAGGCACCGGCTGGATGTGGCGCGTTATGGAACGCATGGTTCAAGGCCGCGCCGAGCGGTCGGAAATCGACACGCTGCTTGATGTCACCAAGCGGATCGAAGGCCACACCATTTGCGCGCTGGGCGACGCGGCGGCTTGGCCTATCCAAGGATTGATGCGTCACTTCCGTGGGGAAGTGGAGCGCCGTATCGACGAATACCAGGCCGCGCGCGATGCGCACCGTGCGGCATGAGCGGGCGGCTTAAGGGAGAGCGGATGGCATGCCGAAATTAACTGTCAACGGCGTCGAAGTCGAAGTACCAGCCGGAGCCACCGTGCTTCAGGCCTGTGAAGCAGCGGGCGAGGAAATTCCTCGGTTCTGTTATCACGAGCGTCTGTCGATTGCCGGTAACTGCCGCATGTGTTTGGTTGAAATGGAAAAGTCACCGAAACCGGTGGCGTCTTGTGCGATGCCTGCCGGTGACGGCATGGTCATTCACACCAACACCCCCACCGTGAAAAAAGCCCGTGAAGGGGTGATGGAGTTCCTGCTCATCAATCACCCGCTGGATTGCCCGATCTGCGACCAGGGCGGTGAATGCGATCTCCAGGACCAGTCGGTGGCCTATGGCACCGGCAACAGCCGCTACGATGAAAACAAGCGCGCGGTCGAAGAAAAGCATATGGGCCCGTTGATCAAAACGGAAATGACCCGTTGCATTCACTGCACCCGTTGCGTGCGGTTTGCGACAGAAGTGGCTGGGGTTCCTGATCTCGGCGCTTTGGGGCGTGGCGAGAAGATGGAAATCACCACGTATCTTGAAAAGACCTTGGCGTCGGAAATGTCGGGCAACGTGATCGATCTCTGTCCGGTCGGGGCGTTGACCTCGAAGCCCTATGCCTTTACTGCCCGCCCGTGGGAATTGAAAAAGACCGAAAGCATCGACGTTTTGGATGCGGTCGGATCGAACATTCGGGTCGATGCGCGCGGCAAAGAAGTGATGCGTGTGTTGCCGCGTTTGAACGAAGAGATCAACGAGGAGTGGATTTCCGATAAAACCCGCTTTTCGTATGACGGTTTGAAGCGTCGTCGCTTGGATCGCCCCTATGTCCGCAAAGGCGGCAAATTGGTGGAAGCGAGCTGGAACGAAGCGTTTGCCGTTATTGCCGACAAGCTGAAGTCAACCGCTGCGTCGAAAATTGCGGCCTTGGTTGGCGACCTTCAGGATGCGGAGTCGGTGTTCGCGTTGAAGGCATTGATGGACAAACTCGGTGTCGTCAATCTGGATTGCCGTCAAGACGGCGCCAAGATCGGCGGCGGGGCGCGTGCCGGTTATCTGTTCAACAGCGGGATTGCCGGGATCGATCAAGCCGATGCGTGTTTGTTGATCGGCACCGATCCGCGACACGAAGCATCGATCGTCAACACGCGGTTGCGTGGCCGCGCCCGTCGCGGTGGCTTCCGCATTGCCTCGATCGGGGCGCCGGTTGATTTGACCTATCCGGTTGAGCAGCTCGGCACCACGGCGCAGGTGTTGGAAGAGATCGCCAGTGGCACTCATGCATTCGCGCAAGTCTTGAAAGACGCCAAGAACCCGATGTTGATCATCGGCCAAGGCGCACTGACAGGTGCTGACGGCGCCGCTGTGTTGGCTTTGGCCAAAAAGGTTGCCGATAGCTGCGGTCTGGTGACAGACGATTGGAACGGCTTCAACGTGCTGCATACGGCGGCCGGCCGTGTTGCTGCTTTGGATCTTGGCTTCTTGCCGGGCAGTGGTGGTCGCGATACGGCGGCGATCCTTGACGGTGCTGCCAAGGGCGAGATCGAGGTTGTGTATCTGCTCGGCGCTGACGAGTTGGATGTATCGGCCCTTAAAAATGCCTTTGTGATTTACCAAGGCACCCATGGCGACGCCGGTGTGAAACACGCCGACGTGATTTTGCCGGGTGCGGCTTACACCGAAAAAGCCGGGACCTATGCCAATACCGAAGGCCGGGTGCAGCAAGCGCCACGGGCCGTGTTCGCGCCTGGCGACGCGCGCGAAGATTGGACCATCTTGCGGGCGTTGTCCGATGTGGTCGGTCAGCGCCTGCCGTTCGACAGTATCGGTCAGTTGCGGGCGCAGATGATTGAAGCGACCCCGGTTTTGGCCGCGCTCAATCAAAAACCGACGGCAGCGTGGGGGGCATTCGGGACCGCGGGTGCTGTGTCTCAGGCCACACTCATGTCGGCTGTTACCGATTACTATGGAACCAATCCGATCAGTCGCGCCAGTCTCATTATGGATGACTGTCGGGCGGCGATGAGCGGCGAGACAGAAGGGGCGACGGGTACCCATGGTTAGTTCTGTAACCGAATTTCTGAACGGCCTCCTGGGGGTCTATCTCGGTACCTTCGTTTGGTATCTGGCGCTGATCTTGGCCATCGTGTTGCCGTTGCTGATCTCCGTCGCATTTGCCGTTTACTTCGACCGTAAGATTTGGGCCGCCATGCAATTGCGCCGTGGTCCGAACGTGGTTGGTCCGTTCGGTTTGCTGCAATCCTTTGCCGATGGGTTGAAGCTGTTCTTGAAAGAAACCATCGTTCCGGCCGGTGCCAACAAGGGCGTGTTTCTGATCGCGCCGATGATTACCTTTACCCTGGCCTTGATCGGCTGGGCGGTGATCCCGTTTGATGCCGGGTTGGTGTTGGCCGATATCAACGTCGGTATTCTGTATCTATTCGCCATTTCGTCGTTGGGCGTTTACGGCATCATCATGTCGGGCTGGGCGTCGAACTCCAAATATGCGTTCTTGGGCGGGTTGCGCTCGGCCGCGCAGATGGTGTCTTACGAAGTATCGATCGGTTTTGTGATCGTCACGGTGCTATTATGCGTCGGATCGTTGAACCTGTCGGATATCGTGATGGCGCAATCGGGCGGGATCTGGAACTGGTACGTCATTTGGTTGTTCCCGATGTTCGTGGTGTTTTTGATTTCGGCCTTGGCTGAAACCAACCGCCCGCCGTTCGATTTGCCGGAAGCCGAAGCCGAGCTTGTGGCCGGATATCAGGTTGAATATTCGTCGATGGCGTTTGCCCTGTTCTTCTTGGGTGAATATGCCAACATCTTGATGATGTGCGCGATGATTTCGGTGCTGTTCTTCGGTGGTTGGGATCCTCTGCTGCCGTTCGCACCGTTTACTTGGATCCCGGGCTTTATCTGGTTCCTTCTGAAAATCGCCTTCTTCTTCTTTGTCTTTGC
>JBBCIP010000455.1:0-10747 GCA_037189785.1 Alphaproteobacteria bacterium
GGGGCTGGTTATTTTCCACGCTTCAATCGCAATAAAAAGAGCCTGTGTCTGGATTTGAAATCACCTGAAGGCCTTGAAATTGCACGCCGTTTGGTGTCCGAGGCGGATGTGTTGATTGAAAACTTCCGCTCCGGCACGATGGAAAAACTGGGCCTGGGGTATGACGATGTGTCCACCGACAACCCAGGGCTAATTTATTGTTCTGCAAAAGGTTTTTTGCCCGGACCTTATGAAAATCGAACCGCTTTGGACGAAGTGGCGCAAATGATGGGCGGCTTGGCTTATATGACCGGTCCGGTTGGTCGCCCGCTGCGGGCCGGGACCTCGGTGATCGACATTACCGGCGGCATGTTCGGGGCGATCGGTATTTTGGCGGCGTTACAGGAGCGCAACAAAACCGGGCGGGGTCAGCAAGTTACTTGTTCCCTTTTTGAGACAACAGCATTCTTGGTCGGTCAGCATATGGCGCAATATGCGGTGACCGGGAAAGCGGCGATGCCGATGCCGGCGCGGACCTCGGCCTGGGCCATTTATGATCTGTTCGAGACCAGCGACGAGGAGCGGGTGTTTGTCGGCGTCGTCAGCGACTCGCAATGGGTGACGTTCTGTAAGGCGTTTGCCTTGGACGATTTGGGCAATGACGAGCGCTATAAATTGAACAATCAACGCGTTCAGTCCCGGGATGTCATTATCCCGCGCGTTCAGGCCTTGTTCAAGACCATGACCAAAGCGCAAATGCTTGAGAAGCTGGAAACAATCGGTTTGCCGTTCGCGCCGGTGGCCAGACCGGAAGATTTGTTTGATGACCGGCATCTGAAAGAATCCGGCGGGTTTGTCGATATCACCATCCCCGGCGGCAAGAAAACCGTATTACCGGCCTTGCCGGTCAGTATGGATGGTCAACGCTTTGGCCGCCGCCTTGATGTGCCGACGGTCGGCGAACATAGCGAGCAAACCTTGCTTGATCTTGGCTATTCGGAGGCCGATATCGAGAAATTGAAGGCTGCAAAGGTGGTTGGTTGATTGCCACCAATTGAGACTTTGTCGCAGTGGTCCGCCGCATCAAGACCGCTTGCGACGAAACGTATGAGGACAGACGGTGAGTAAAAGTCTTTTCGACAAAATATGGGACAACCACAGGATTGCCGATGTCGGCGATGCCAGTCTTGTGTTGATCGATCGTGTCTTTCTGCATGAGCGGACCGGCAGCGTGGCGCTCAAAAGCTTAAAGGAAGCGGGCCGTCCGATCATGGCGCCAAGCCACGTGTTTGCCACCATGGATCATATTGTCGATACCTTCCCGGGGCGCACGGATAAAACCATCATGCCGACCGGGACGGCGTTTATCACCGAAACACGCGATGCGGCGTTGGATGCCGGGATCACGCTGTTTGATTTGAATGATGACCGACAAGGCATCATTCATGTCATTTCCCCGGAGCAGGGCATTGTGTTGCCGGGCTTGACCCTTGTTTGCCCGGATAGTCATACCTGTACCCAAGGCGCCTTTGGTGCGCTGGCCTGGGGCATTGGTTCGACCGACGCTGAACATGCTTTGGCGACATCGACATTGCGCATCAAAAAGCCGAAAAGCATGCGCATCACCGTCAATGGTCATTTGGCGCCCGGTGTCACGGCAAAAGATTTGGCGCTTTATTTGTTGGGGCGTTACTCGGCTGCGGGCGGCCGCGGTCATGTGGTGGAATATGCCGGAACTGCTGTTGAAGCGCTCGATGTCGAAGCCCGGTTGACGCTTTGTAATATGGCGACGGAGTTTGCGGCATTTTCGGCGATGATCGCGCCGGATGACAAAATTTTCGATTATCTCAAAGGCAGACCCTATGCGCCGAAGGGCCAGGATTGGGATGCGGCGGTTGCCTATTGGCGCAGCTTGAAAAGTGATGACGGCGCTACATTCGATCGGGAGATTGTGATCGACGGTGCCGAGGTCACACCGATGGTGACCTGGGGCACGAGCCCGCAACATGCGACCGCCATTGATGGTGTTGTGCCCGACTATCAAGCGGTACAGGATCGCGATAGTCAAGAAGCTTATGACCGTGCCATTGCCTATATGGGGATCACGCCAGGCACTGCGCTTGAAAGCTTGCCGATTGATGCCGCATTTATCGGGTCTTGCACCAATAGCCGCTTGAGTGATCTGCGGCGGGCCGCGGCGATCTTAAAAGGCCGCCACGTCAAAGCCGGGGTGAAGGCGATTTGTGTTCCAGGATCAACGACCGTGAAACGCCTGGCCGAAGCCGAAGGTTTGGATCAAGTGTTTCGTGCGGCCGGGTTTGAGTGGCGGGAATCGGGGTGTTCCATGTGTTTCTTTGCCGGTGGCGAAAGCTTCGGACGCCAGGAACGCGTGGTGACCTCGACCAATCGTAACTTTGAAAGCCGCCAGGGACCGGAAACACGGTCGCATCTGGCATCGCCGGAAATGGTGGCGGCCTCGGCTCTGACCGGGTTTCTCACTGATCCTCGTAAGTTTGGCCCCCGTAAGTTTGCCGTTTAGTGGATTTGACCTGCTATGCAACCGTTTACCGTACTGACCGCCATCGCCATGCCGCTGATCCGCGCCAATGTGGATACGGACGCTATCATTCCATCCCGCGAAATGAAGAAGGTGTCTAAAACGGGATTGTCCGATGGTTTGTTTGCGGGCTGGCGTTATCAAGAGGTTGGGGGGCGTGACCCTAACCCCGATTTCGTGATGAACCGGGCGCCTTATGACAAATCCGAAATTATTCTTGGCGGGGTTAATTTTGGCTGTGGGTCAAGCCGGGAACATGCGGTTTGGGCGCTTGCGGAATATGGCTTTCGGGCCATTTTGGCACCATCTTTTGCCCCGATTTTTCAAGCAAATTGCATTACCAACGGTATTTTACCGGTCGAATTAGCGGCCGATATCATCGCCCGGATCGCGCAAGATTTAGAACAAGATCCACAGCAAAGACAATTGGTGATCGATCTACCGCAGCAAACGGTCACAAGTCCTGATGGGTCTATTTATGGCTTTGAGATCGGCGGTGAGGCGAAAGAGATGCTGTTGGAAGGCCTTGATCCGATTGATCTGACCCTAAAGCTTCGGGATCGCATTCAAGCCGTGCGAGTTGCGGGGCAGAATCGTCGACCCTGGGAGTACCTATAGCTCTTGGGAATACCTATAGTTTTGGCAACTAAAATATTTATAAGGTGTTCCGGGCTTTTAAAGCCTTGGTCAAACCCAAAGCTTACATTCCCGGCCATTATAGTTCTCATCCACTAAAGGTATTACTTTAAAACAATACGTATACGTATGTATGCGTGGTTTTGTGACATTTCTGCACAATACTGATGAAAAACGTGTTTCATATCGCACACCACCAAAAAATAATGCTGGAATATGTATTAATAATATGATGTCATATAATCAGTACGTTGGAAGCTCGAACTTTATAATCCGAGTTTTTCATCTATTGGGTAGTTAAACAATAAAAAAGTCCGCATCAAATCGTCTCGTTGGAGGAATAGGTTCATGCAACCATTCAAAATCGCCATGTTGTCCGGGGTCGCAACGTCCATCATGCTTGCAGCACCGGCTTCAACACCTGCATTTGCGCAAACAGCTCTTTCTTTAGAAGAAGTGGTGGTTACAGCGCGGAAACGTGAAGAAAGCATCCTAGATGCGCCACTATCTGTTTCTGCATTTACCGAAAAAGCCATTGTTGAACGTAACATCGTTGATCAAGCATCACTCGCTCATCAAACGCCTGGTTTTGACTATACAGCACCTGGTGGTGTCAGCACGGCGCGCCCGGTTATTCGGGGTATGTCACAGTCGAGCCGCGCTGGTGACGAAACCAATGTGGCGACCTTTATCGACGGCGTCTATGTAGATGGTTTCAGCAGTTCTGCTATTCTTCTGGAATCTTTAGAACGCGTTGAAGTTTTGCGTGGTCCGCAAAGCGCTCAGTACGGCCGTAACAGCTTCGCTGGTGCGATCAACTACATCACGAAAAAGCCTTCAGTTAAAGGTTTTGAGGCTGGTATTAACGGCGTGATCGGTGAAGATAGCCGCCTGGGCATCGGTGGTTACATCAATGCTCCCGTGGTCGAGGATAAGGTCGCTTTCCGTTTAGACGCTGCCTATGATGATACCGGTGGATATTACAAAGATGCAGTATCAGGCCAGCACTTGAACGCTCGTGAATCTTATTCCGTGCGCGGTGGTGTTCTTGTTAATTTCTCTGAGGTGTTCTCCGGCACGCTGCAGGTCACTTATCAGGAAAGTGAAACCAATACATTTGCTCGTTACCACGTTCCGACGGATGATCCGGCTATGTGCTGCCGCTCAATCTCAAGCGGTGCGCCAGCCGGCTTCCCGACATTGTATCGCGGCAATATGTTTATTCCGAATGGGACAACCTATACCTATGATCCTCGGTCTTTTGCCGGTGAAGATGAAGTGTTGCACGTCAATCTGACGTTGAAGGCTGACTGGGATGATGTCGTCCTGACCTCGATCACCGGTTACGATGATCGTACCTTCGACACTCTTGCTGACCAAGACCGTACACCGGAAGGCACCGTTTTTACGTTGACGCCACGTGCACCGGGCTTCCAGCCGCGCCGCATTCTGGCCCAGACATTGTCGGGGACCAAGGAAAAGCGTGAAGCATTCAGCCAAGAATTACGCCTTGAATCAAGCGGTGAGAATGTCGTCGATTGGGCAGTTGGCGCTTATTACAGTAAGCTGAAAGCCAACAATGTGCGTCGCCAAGGTGCTGAAATCATCACCAACACGCCGCTTGGCCCGAACCCTGTTGCCAATACACTGCCTGTGATTGTTAATGGTGTTATCCCGCTTGCTGAAGTCACGGATGCCGAGACCGAGATGAAATCGGTTTTCGCCTCTCTTGATTACAACATCCTCGATAACCTGACGATTTCCGGTGAAGGCCGGTATACATGGGAAGACAAGAACCTTGACAATAGCTTCCTGAGCGCAGCACCGGGTGGTGTTGGTTCGGGTTATGAAGAAACAAGCTTCAAGTATTTCACTCCACGGATCATCATTACCTACAACCCCAATCAAGATCTGACGCTCTATGCTTCTGCGGCTAAAGGCACGAAGTCTGGTGGCATCAATGCGGGCGTTAATGCGGTTGTTGGTCCTATGAATCCAAGCATTGATCCGACTTGGGGTACCTATGCACCTGAAAAGGCATGGAGCTACGAGATCGGTGCGAAATTCTCCGCATTTGAAAATCGCGTTCGTGGTGCCGTTGCCGCTTATTGGGTAGATTGGACCAATCAGCAAGTATCGAACACCATCTTCGTACCGTCTGTGAACCGTACACTGACAGCCATCAACAACGCAGCTAAGTCGCGTGTGAAGGGTGTTGAAGTCGAGTTGGCTGCGGTGATCACCGAAGGTCTCGTGACTAACACAAGCTATGCTTACAATGATGCGTCGTATAAAGACGCTGTGTTTTCGGCCTATAACGTAGAAAACGCTGCTCTTTATGGGTTCCCTGGCGGTGATGTCAGCGGTAACCGCATTCAAAATACGTCGAAGCATAGCTTCAACTTTGGTGTTGCTTACACGTTGCCGGCTTTTGCAGACTACAGTGTAACAGCCCGTGCTGACTACATCTACCGCTCCAAGCAGTATGACACACCCGTCAATCTGGCTTGGACTCCGGACTACAGCACGATCAATGCCAACCTGACGCTTGAAAACGATAACACGCGTATCGGCGCATTCTGCACCAATATTCTGAATGATCGTGACCCGAGTGTCGGCTTCAACAGCCGGAACATCAATGGTGAGGTGGTCTACCAAATTCAGCCGCGCGAAGGTCGTCGTTGTGGTCTTCGTTTCAGCTTGAAGATGAACTAAGTCTCCAAGGACTAATCACTCCTTACTTCGAAGCGCGGAGAAATTCTCCGCGCTTTTTTTATCCAGAATTTGCTGGTGTCATCATCAAGGACACAAGCCTTCCCATGACTTGCGGGGGGATTGGTGTTGGTGTCGGACGATACCCAAAACTATTTCTGATTCGCCTGATTTTATTACGAAAAACACACAAAACAGCGCAGGGTAGCAGTTGTCCATTACGTAATACATTTCACAGCACATCATTGCCGCACCATAGCATCGTCAATGATCACAAACAGGTGGCGCAATTGGTGCCAAAAATTCCACATAGTTTCCACTAATAAATTGAAAAATAAGGATATTCTGAAATTGGGAGAGTTTTATGAATTAATCCGTTTGCGTGGTCGCGATTAAGCGACCGGCTTCCTAGTAGTCTAATTATGCTTTGAAGCTGAATAAACTTGCGCCCAAATATCATGTTGTCATAACATTGATACGAGATATTGGGTATTCGTGCAGCCTCTTAAACGTGAGCCGTCATAATGTTAGAAGCCATTAAGCTACGGAAAGAATATGGTACGAACGTTGCGCTGAAAGGCCTTGATCTCAAGGTCGCGCCGGGTGAAATTTATTGTATGCTTGGTGCCAATGGTGCCGGTAAAACAACCACTGTCAATTGTTTCCTGAATTTCATCACGCCGAGCAGCGGTGAAGCCCGTATCAACGGCATCAATGTCCAGGAAAATCCCCTGGAGACAAAGAAATATATCGCCTACATCCCTGAAAACGTCATGCTTTACCGGAATATGACGGGGATTGAGAATTTGCAATATTTCTCAAAACTGGGCGGGCATGACTATTCCGAAGAAACCTATCGTGATCTGCTGAAGCGGTGCGGTTTGCAAGTCGAAGCGGTCGATCAAAATATCGGTGGCTATTCTAAAGGAATGCGTCAAAAGGTCGGGATCGCGATTGCCCTAGCAAAACAAGCGAAAGCAATTTTGTTGGATGAACCGACCTCGGGTCTTGATCCAAAAAGCAGCAATGAATTTTCCGCGTTGTTATTGGAGTTAAAAGCATCCGATGTCGCCATTTTGATGGTGACCCACGATTTGTTCCGCGCCAAAGAAACAGGGACACGTCTTGGTATCATGCGTCAAGGCGCGCTTGTGCGGGAACTGACCGCCAGTGACGTATCCCATACAGAAGTTGAGCAGATTTATCTCGAAGAAATGAAATATTGAGGTGTGCCATGATCGGAGTGATCGCAAAGAAGGAATTTCTTTGTCTCGTCCGTGACGGCCGCTTCAAGTGGTCCGTCGCGATAATGCTATTGCTGCTGCTGACATCCTTTGCGACAGGGTTTCAGCGCTACCAATCGTTACACGAGACACGGGAAAGTGCGCAGGAGCGCGATGTCGAACAGTGGCTTGACCAAGATGTGAAAAATCCACATATGGCAGCCCATTTTGGCAACTATGCCTATAAGCCCCAAGGCACTTTGGCTTTTTTTGACAGCGGTATCGACAACTATGCCGGTACAACGTTGTGGATGGAAGCGCATAAAACAAATTTCGCACAAAACCGTCCCGCAGAAGATAATGGCGCGGTATCGCGATTCGGCGATTTGACGCCATCGATGATCTTGCAAGTGTTGTTGCCCCTGGTGATTATTTTGCTTGGTTTTTCGGCATTTGCGGGTGAGCGCGATAGTGGGACATTGCGTCAGGTGATGAGCCTTGGTGTCCGTCCCAGTGATCTGCTGTGGGGTAAATTTCTGGGTGTCGGTGCGGCAATTTCGTTGATTGTCGTCCCAGCGGTGGTGATCGGCGCGGCTATTTTAGCGTTCAGCCTCAAAAGCGATAGCCAGGAACTGGGTAGCCGGGCCGGGCTTTTACTCATTGCCTATCTGATTTATGTGCTGGCATTTTTGTTCCTAACCTTGGGCGTATCTGCCGTGGCGCGCAGTGCTAAAACGGCTTTGGTTATTCTTATCGGATTTTGGGCATTTGCGAGTTTCTTGATGCCGAAGGCGGCGAGCGACATATCCAAACTGGCTGTCGTGACCCCGACCTTCTCGGAATTTTATAAAGATGCCAAAGCAACCAGCGCCAATGGTCTCAAGGGAGCTGAAGGGCGTGTCTCGATGCCGCAATCCGATCATGTCGAGTTGGTTCGTCAGGAACTTCTGGCGCAATACAATGTGGCAACCGTGCGGGATCTTCCGGTGTATTGGGTCGGGATATCGATGCAAGTTTTAGAAGAACGCGATTATGTGATCTATCAAAAATTCCTGGGTGATTTGCGCGACGTTTTCTTCTCGCAACAAAAACTGCAGGACGCGTTTGGATTTATTTCCCCGCTGTTGCCTGTGCGGTCTTTGTCCATGGCATTATCGGGAACCAGCCTTATCGACCAAGAGCAATTCAATCAAACCGCTCAAGATTTCCGGATCAAAATGATCACGGACATGAATAATGAATTGATTGATAACACGACGATGAAAGACCCGCTCCATGTTTCCGGGCGCGAGGTTTTTGCTAAAGTTCCACCGTATCAATATGTTCCTCCAACCCTTTCACAATCGATGCAAAACCAAACACAGAATATCATTCTGCTGGCTTTGTGGGGATTGCTGAGCTTGCTGTTCGCTGTCATGGCAGTGAAACGGTTGCATGTTTGAGCGGGAGGACAGAAACATGTTGAAAATCATAATTCAGCACGAAATAAGGCTTCTGATGCGATCGTCGGCTGCTTTGTTCATGCTGGCGTTGTTGACGGTTGCGATGATGTTCGGTGCCTGGAACGGCTATCGTGCTGTTGAACGTAAGAATACCAGCGTTGATGTTGCCGTTGAGGTTGAGGGGCAGATTAAGCAGAATGTTCGTGATGAACTGATCGCTTATGAAAAATATACCGAGGAACGCAATCTACCGCGGGTTTTTGCCCCGGTTAGTCACACCAAACCGCGGGTCGGTCAGTCTCCGCAAGGAACGAATGCCGGTGCGGTCGGCGGTGAGTTGCTGAAAGAAGTGGCGATTTTGCCGCCGACAGGGCTTTCGGCGTTTGCGGTCGGTCAAAGCGATCTACAACGCACCTACACCTATGTGGACATGAAGAATAAGTTCAACATGTCCGACAACTACGAAATCGAAAACCCGCTTAATCTGACCGCGGGAACGTTTGATATCGCTTTCGTCATTTTGTTTATTCTGCCGGTCTTCATCATCGCACTGACTTACGACATGCTGTCGAATGAGAAGGAATCCGGAACTCTGGCATTGGCGATGACACAGCCCGTTTCGTTGCGGACGTTTATGGCTGCGAAACTGTTGTCACGGCTGATGGTCTTGATGGTTGTTATCTTGGCAATGGGATTGATTGCCCTGGTGTTCTCGGCCGGAAAGCTCGGCATGCTTGAACAAGGCTCAACCTGGATGCGGTTCAGCCTGTGGGTGGCGATTGTTTTCCTGTATAGCTTGTTCTGGTTTGCGCTGGGTGTCTTGGTCAATGCTCTTAACAAAGACTCTGAAACCAACGCGACGGTTCTGGCCGGTAGTTGGCTTGTGTTCGTTGTGATTTTGCCAGCTTTGATCAATCTTGCGGCCACGACGTTTCATCCGGCGCCATCGCGTATGGATTTGAAAGTTGCCATTCGTGAAGCCACAAGTGCAGCAGAGAAAACAGCCGATGAAACGACCAAGGCTTATTTCACCGACCACGTCGAAATGCTGCCGGATAAAGATTCCATCACCTATCTTGAAGTGTTCTTGGCCCGTCAGATTGCCCTTGAAAAAGCGGTGGAGCCGGTTTTTGCTGACTTCCGCTTCCAACAAGACAAGCAAGAATCTTTTGTGTCGTGGTTCCAATATTTAAGCCCGACCGTCGTTATGCAATTGGCGCTGAATGAAATTTCCGGTGTCAGCACCAAGCGCTATAACGATTACATGGATACGGTTTATGAGTTTCATGACGTGTGGCGTCAGTATTTCACGCCAAAGTATTTGCGTCAGGAAATTCTCGAATCGTCCATGTATGATGATTTCCCGACCTATACCTACCCTAAAGAAAATCTAACGACTGTGCTTGAGCGTGTTGTTCCTTCGGTAATCGGATTGCTTCTGATTGTTGTCGGCGTCACGGCCTATGCCTTTTCTCGCTTGCGGCGGTTCAGCGTGCGGGAAGGCTCTTAACACTAACTGTAATGGACGCTGAATATGCGCGTAAGAAATCCTCGTAACGGACAATTTGATTATTCATTTACCCCGGCGACAGTGGCTGAGGTGGGCGAAACCGCAAAACGGTTGCGCGCCAATCAGCCGCAGTGGCTGGAAAAGGGCCTCGATTATCGGATCGATGTCTTGGGTAAATGGGCTGATGCCGTTACCAAATACCGTGATGATATTGCTGCAGCTTTAACGATTGATACAGGCCGGGCATGGTTATCGGGGCGTGAGGTTGAGGGGCTTATTCGTAATATTCAGCGTTGGCGCACAACGGCCCCCACGCAGATCCAAACGGAAGTTTTAGAGTCAAAAATTCTGCCGGGCGTATCATACAAAAATCAGTACGTTCCATACCAACTGGTGGGGGCCATCAGTCCTTGGAATTTCCCGGTCACCTTATCTTTCATCGATGCCATTCCGGCATTGATCGCAGGCGCCGCGGTGGTGTTGAAACCGAGCGAGATCACCCCGCGCTTTGTCGATCCTATTCTTCGGTCTTTGGAAGATGTGCCGGAATTGAGGGCTGTTTTTGAGATCGTTTTGGGTGACGGCGCCATCGGTGCCGAAGTGGTCAATCACGTGGATGCCGTTTGTTTCACCGGCAGTGTTCCAACAGGGCGCAAAGTGGCGGAAGCTGCGGCGAAACGATTTATTC
>JBBCIP010000456.1:0-1514 GCA_037189785.1 Alphaproteobacteria bacterium
TGGCGCTATAGCCATAACCCAACATTGGCTTTTGGGCGATCAAAGCGCGTAATTCTTCCCATATGAAGACACGGCCCGTAAAGGTCGCATCACGACCCAGGATTGCGGCAAACAAGTCGGGCAGGGCGTAGATGACAAAAATAATGAGGCTGATGCTGACCAACGCGAGAATGGCAAAACTCGCTGCAAGTCGAATGTCGCGCGTTAAAAAGATGCATAGTCCTTGTAATAGGATCATAGCTAAGGCTACGACCAAAGATGTTTGTGATCCGGTCATAACAACAAAGGCTAAAGTGGCCAGAATGGATATAAGCGCCGAGCGCCACGATATCTTCTGGCCGTTGGCTAAATAAAGGATTAGTGGAACAAGCCAAACACCGACGTTTCCCGCAACATTTTTATGAACGAATATGCCGCGCCAGCTTCCCTGATGAGAATCACTGTGGATAGCCAGGTCAGGAGTGATGATAGCCAACACAGTCGATAAAACAATCAGCCCCAATAACGTATAATAAATCAACTGCGCAGCCCCATAAGAGCCGTACCGTGCAATCAAATAAAACCCGAACACAGCCGTCATGGTAAGGGCGATGGCACCACGGATAGTGGCGCCAGGATCGACGGACCATAGAACAGAAAAAAAGAGAAAACCGTGAAAAAATATCAGAAGCAAGCTTCCGATCAGCAGTAAAGTCATGCGCCGATAATAGAATATGGAGATGCCGAGAATAACGGCATAGAGCCCCAGATAGACAAATCGGACCAGGCCAGCTTTAGGGTCGGTCGCCATGTCATCAATACCGAGAAGTAATTGAACAAATATTGTTCCGGCAAATATAGCGATCATAAACAGCGTTGCCGCTGTTTCAAACATCATCGGATAGGATAGGGATGCCGCAGTGGGAGCGATAGGATATGGTTCTCCCATTTTTTTTGTTGCGGTCACAGATTATCCTTTGACATTGACCGGTTTATCGAAATACCGATGATAATAATGACGCACGGGTTGCAGGCCGTATTTTTGGGCAGCACGATTGGGCATATTGGTCAAGACCACGCCTATTGGTGTTTCGTAATCTTTAAGCATGCCGATGCCGGATAGCAGGTCACGCATATCAACCATTTTCCAGCGCGCGAGATAAAGGATATAGTCGGCTTTTTGTGTTAATGATACGACATATGATAGCGACAAAACGGGCGGGCAATCGATGATGATCAAATCATAAGTTTTTTTGAAGTCTTCCAGGAGCTCATTCATTTTTGGGCCGCCCAAAAGAATTTGATTATCTTCGGTCATATGGCCGCAGGATAAATAATCAAGATTAGGAAAATCAGGAGAAGCAGATATAGCCATATCGAGAGGAGTGGATTTATTTAAGACGTCAACAATACCGGTTTCATTTCCCATCAATTTGGGATCACAATCAATGAAAAGAATTTGCAGGCCCGATCCTGTGGCTTTTTTCGCCAACGACCGCGCCTTTGTCGTTTTTCCTTCGCCGGGACAGGTTGAT
>JBBCIP010000457.1:0-5999 GCA_037189785.1 Alphaproteobacteria bacterium
CGCATTCACGAATATTGCCGGTGTTCCCTGATAGGGCGCAATCCCCTTGTGCCGCGACCGGAACCGCCACTTTATGGACCACCGGGTCGAGCCAGGTGGTGACGCATTCACGAATATTGTCGGTGTTCCCTGATAGGACGCAATCCCCTTGTGCCCGACCGGTACCGCCACTTTATGGACCACCGGGTCGGGCCCAGTGGTGACGCATTCACGAATAGTGTCATTGCCGGGCTTGACCCGGCAATCCATGCGATATTGTCAGGGATAAAAAAGTTGATTGGCCACTATGCAAAAATAGGGGTGGATTAAAACGAGTGTTTACCTAGGCTTATGTTTAACGCTATGTGACAGAAGACCGCCATCAATAAGGCTAGATAATAAGGACACCAGGGCATGCCATTACCGCCACCTGCCGCCCGCGAGCACTACCATACACGCCGCATTACTTGCGAAGGGTTCTGTCGTGAAGATGGGCTTTGGGATATCGAAGGTCATATCACCGATGTAAAAAGCTATGCCTTTGACAATGCTTGGCGTGGGACTATTGAACCCGGCACGGCGATCCATGAAATGTGGCTGCGCCTGACGTTGGATGATGAAATGACCGTTCACGATGTGGAAGCGGCGACGGATAATAGCCCATTTGAAATTTGTTCGAGTGTTACCGGCAATTTCAAACGCTTGATCGGCCTGAAAATCGGCGCTGGTTGGAACCGCCGGGTGAAAGAGGTATTGGGCGGCGTGGAAGGCTGCACCCATTTGGTCGAATTGTTGGGGCCAATGGCGACTGTGGCGTTCCAGACCCTTCAAAGCGGAACCCGGCGGCGCGACTTCCTACTGGGAAAGGCCGATGCGGCCGATGGCGAAAGCCCCGACAACTTACCGCCGAAAATATTGGACACTTGCCGTGGCTGGGACCGCACGGGGCCGGTGGTGAAGCAATTTCTGCCGCAACACTATGTGGAGCGGGAAGATAAGCCGTAACCCCTGGTCAGTCTTTATCTTTGGCTGAAGGATCTAGTTTGTGTCCATCGAGGGCGCGGGTCACCAACGTTTCAATGGCTGCTGATTTCTGACGCTCAGTCTTACTACGACCGAAGCGGGTGCGGTTTTCGGCGGCGCTGGCGGCATCGTCTTGGCGGGCTTTGGCCTTCCGCGCGCGCCGCAAATTAACAATTTCCGCCATATTACGCTCCTATTGCAGATCATTCCTTGATCGGCCGCCCACGCTCGGATACTGAGGCAGCTTGGAAAGATCAAGTGTACCCGATGACGCAAGCGATCCGTATCAAGATTATTCTCGTTTTAGGCTTATTGAGTTCCTTTGGGCCTTTGGCAATCGATATCTATTTGCCGGCTTTACCGACTATCAGCGCCGATTTAGGTGCCACGGAAGCGGCGATCCAGGGCACATTGGCGGCTTTTTTGCTGGGTTTTGCCTTGGGGCAGGGTATTCATGGCCCGTTATCGGATCGCTACGGCCGGAAGCCCCCACTTTACATGGCACTTGGGCTTTTTATCGTGACATCGGCGGGCTGTGCCATGGCCGCCAGTGCGGATGCCCTGATCCTGTTACGGTTTTTGCAGTCGCTTGGAGCTTGCGCCGGGGTGGTGATCGCCCGCGCCGTCATCCGCGATAGCTTCGACAATTCGGAGGCGGCCCCCGTTTACGCCACCATGATGCTGGTAAGCGGGCTTGCGCCTATACTCGCGCCTTTGATCGGTGCTCAGATTTTGCTGTTGTTCGGTTGGCGCGCCATGTTTTGGCTGCTGGCCTTGGTGGGCGTGATCGCCCTTATTTCGGTCCGGTTGTTACTGCCGGAAAGCCGCAAAGTCGGGTCCGAAGGACCACGGGCACTTAGTTTCGGCAATGTACTCGGCGGATATTTTAATCTCTTGCGGCAGCGGCAATTCATGGGCCCGGCCTTGGTCGCAAGTTTGGCGACAGCCGGTATGTTTGCCTATATCACCGGATCTCCGTTTGTGTTCATCGAACTTCACGGCCTCGCGCCAGCTTCTTATGGCTTGTTGTTTGGTGCGAACGCCGTAGCGATTTTGCTATTGGCCCAAATCAATGGCCGATTCCTTTTAAATTACAATAAGCGCCGTATCATTACCGTCGGGATCAGCTGCCAATTGATTGCCGCCCTCATATTATTTGTGGCTGGGATCAGCGGTTGGGGTGGATTACCGGTCCTGATTGGGTGTTTGTTGGTGTATGTGGGCAGCGTTGGTCTGATCGGCCCCAATGCGACGATTCTCGCTATGGCACCCTACAGCGTCAATGCCGGAGCGGCTTCGGCCTTGTTCGGGATGCTCCAATTCGGCCTCGGGGCTATTGCGGCCACGGCGGCCAGTCTTTTGGCCGACGGCACGGCGGGGCCAATGTGTGGCACGATTGCCACCTGCGCTATATTGGCTGTTTTGATCCGTGGCACCGTTATGCGCCGGATCTGATATCTGCGGCCTAAGCAAAACGCCCTAATTTCGGCATTCCTCAAATACAAGATATAGTAGCCTTGCCAAGGGCCGGTCGGTAATTGTAGGTTCTGATCACCTTTCCAGTTTGAGTTTTTGGGAGCCCCATGGCGGACCTTTTCGATAATATTTCCGCGACATCCTCCGATTATTCGGCCAAGGATATCGAAGTCCTTGAGGGCCTTGAGCCCGTTCGTCGTCGCCCCGGCATGTATATCGGCGGGACCGACGAACGTGCCTTTCACCATTTGGCGGCCGAGGTGTTGGACAACGCCATGGACGAAGCGGTGGCCGGCCACGCCAACCGTATTGAAATTTCCGTCGAAGCGGATGGTTCGTTGGCGATTTCCGATAATGGGCGCGGTATTCCGACCGACCCGCATCCGAAATACAAAAACCAATCGGCGCTTGAGGTCATCATGACCACGCTCCATTCCGGTGGTAAGTTCGGGTCCTCGGCTTATAAAACCTCGGGCGGGTTGCACGGGGTTGGTATTTCGGTCGTGAATGCGTTGTCGCAATGGGTCAAAGTAGAAATTGCCCGCGATAAACAGATTTGGAGCCAGGATTACGCCCGCGGCCATGCCACCACGAAACTGGTCCACAAGGGCGCGACCAGCAACCGTCGCGGCACCAAAGTCCACTTCCTGCCGGACCCTGAGATTTTCGGCCCGACCGCGGCCTTTAAGCCGTCGCGGCTTTACCGGATGGCACGGTCCAAGGCCTATTTGTTCCGCGGCGTTGAAATTCGCTGGTCGTGCGATCCATCTTTGATCCGCCCAGGCGACGAAACCCCGACGCAAGCGACGTTGCATTTTCCGGGCGGCCTAGCCGACTTCCTAAAGGACGCCATAAACGGTGCCCAATGTGTCACGCCGGATGTGTTCACCGGGCGGGCGGCCTTGGCCGACGACATGGGATCGGTGGAATGGGCGGTGGCCTGGCCGGCCGAAGGCGACGGCTTTTTCCATTCCTATTGTAACACCGTCTCGACCCCCGAAGGCGGAACCCACGAACAAGGTTTCCGCACCGCCTTGACCAAGGGCATCCGGTCCTATGGCGAGCTTGTGAACAATAAGAAATCCAAAGATATCACGGCGGAAGATGCTTTGGGCGGGTCAGCTATTCTGATTTCTGTGTTCATTCGTGATCCGCAGTTCCAAGGTCAGACCAAAGAAAAATTGGCAACGCCTGAAGCGGCGCGGCTGGTCGAGAACGCCGTGCGTGATCACTTTGATCATTGGTTGTCGGGTGCACCGACCCAAGCCAATGGGTTGTTGGACTGGGTTCTGGAACGGGCCGAAGAACGGTTGCGGCGCAAGGCTGAAAAGGAAGTCCAGCGCAAGACCGCAACCAATCGCCGCCGCTTGCGGTTGCCGGGCAAACTGGCCGATTGTTCGGCGGATGGTCCAAAAGGGACCGAGATTTTTATCGTCGAAGGTGATTCGGCCGGTGGGTCGGCGAAACAGGCGCGGGATCGTAAAACCCAAGCCATTCTGCCGATCCGGGGTAAGATTTTGAACGTCGCCAGCGCCGGGTCTGAAAAGATCAGCGCCAACCAGGAAATCGCCGACCTGATCCAGGCGCTGGGGTGTGGTGTGCGCGATAAATTCCGGGAAGATGATCTGCGGTATGAAAAAGTCGTGATCATGACCGACGCTGATGTCGACGGCGCGCATAT
Source organism: Alphaproteobacteria bacterium (assembly GCA_037189785.1). Classification (GTDB taxonomy): domain Bacteria; phylum Pseudomonadota; class Alphaproteobacteria; order Sphingomonadales; family Govanellaceae; genus Govanella. Next base: position 4,160 of record JBBCIP010000457.1, read on the forward strand.
TGCGACGTTGTTGATGACGTTCTTCTTCCGTGAAATGTCGGAGCTTGTTCGGCGTGGTCGTTTGTATTTGGCGCAACCACCGCTTTATCGCATGGCGCAGGGCGGCAAAGTGCATTACGCGCGTGATGATCGCCACCGCGAGGAGCTGTTGAAAAAAGAATTCACCGGACGCGGCAAGGTCGAAGTCAGCCGCTTTAAAGGTCTGGGTGAAATGCCTGCGGCACAGTTGAAAGAAACAACCATGGACGTCAAGAAGCGGACACTTCTGCGCGTCGTGCTGCCCGAAGATTTCCAAGACCAACGGGCGACCGCGCGGCGTGTCGAAGATTTGATGGGTCGCAAACCGGAATTACGTTTTGCTTTTATTCAAGAAAACGCCGGGGCTGTGAAAGATCTGGATATCTGAGCACCCCCTATATTTTACGAAAAAAGCTGGCTCAGATTTTTCGAAGTCTGGGCCAGTTTTGTTTCTAGAAAGTGCTGCTAGGCAGTCACTTCTGTCAACCACTCCCGCATCAGCGTGTTGACGATTTCCGGTTTTTCTAAAGGCGCCAGATGTCCGCATCGCTCAAGGATTTCTAGCCGTGCATGTGGAATGGCATCGGCCATTTCTTGGTGGAGTTTGACCGGCGATCGTTGATCGCTGTCGCCCGCGATGATCAATGTGGGGCAGGAGATCGCGGCGAGGGAAGGGCGGCTGTCCATGCGCCCCATGATGGCCTGCTCTTGACGGATGAAGGCGTCAGGGCCGGTGTCTTTGGCCATTCTGATAATTGTGCCGGTAATATATTTATTATCGAGCTGGTCGGGGTGGATCAGGGACGGAAGCAACTGCGGGCTGACGCCAAGGAACCGGCCCCGTTTGGCGACGGAAATAAACCCTTGCCGCTGTTTGATTTGGTCGGGCAAATCGGCGCGGGCATTGGTGTTGAACAGGCCGAGGTGCGTTACACGGTCCGGTGCTTGCCGCATGATTTCAAGGGCGATGAACCCGCCCATGGACAGGGAGGCGAGGGCAAACCGGTCCGGGGCGGTCTTGAGGATAGTGGCGGCCATAGCTTGAATGCTGTCAGCCGACGTGTTGTCGGCGACGATTGCGTCGGCAATATCTTCTAGAGCAGCGATCTGGGCCGTCCATAACTCTGCCGTGCAGAGCAACCCTGGAACCAAAAGTAGATTTTTGCGCACGTCTAAAACTCTTAATACAGGAGGGTTAACCATCAGCCCCCGTATTTCTGCCGGATTACGATGCTGCTCTGCAAGACAGAAGTTGACAACTTGCAGGGTTTGCCTATTCTGCGCCCGCGATGAAGATGGTATTCCGGCTGATGTTTCAGCCCAGATTGAAATTACAAGCATGAGTTTTCGCGATCTGAGCCTCAGCGACGAAGTCCTCCGGGCCGTCGAGGAGGCAGGCTATAAAGAGCCCACCCCAATCCAGCGCCAGGCCATCCCGGCGGCGCTGCAAGGTCGTGACATTCTTGGTATTGCACAGACCGGGACCGGCAAAACAGCGGCCTTTACACTGCCGATGATCGATATTCTTCACGCCGGTCGGGCACGGGCGCGCATGCCGCGATCCTTGATTTTGGAGCCGACCCGGGAGTTGGCTGCCCAAGTCTCTGAAAACTTTGAAGTTTATGGCAAATACCACAAGCTTTCGATGGCTTTGATCATCGGCGGTGTGTCGTTTGCCGATCAAGACCGTTTGCTGGATCGCGGTGTCGATGTCCTAATCGCGACCCCAGGCCGTTTGTTGGACCATTTCGAGCGCGGCAAAGTTTTGCTGAACGGCGTCGATGTTGTGGTTATCGACGAAGCGGACCGGATGCTGGATATG
>JBBCIP010000458.1:0-17353 GCA_037189785.1 Alphaproteobacteria bacterium
GGGAAAACGGGGGCAACGAAGGCCAAGGTCGGCTCCCCACTATCGCCAAGATAAAGGTCATGGACATAGGGCCGCCGTCCATCGCTATCTTGAGCCCGGTATGCCTTGAAAATAGTCTCGGTGTTCGGGCTTCCCGCTACGCTCACCAACGGGCGGCCGTCCTTGTCGGTCATGACCAGACCGCCGCGCAGCTGCTGCTCGACATTGGCGGCAATGGCTGGGCCTGTGGGCGCGGCCGCAAACCCGCTCTGTTCAGCGGTGAAGGTCATATAGGTTTTAATGATATCAAGCCGCGCCGCGCCATCGGTCACATTGTCCAGGGTGCCGGTCCAGCCGAGTTCGGTCAGAAAAAACTGGATCGTCGGGTTGCGGGCAACGGTCGCCACCACATCGCGTTCAGCGCCAATCCAGTCATCGACCGCCGCGGCCCGACTTTCCGCAACGACCGCCAAACGATCGCGCCAGGCGGCCATATCACGGTCGCGGTTCGCTTCGGCAAAACGGAAGACCAGAAAGAAACCCAAGGCCGCAACCGCCAGAATAACCGCCAATAGAATGACGGCGGTGCGGCGGACGCGGTCGGCGGCGTCCTCTTCTCGGCTTCGCACCGCAGTATCCTTCACCAATCGGTCCCCCCGTGATACGTGTCGTTGTTTCGCCGCATTGGCCCAAATAGACTTTATGAATTTCTAACAAATAGCGTTAAGAATGACTTAACCGCTTGTTGGCTAAGGATACCGTTATCGCTCGCGCTTGGCCATAGGCCGTGATAAAGGACCACACCCTCGTGACCCTGGGACAGCCATCCCGCACCATTGCCGTGACCCGGTTCACCACCCCGTCTATTTGGGCGTCTTTCCGGCGTGGAATAAACTATGTGGCTGTCTCTATGGCTTTGGTCATGGTCGGCGCAATCTTGGATATCGGCACCAACCATCACGCCGTCGCCCAAATCACCGATAAAAATTCCGCTGTAAAGAATTCCACTGCAAAAAATTCCAGTGGTTTATTCGGGTCCCGGGAAACCCGCGGCTCGAGCATCGCCGGCTTCAGCAAATGGACCGACATGCTCAGCCGCCACGCCTGGGAAGAAGCGCGCAAGGATCAACCATTTCCCTGCCGCGTCACAGCAAATTTCAAATGCCGCAAAGACGAACTCGCCGACGTCATAGACGCGGTCGCTGATCGGTCCCCCCGCGAAAAAATCGAAGCGATCAACAGTTTTATCAATGACGCCCCCTATGTCACCGATATTGTCAATTGGGGGATCGCCGATTATTGGGCCACCCTTCAGGAGTTCCTGCACAAAGACGGTGACTGCGAGGACTTTGCCATCGCCAAATATTTTTCGCTCAAAGCGCTCGGGCTCGACCCGGACCAGATGCGGATCGTGGTGGTCGAAGACACCAACCTCAAAGTCCCTCATGCGGTCTTGGTGGTCTATCTCGATGACACGGTTTTGGTCCTGGATAATCAATTACCGCAACCGGTTAAGGCCTCCAGTATCCTCCATTATCGACCCATTTATTCGATCAACGAAGCGGCCTGGTGGCTGCACGGCATGTAAAATTTTAACCATTTTGTAAGCGCCGCCATGCCACTCTTTAAGGCACGATAACCTAATTTGAGGACTCCGGGCGTCATGCGCAGGCGGCGCGTCAACCATAATGCTTTGCCAAGCCAAGAAGAAATTCTGGCCGATTACGCACGTCGGCTTAAAAATCATCAGAGCGGTCGTCGCGCCGTTCATATCCATATTTCGCGATTAAGCCGTGAAAGCCATCACATCCAGGACCTGCGAATTGCCGCCGAGACATTCAATGGCCTGATCAAAAAGCATGAAGGCCAACTGTTTCGCTTGCTCAATCACGACATGGTGTTTGTCGGCAAGGATGTGTCGTTACCGGCTTTGGATGAAGTGGTGTTGCGGCTCCGGTATATGTTTCGCGACGATCCGCAGTTCAAAATATTGGAAAGTCGTCGTGGCCCCGAGCGGGCTGCGGATCCGTTCTGCACCTATTTCGATCTGGAAACAGACTATGCCGCCTTTCTCGCAACCGCGACGTCTTTGTATGAAAACGAGCCGGACGGATCATCGCCCGATAACAGCGTCATATCTTTCGCGACCGCCGAGAAAAAACCAACCAAGCCAATAACCGTAGATTTGAACATCGCACAGCGCGCCGGTGTGAAAACCGTTTACGCCATGACCCGCGATGGCGTCACCACCGCCATTCTGAATGAAGTTTGTTTCGAGATCGAAGCCGTCAAACTTCATGTCCGCCATCATCCGAAATTAGCCGACCGCGGGATGGCCAATGACAAATGGTTGCTGCGGGTATTGACCGACTTATTCGATGGCGACAGCGCCGCCGCATTACTGACGACAGCGCGCATTCCCCACGCACTGACATTGCCGCTGTCCATTCAAAGCGCTTTGACATCGGAGTTTACGGCTTTCAACAGCCATTACCGTCAGGTGACGCGCACCGCGATCATGGTTGAATTTTCTGCGACGGAGCTATTGCAAAATCCCGGAAAGTTTTTCGCCGCCCGCGACAAAGTACTGGAGTGCGGTCACAAAATTTGCGTAAGCGGCTGGGATCCCCATGCCTTCGCATTGATCAAGCCCGAGCGACTGGACGTGCATTTCCACAAAATTGCTTGGGCGCCGGCCTGGGCCTTAGAGTTTCGCAATGACTGCACACCCACGCTCACGGAGACAATCAAAAGTGCCGGAGCGACAAAAGTTATCCTCACCGATTGCCTCGGCCCCGAAGCCATCGCTTTTGGCCATCGTCATGGTGTGCTGCTATATCAAGGACCACATGTCGACAAGCTCGCGACAAAACCAACCGAAGCGACAGCTTTATCTTAAAGACTGGATAATCACATTTTGAGGGTGCAACAATTTGTCATAGCACATTTTGGCCACCCACATATCACCATAAAATTGCACGCAAGCTTTCCGCAAATTAGGTGTATACTTCACCCTCGTCACCCACCACAGAGGCGTTAAGAGTTTGGGCCAGCTTAGTGGCCATCGCCTTCAGAGAAGACTGCGGATTTTCAAATTCCGCTGTTGCTTTAAAGCTTATCTTCCCTCGCGTGGACCAAAAAAATATAGGCATCCAGCTGTTATGCTGTTCGTCAAAAAGCTCGGCATCAAGTCGATTATTTTTCACAGAAATCAATTCGCCAGTCGTCGGATTTAAAGCAACGACATCCCCGGCCATCAGTCGAATGTCACCATTTGCCGCCACAGCCTCGACCCATTCATTTTCGGGTATTGGCACGCGCTTTCCTATTGGATCATAGCGTTCGATATGGATCATATAAGCCAAGTTACTGCTCCTGGTGCGACGGCTCATATTTTACCGTATGCGCACAGTGAACGAAACGTGTAACAGGTCAGAACAGATTTCAGACGCCGCAATTATTTCCGATTTATCGGTTATGGTTTAATACTGAGCGCCGGCGTCTTGTAATGCTTTTTCCACATTGCGTTTGCGGTAGCGTTGGGCATAGCTCAGCGCGGTGTGGCCGGTGTTGTCTTCGAGTTCCACATTGGCACCGCTTTGCAAAAGCAAATTGATGACATCCAGGGAACCGACACGCGCCGCTTTCATCAACGCCGTCTCACCCAGATTGTCACCAAGATTGGGGTCGGCTTTGAAGTACAGCAGCACCGCCGTCGTTGTTTTGTCACCAGACGTGGCTGCCCGCATCAAGGGCGTCGTTTTCTTGGCGTCACCGACATTCACGTGGGCGCCTTGTTCGACCAGAAATTTCACCACCGAGGCGTCGCCCATGGCCGTCGCCAAAACCAGGGCAGGGGTGCCGTCATCGTCCCGGGCGTTGACATTGGCGCCTTTCAGAACATTGGTTTTGAGTTTGTAATAGTCGCCCTTTTTCAATCCCTGCATCATTTCGAAGGTGGGCGAGAATTGGGCCATGCTGGGTGACGCCACCGGCATAGACATCATGGCTGCAACCAGGAAAAGTCTTAACTTACGCATCAAAACCTCAATCTTTAACCCCTCCCCAGGGGACAGTATTTGCCACATCCGGGCATACCCTATATAAAAGCTTTCAATCGTTTTATAAACAGGGATATCGGTCGTAGTGTCTAACTTCCGGAAAATACAGCCTTTTTTACCTCTTGTTTTCGCTATTCTGGTGTTGATCGCTGGTGTTTTGGCGTGGAAATTGATATCGGACGACGGTCAGCGGGAGCCCCCAGGCGGAAAAGCCTTGGTTGGTGGCCCGTTCAGCTTGACCGATCACACCGGCAAACGCGTCACCGAAAAGGACTTTGCCGGCCAGTACATGCTGGTGTTCTTCGGCTATACCTACTGCCCGGATGTTTGCCCGATCGAGCTCCAGATCATGACCGCCGCCATGGAGCTGCTGCCCAAACGTGCGCAAGATCGCATTCAGCCGATCTTCATCACCGTCGACCCAGTCCGTGACACCGTCCCGGTCATGGCCGAATATGTCGCCAATTTTCATCCGAAACTCATCGGATTGACCGGTACTGAGGCAGAAATCGCTGCTGCAGCAAAGGCTTATCGAGTCTACTTTCAAAAAGCAGGCGATGGCGAGCAAGACTATTTGATGGACCACAGCTCTATCGTTTTTCTCATGAGCCCGACCGGTGACTATGTTTCGCATTTTTCAGTGGGCGTGGCCCCAGAAGACATGGCCCGGCGGCTTCAGGATCTGGTAAAGTGACGTCATGACGTCCCGCACCACAGCCAAAACAACGACCCCGCGCAAACCGGCCAAGAACCGTCCGGACAGCACCTTAGATGCCGCTCAAGCTGCGGAAAGCAAGGCTGTTCCGTTCTGGAAAACCAAACGGTTGCAGGACATGACCCGGGACGAGTGGGAATCTCTTTGTGACGGCTGCGGTCGTTGTTGCCTGCACAAGCTCGAAGATGAGGACAGCGGCGAAATCGCCATCACCAATGTGGTCTGCCGCTTGTTCGACGAAGATAGTTGCCGCTGTACCCGCTACGCTCAGCGGTCAAGACTGGTGCCGGACTGTGTGACCTTGACCATCGATAACGTCGACGATCTATATTGGATGCCGGAAACCTGTGCCTATCGCTTGCTGGCAGAAGGACAAGACTTGCAGTGGTGGCACCCGTTGGTGTCGGGCAACCCACAGTCGGTTATCGTGGCCGGAATTTCCGTTAAAGGAAAAGTCATTTCTGAGCGCGATGCTGGAGACTTGGAAGACCACATCATCGCCATTCAAGGCCATGGACGGCCCTAGTTCAGATTGTGATATTAGGGGCTTATATAGAAAAAACAATGGGATAAGGATATGACCAATGAGCTTCCCGAAGATCTTGTCATCCGCCGCTCCCGCCGGGCGCGCAAGCTGACGCTTCAGGTAGATCAACGATCTGGGGCAGTCATTCTGACTTTGCCGCTCCGTGTCTCCAAAGCCGAAGGGCTGGAATTCGTCGATCGGCAATCGGACTGGATCGCCCAAAACCGCGCCGCCTTGCCCGAAGCCGCCACCTTGTTGCCGGGCACCGAAGTGCCGATCCTCGGGGTAGCTTATACCATCGTGTATGATGCAAAAACCGGACGGAAGCCCTTACTGGATCCTGACGCGAAGACTTTGACGGTCGGCGGCAGCGAGAGCGAGGCGCTCAACCGGGTTCGGCGTTTTTTGCGCAGCTTGGCTCAGGACACCATCACCCCCAAGGCCCAGACCATGGCCGCCAAGCTCGGCGTCAAGATCAGCCACATTCGCATGGGCAACCAATACAGCCGCTGGGGCAGCTGCAACAGCCAAGGCGTTTTGGCATTTTCCTGGCGGCTGATCGGTGCGCCGGAATGGGTGCTGGATTACGTTATTGCCCATGAAGTGTCGCACTTGAAGGAAATGAACCACTCACCACGGTTTTGGCGTGTGGTTGCAACCCTGGTCGACACCACCGATGATGCCCGCCACTGGCTGAAGACCGAAGGGGCGATGTTACACCGTATCGGGTAAAAGCGCCCTTACTCCCCGTTTAAGGTTTTCAGCTTTTCCCGCAAGCGATCAAACAGGTTGTCGTTGTCTTCCGCCGGCAGACTATCCGGTGTCGGCCGCTTGACCGGACGACCGATGGATTGGAAGGCATTGCCGGTTTTAAGCCCTTCCATCACCGATGCCCATAACTTCGCCGGGGCTGTGCCGCCGCTGACCCGGGTCATCGGTTTGCTGTTGTCATTGCCAAGCCAGACACCAGCCACATAATCACCGGAATACCCAACAAACCAAGCATCGCGGAAATCTTGGGTGGTGCCGGTTTTACCAGCCGCCGGGCCATCGAATTGCGCCGCCCGACCGGTGCCGCTGGCCACCACTTGGGTCAACAGCTCACGCATTTTATCATTGGCTTCGGGCGACACCAAACGCTCCGCCACTTCGTTGTTGCGGCGATAAAGAATTTCACCCTGCACCGTGCGTGCTTCGATCACCGGCGACGGCACAACAGCATATCCACCATTGGCAACCACGCCATAAGCCGCCGTCAATTCGATCAACGTCACTTCCGACGTACCCAAAGCAATGCTTGGGTGCGACTTCAATTCGCTTTTGATTCCGAGCCGTTTGGCAATGGCAATCACGCGGCGACGATCAACCCGCTCAGACAACTTGACCGCAACGGTGTTGATCGATTGTTCAAACGCCCGCCGCAATGTCACTTCGCCTTCGAATGTATCCTTGTAATTCGATGGGCTCCAATTGCCGAGAATGATCGGCGTATCGCGCATGGTTGAATCCGGATCGATCCCGGCATCCAACGCCGCCAAATAAACAAACAGCTTAAAGGCCGACCCGGGTTGTCGTTTGGCTTGCGTCGCGCGATTAAACTGACTTTCGAGATAAGACTTGCCGCCAACCATGGCGATGACACTGCCGTCAACGGTCATCACCGCCACGGCGCCCTGGGAAATATTACCAGGAATACCATCGCTGTTGAGCGATTGCCGCAGCGCCCGTTCGGCAATGCGTTGCGCGACCGGATCCAATGTTGTTTCAACAATCACTGGGACACCGCGGTTTCTGACATCTTTCGGCAAACTATCCACAACCCAATCGGCAAAATAACGGGAGTCGGTGCTGGCGGCGCTGCGAATAATTTTGGGCGGATTGGCGCGGGCTTTGTCGATCGCCGATTGCGGCACAATGTCCTCGTCGGCCATCGCTGCAAGCACTTCATAGCTCCGATCAAGCGCCCCGGAATAATTGCGGTTGGGTGCCAAGGCCGACGGCGCTTTCAGCAATCCCACCAGCATCGCCGCTTCCGACAAACTCAAGTCGCGCGCACCATGGCCAAAATACGTATGGGCTGCAGCATCAACACCATATGACCGCGCACCGAAATACATACGATTAAGATACAGCGTCAAAATTTCTTTTTTCGACATCTGGGTTTCAAGCCAGAACGCGATCATGATTTCTTGAATTTTGCGGCGATGTGTGCGTTCCGACGACAGGAATAAATTCTTCGCCAATTGCTGGGTGATGGTCGACCCACCTTCGACAATCCGCCCCGCCGACGCATTGCGTACAGCGGCGCGCAGCAGTCCTTTTAAATCGAACCCCGGATGCGTGAAAAAGCGGCGGTCTTCAATGGCGATCAACGCCGTCAACAATGTTTCCGGGAATTCATCGAAGGTCAGCCAATCGCCATGGACATCGCCAAAGGTCGCGATGGTCGAGCCGTCCCGCGCCAAGATCACCATCGACGGATCGGCTTTTTGCATCTGCAATTCGCTGATGCTCGGCATATCATGGGCCAGATAAAGGCCGCCGACAAACAACACGAGCAAGCCGACAACACTGACCACCGCCCCCCAATAGAGCGCGATTTTCCACCACACCCGACGCTTTTTGCCGTTGCCTGATCCCCCCTTGCGCTTTGGTTGGCGCGGTTGTTCGTCTCGTTCAGCCTTCACTGTTTGTCCAGCCTTTGCGCGATGGGCGTCCCACCCAATTACGCTCTATTATGGTCAATCCCAAATGCTTCGGCATATCTCACCCGTCCGGTCACCGGTTCAGCTGGCTGATCGCGCAAATCCAAGGCCATGAAAGCCTCTCCCTCAAACGGCGCAGCGAAAGCAGCAGCATAGTCCGCCGAAAACCCAAAACGGCAATAATAGGCCGGATCCCCCAATACAAATACGACGGATATGGCTTTTCTGCGGCAAAGATCCAACCCGGTTTCAATCAAAGCCTGACCGACACCGCGACCTTGCCACCTCGGCATCACCGCAACGGGTGCCAGCGCGACCGCTTGAAACGGGCCCACAGCATCGGCAACCATCAGAGGCGTAAAGAAAATATGGCCAATAACCACATCATCGGCCGTTGCCACCAGCGACAAAAAATCGTCCCCGTCATCCCGCAAGCGATCAACAAGATCGGCTTCGTCGGTGCGTCCAAATGCAGCAGACTCCACAGAAAAAACGGCGGAATAATCCGCCGTTGTTTCTGGACGAATGCTGAAAATGGCCTCAGACATCCAAATTCACAACGGACAAAGCGTTGTCTTGAATAAACTCACGGCGCGGCTCAACCACATCCCCCATCAATTTGGAGAAGATTTCATCGGCGGTATCGGCATGGCTGACCTTGACCTGAAGCAAGGTCCGCGCCGACACATCCAAGGTCGTTTCCCACAACTGTTCAGGGTTCATTTCACCCAGACCTTTATAGCGTTGGATCGACAAGCCTTTGCGGCCGTTGCTCAGGATCGTCTTTAACAAAACGCTCGGCAGCGGCACGGCCACTGTTTCGCCTTTGATCTTCAACGTCCCGGGCCGCGCATAAACTTCGGCCAATTCTGAGGCTTTGGCATTGAGCTTTTGCGCCTCGATGCTTTCGATAAAAGCGCGATCAATCACATAGGCATCCGTCACACCGCGTACAAGATGGGTGAAAATCACGCCCCCTGTGGCAGCCCCCGTGTCATTGGCGCGGGCGGCCCAACCGGCTTCCCCTTCGGCCGCAGAGGCGTTCAATTCTGCCGCCACAGTATCGACCACAGATTGGGCGTCGTCAGAATCCAGCAACACTGCCGGGGTCAACGCCCCCTTCACCGCCAAACGTTCGATGATGTCGGGATTATAGCGAGACGGCACCTGATCCAAATAAATCTTGGTAATTCGGGCATGTTCGATCAACTGACGTAAATCTTCGCCGGTTCTTTGATCACCGCCATGCCCCGTAAACAACAAATCTTCCAAGCCGCCGCCGATCAAATATTTTTCAAGCGCCGCGTCGTCTTTGACATAAACTTCGGACTTCCCGCGCGACACTTTGTAAAGTGGCGGTTGCGCAATATAAATATGGCCTTTTTCGATCAAGTCGGGCATTTGCCGATAGAAGAAGGTCAACAGCAACGTCCGAATATGCGCGCCGTCGACGTCAGCATCGGTCATGATGATGATTTTGTGATAGCGCAATTTTTCAAGATTGAAATCGTCGCGACCGATCCCGGTGCCAAGCGCCGTGATCAACGTGCCGATTTCATTGGATGACAACATGCGATCAAAGCGGGCGCGTTCAACGTTCAAGATCTTACCACGCAACGGCAAGATTGCCTGCGTGCGACGATCACGTCCTTGTTTCGCGGAACCACCGGCGCTGTCGCCCTCGACGATAAAAAGTTCTGATTTGGCCGGATCGCGTTCTTGGCAATCCGCCAATTTACCCGGCAAGCTTGCGATATCCAAAGCCCCTTTGCGGCGGGTTAATTCGCGGGCTTTACGCGCCGCTTCCCGTGCCGCCGCCGCTTCAACGATTTTGGTGATGACGGCCCGCGCGTCGGATGGACGCTCGCCGAACCACATCGCAAGTTTATCCGACAAAATGCTTTCAACTGCCGTCCGCACTTCCGACGACACCAATTTATCTTTTGTCTGTGACGAAAATTTTGGATCCGGCACTTTGACCGACAACACGCAGGTCAAGCCTTCGCGGGCGTCATCACCAGTCAACGATACTTTTTCTTTTTTCGACAACCCGGATTCGGTCGCATAGTTGTTGATCGTTCGTGTCAACGCCGCCCGAAAACCGGCCAAGTGGGTGCCGCCATCACGCTGCGGGATGTTATTTGTGAAGCAATACATCGCTTCGTGATACCCATCGTTCCACTGCAACGCCACTTCGACCATGACGCCATCTTTTTCACCGCTGATGGCAATGGGCGCCGGAATCAATGGCGCTTTGTTACGATCTAAATATTTTACGAAAGCGGTGATGCCGCCTTCGTACACCATGTCGATATTCTTTTGATCGGCATGACGATGATCTTCGAGCACAATCCGCACACCAGAGTTCAAGAACGCCAATTCTCGCAAGCGATGTTCAAGCTTGTCGAAACTAAATTCGATATTGCCGAATGTTTGTGTCGACGGCATGAACGTCACTTCGGTGCCGGTTTGACCGCCTGAATCGCCGACAACTTTCAAATCTTCTTCCGGCTCACCATGACGGAAGCGCATGAAATGTTCTTTGCCGCCGCGGCGAATACGCAGCTCCAACGTTTCCGACAAAGCGTTCACAACGGATACACCGACGCCATGCAACCCGCCCGAAACCTTATAGGAATTTTGGTCGAATTTACCACCAGCATGGAGCTGCGTCATGATCACTTGCGCCGCCGACACGCCTTCTTCGGCATGGATGTCGGTCGGGATACCGCGACCGTTGTCGCTGACCGTCACCGATCCATTGGCGTTCAAAATAACTTTGACAATATCGCAATATCCGGCCAAGGCTTCATCGATGGCATTGTCGGTGACTTCGAATACCATGTGATGCAAGCCGGAGCCGTCTTCGGTATCGCCAATGTACATACCGGGCCGCTTGCGAACGGCATCCAGTCCACGCAACACCTTGATGGAATCGGCACCATATTCGTTGGGATCGACCGCCGGATCGTTCGGACCCGTCTGATTTTCATTTTCAGCCATGGTAACTCTTCCTTATCACAACGATAGTGCGCGGGGGCCTGTCGCAACAGCTCCCGCAGCAACGGTATAAAACTGTGCTTCTGCGCCCAAACCTTCAAACAAAGCGGCATCGGTGCCGGTCATGAAAGCTTGCGCGCCAAGCGTTAGAATTTCTTCGAACAGCGCCAAGCGCCGTCCATGATCAAGATGGGCCACCACCTCGTCCAACAACATGATCGGGGTCGCGCCGGACTCGGCTTGGGCCAAGCGCGCCGCCGCCAGCACAATGCCGATCAAAAGCGCTTTTTGCTCGCCGGTCGAACACAGCTCCGCCGGCATCATCTTACCACGATGCGCGGCGCGAAGATCGCTCGCTTGTGGGCCTTCACTCATCCGTCCCATCGCGGCATCGCGTGGGCGTGAGATTTTGAGCCGCAGCTTGAAACGATCCTCGGCTTCAATCGCCGGCATCGTTTTGAGATCATCTTCGACAACACCTTTGACATCGAGATCGGCCAGCGGAAACGCACTTGTCGTCGTCTCAACCGCCGCTTGCAGACGCGCCACCGTATCCAAACGCGCCGCTGCAACGGCTACACCGTGTTCAGCCATTTGCAGTTCCAGCGCCGTCAGCCAGGACGGATCAGCGCGGCCTTCGCTCAGCAATCTGTTGCGCTCGCGCATCGCCCGCTCATAGGCCGCAACGGCCCGTCCGTGGGCCGGATGCAACCCCAACACCAAACGATCCAAAAAGCGGCGGCGGCCACTGGGCCCTTCGATGAACAAGCGGTCCATCTGCGGTGTCAACCAGCTGACCTTCAAAACCTCGGCCAAAGCGGTCGGCGATGTCGTCTCACCGTCCATATGGACAATACGGCGATCGCCGCTGTCATCCCTATCGCCTTTGGCTTCTATTCCGGTGCCGAGATCGGTCGACCCATCAGGCCCGGTAACCGTTGCCGCAACACCCCAAGCCCTGGTGCCAATCCGCGCCGCTTCGCCGAGCTTCACGCCCCGCAATCCACGCCCCGGCGCCAAAAACGAAACCGCTTCCAAAAGATTGGTTTTCCCGGCCCCGTTTTCCCCAGTGAACACCACGGGTCGTGACGACAACACCAATTCCGCCCGACGATAATTACGGAAATCGGTCACGACGAGACGGCTAACCGTATGTGCTTTCATGGAAGCCATCGGATACTCACTCTCGGCCGCTGGCCGTGCGGCGGACCTTAGACGGTGGCTGGACAGACCTTACACTCGCATCGGCATGAGAACATAAAGCGCGTTTTCACCGCCTGCGTCTTTCAGCAAGGTTGGTGACGCTGCATCGGCCAACAACACTTGAACAACCGTGCTGTCAACCTGAGCCAAAATGTCCAGGAGGTACCGCGCGTTGAACCCGATTTCCATGGCTGTGCCGTCGTAAGCAACATCCAATTGCTCATTGGCCGTGCCGTTATCGGGGCTGGTGACCGACAACGTCATACGGCCCGGCTCCAATGCCAATTTGACAGACCGGGTTTTGTCGGTGGAAATGGTCGAGACACGATCAGCGGCTTCGGCAAACAGCTTGGAATCCACTTCCAAAGCCTTGTCATTGCCGGTCGGGATGACCCGGGTATAGTCGGGGAATGTCCCATCGATCAACTTCGAGGTCAGGGTCGCGCCGGCGAACGAGAACCGGATTTTTGTATCCGACAACGCAACGCCGACATCGCCATCGATTTCGTCGATCAATTTCCGCAGCTCGGCCACTGTTTTCCGGGGAATGATAACGCCGGGGATCCCGCGCGACCCATCCGGCGCCGGCAGTTCAAGGCGAGCCAAGCGATGCCCGTCGGTCGCCACGGCCCGCAACACAGGGCCGGAACCGCCATCGGTCACATGGAGATAAATACCGTTGAGGTAATACCGGGTTTCTTCGGTCGACACCGCAAACCGGGTTTTATCGATCAATTGTTTCAGATCGCTGGCCGAGACCATGAATTGATGCGGCAAAGCGCCTTCGCTCATTTCCGGGAAGTCGCTTGACGGCAAGCACGACAGCGTAAAGCGGGACCGCCCGGCCTTCAGGCTCAGACGTTGGTCGTCGCTTGAGAACGACAGATCGATTTCCGCACCGTCCGGGACCTTGCGCACGATGTCATGCAACGTATGGGCTGGGGCGGTGATCGCACCACCGGTACCGATTTTGGCTGCGACGCCCTCAACAATGGCGAGATCCAAGTCGGTGGCGGTCAGCTTCAGCTCCCCGCCCTCGGCTTGTAAACGGACATTGGACAAAATCGGGATGGTGTTCCGGCGTTCAACAACGCTTTGTACATGGCCCAAGGCCTTGAGAAGGGCTGCACGTTCAATCGTCAACTGCATGTGTATAATCCGGCCATTTCTTTTTTCATGAGCCCCCATTCCGACACGTCTGCCGAAAGGGTCCTCCTGGGACTATTCCGAGGACACAAGATATACGCTGTCGTCTTGTAAAAACAGCAAAAACTGGTGTTTTTAGTGAGGAATTTTCAGCCTTCGATCAAGCGCCGCAGATGATGCAGGTCTTCTTCCAAAGAACCATCGGTTTGGACCAGTTCTTCGACCCGTTTTACGGCATGGATCACCGTTGTATGGTCACGCCCGCCGAACTTGCGGCCAATATCCGGCAATGACCGGGAGGTCAGGATTTTGGCCAAATACATGGCCACTTGGCGGGGGCGCGCCACGGTGCGGGCCCGCCGCGACGACAACAGGTCAGCCAGACGCAAATTATAGTACTCGGCGACCTTACGCTGAATGTCGTCGATCGTGACCCGACGATCATTGGCCCGGAGCAGGTCCTGCAAGACTTCCTGGCTCATTTCGATGGTGATCGGCCGCCCGATCAGGGTAGCGTGGGCAACGATGCGGTTCATCGCCCCCTCGAGCTCCCGCACATTGGACGAAATGCGGCGCGCCAGAAATTCCATCACATCCATGGGCACGGCCGCCCCCGGCATGCTTTCGGCCTTTTGCTGCAAAATCCCCAGCCGCAATTCGTAATCCGTCGGATGAATATCGGCGACCAAGCCCCAGCCGAGCCGAGACCGGATGCGTTCCTCGATACCCTCAAGATCCGACGGCGACCGATCGGCGGAAATCACCACCTGGCGGTGATGATCGATCAGCGCGTTGAAGGTGTGGAAAAACTCTTCCTGGGTTGTGTTCTTGTTGGCGATGAACTGCACGTCATCGATCATCAGCACATCGACGGCCCGGAATTTTTGCTTAAAGGCCATGGTGTCCTTGTAGCGCAGGGCACTGATGAACTGATACATGAACTTTTCGGCCGACATGTAGATCACGCGACGGCTCGGATCACGGCGCCGAATGTGCCAGGCAATGGCTTGCATCAGATGGGTCTTACCCAAGCCGACACCACCATGAAGAAACAACGGATTGAAATTGACGGCGCCACTTTCCGACACCCGGCGTGCGGCGGCATAGGCCAGCTCATTGGATTTACCGATGACAAAACTTTCGAACGTGAAACGCGGGTCGAGCGGCGCCCCGATATCATCGCCGTCGTCGAATTCGGCGCGTGCGCCGTAGTCTGGCGTCGGGCGCTCGGCACCGATGATGGCACCGGCATTGAGGCGCGATCCACCATTCGCCGCGCCGCCGTTCGCAGAAAATGTCAGGGGCACGGCCGCCGCAGACAAAGATGTCGCCTGTGCATCACGGTTGTCAGCATCCTGCGCCACAGCCACTTTTTGTTTCAACGCTGACGCAACACGAATTTCGATGCCGTCCACATCGGGGTTTTCAATGCTCCAGAAATCGCGAATGCGATCGATATAGTGGGACTGTACCCAATCACGCATAAAGCGTGTCGGCACCGCCATCTGCACCATGCCGGATTCCACATTCACCAAAGCCAGAGGTCTAAGCCAGCTGTTGAAGGCCGCATCGCCGAATTCAGCCCGAAGACGGCCTTGCACACGCCCCCACTGAGTTTCTATATCGCCCATCGTATCACGTCGTCCCAACTTGCCAGTGTGGCGTCTCGTCGCCATTTTTTGAACGTGCTCATCATCACGATGGCGCACGCCTATTCTTACCGACTAGTTTACTGCTGTGCCCAAGGTAGGTTGCTGGCTTTCCAGCCATTGGTTTGCCCGCGATGACGCTCCGCGTTCGGATCGCCTTCGAAACCATAGGCAATATTGTAACACGTAGTCCGCCCCGCGGCCGTCGCGGCAATGGCTGCCGCCCGCGACCGCGCGCCCGAGCGACACAGGAACAAGATTGGCGCATCCGCCTTAACCCCTAATCCGTCGAGCGCCGCTTCGAAATCCGCATTGCGCTCCATTGACGGATAAACTTGCCACGAGATCAGCGCCGCCCGTTTACCAAGGGACGACAAATCCGGCACCCCGACAAAAGACCACTCCGGATTGGTTCTGACATCAACCAAAACCGCATCGGGGTTTTCGCTCAACAACGCCCAAGCTTGTTCGGGCAATAGATCTCCGGCGTAATCAGCCATAACACTCCTTCCACAGACGCGACTCACACATTAACCACACCGAACCAACGTCTGGCCCAGCAATTCTTCCCTGGCCTGCCACTTGTCGGGCACCGGCCCCTCCAGCTCAACGCTGAGCCAAAAACAGGGGCCATACCCGCCGCCCTTCACATTCGCCAGCCACATTCTCCAGCCATATGCGGCTGTATTTTGCGGCTGCATTTTGCTTTCCCGCTAAACCCCGCCGTTCTATGGCGGCGACTTAGCAGGCTCACATTGTGCGATTCCCGGTGGCGTTTGACCGTGTCAGACCAGGTGGTGTGTGCGTGAGGGATGTAGCCTAACCAGCCGACCCCGGTGTGACAATAGGACCGAAAATAGAACACCGGAAAAACCGTTATGCTTGTATTTCAAGCCCCAGATGACCACTACATGTGGTAGCCGATGGTCTTAACTGTATGGATGTCCTGCATCAAAACAGACAGAATTTACCCACCCTTCAGGCAAACGAAAAAACGGCCCATCCATTTTCAATGGGCCGCTTCTCAAAAAGGGCGGAAATTGTAGGGGCGACTCGTTACAGTCCTGTGACACCGACCAAAACGCGCGAATCGCTGGCCGGATCTACAGCTTTTGCGATTAAGCGCTGAGCGCTTTAATGCGACGAGCCAAACGCGAAACCTTACGGGCAGCCGTGTTCTTATGAAGCACGCCCTTGGTCACGCCGCGTTGGATTTCCGGCTGTGCGGCCTTCAATGCATCAGCGGCGACTTTACCGTCACCACCAGCAATCGCTTCTTCTACTTTGCGAACAAACGTCCGGATGCGGCTGACGCGATCACGGTTGATCGTTGTACGATGCGCGGTGATGCGAATGCGCTTCTTGGACTGCGGGTTATTAGCCATGTGTCAAACCTTGAAAATCATATCAAACCGCGCCTCCACGGCGGGCGCGGCGGCAAACTCAAGGCCCGGCTTATACGCGGAGCCGGGCCCGAGGTCAACAGAGAAGGTAACGCGGCCGCAGTAGCCCGACCAGTAGCCCAGCCAGTAACTCGGCCATCAGCCCCGCCAAGCACCAGGGTTTATGACAATTCCTGGATTTTTTAGCGGTTTTTGAGGCTTTTTTAGCGGTTTTTGAACTGGGCCGCCCGCTTTTCGGCGAAGGCCGCCATGCCTTCTTTCTGGTCTTCGGTGGAAAATAGGGAATGGAATACCCGGCGTTCAAAGCGAATCCCCTCGGCCAGGGTCATTTCATAAGACCGATTGACTGCTTCCTTGCAGATCATCGCCGCCGGACGCGACATGGAGGCAATGGTTTTGGCGGCCGACTTCGCTTCTTCCAACAATTTATCAACCGGCACTACCCGGCTCACGAGCCCGGATCGTTCGGCTTCGGCGGCATCCATGAGGCGCCCGGTCAAGTTCATGTCCATGGCCTTCGACTTACCGACAAACCGGGTCAGGCGTTGCGTGCCGCCGGCACCGGCAATGACCCCAAGCTTGATCTCGGGCTGGCCGAATTTGGCGTTTTCAGCAGCAATGATGAAATCGCACATCATGGCCAGCTCACAACCGCCCCCAAGCGCGAATCCGGACACAGCCGCAATGATCGGTTTCCTGAATCGGGTTGCCCGTTCCCAATTGGCGGTGATGAAGTCTTCCATGAAGACATCCATGTAGTCCTTGCCCTTCATCTCTTTGATGTCGGCGCCGGCCGCGAACGCTTTTTCGGACCCGGTCAGGACGACGCAGCCGATATCGGGATTGGCTTCAAATTCATCGAGCACCGTCGTCAGCTCGTTCATGAGCTGGGCGTTCAAAGCATTCAAGGCTTGCGGGCGATTAAGGGTGATGATCCCAACACCACCATCGACATCCACGAGAAGG
>JBBCIP010000459.1:0-10751 GCA_037189785.1 Alphaproteobacteria bacterium
AGGTTTTTTCTATCATTGAGACAAGCTCTTCAGGGTGTTGCAAATCAAACACACCCGTTACTTCCAGAGTTCTCAATTCTTTGCTTCGGAGCACGATCCAGCCTGGATAATAGAGGTCCAGTTGCTGCACGACTTGATCCAGTGGCCTGCGATTGCAAATAAGCTTTCCTCGAGTCCAGGCCAGATCTCTGTTGATGTCGCTATATTCGGCGACCAGATTGTTGGTTGTGCTGTCCCATGATATTTTCTGGCCCGCATGGAGCATAATCGGCTTTAGAGCCTGTCGCCCGGTCCTATTTTCTGGGCGGACTTCTACTATGCCTTCACTGACTGTCACCTGTATTTGTTCTTTGTAATGCTGGACAGAAAATATAGTACCAACAGCTCGGACTTCATTATTGTCAATATAAACGACAAAGGGCCGGGTATGGTCCTTAGCCACATCGAACATGACTTCACCGCCATGAAGCGTGATTGCCCGTAGATCAGATTTCATGCTTTTAGAAAAGGCCGATGCCGTATTCAGCATAGCCAATGAGCCATCTGAAAGCATTACTGTATTGCGGTATCCGGTTTTCGTCGCGTGATCGGCCAAAAAACTCCGTAAGCTGTATGGGCCAAGGGCCATGAATCCAATAGTGACCATAATAGCAACGACAGCGGCGATGGTAGACAACTGTCTATATTGCCATCTGATGCGTTTTTGTGTGTTGCGAACCGAGTTTTGTTTTTCTTTATAGGTTTTTGCTGTTTCAGTTTCTGTCAACGCCTGCCACAGCTGTTGGGCTTTGTGGGCAGCAATGGCATGACTTTCGCTTTGTTGTTGCCATAAAATAAAAGCATCACGATCTTTATCTGTCGCGCGACCGGATTCCAGAAGTACAAGCCAGTCTATGGCTTCGTCTTCGAGGCTGGTTCGGTCGTTATGTAAGAATTCCGGTGGCGATGACATATGATCTCAGATAATTCTACCCATTATATTATGGTATACGGCTATGCGCTTTAAAAACCTACTCTCTAAAATGACGATTTATTTCAGTCAAATTACAGTAGGGTGGCTTATTAATTTTTATTTCTGACCGTCAAGGCTCTGGCGGCAATGTCGTAGGGCTTGAGCTATATATTTTGCTACCATACTTTCTGAGACTTGAAGCTGGGCAGCAACTTGAGCATGGGACAACCCTTCGACTCTACTCATCAGAAGGGCGAGACGTGCTTTGTTAGGAAGATTTTGAAGAGAGGCATTGAGCAATTTTAACTGTTCTTTTGAGATGGCACCACGATCAGGCTGAGGCGCTTGATCTGGTAAGCTATGATAATGCTCTTCTGTAATAGCTAAAGTTTTTTGACGCCGCTCGCGTCGTTGATAATCAACAGCTAGATTTTGCGCCACCCGAAAGATATAGGCGCGGGCATTCTGGACGTTGGCCCATGATTCCGGCACTGCTGTAAGGCGAATATATGTTTCCTGGACAATGTCTGCGGCATCTTCAGTGCTTCTAAGGCGGTGGGCCATAAGACGCAGTAAACCATCATAATATTTAAGAAAATTTTCGGTTAGTGAGTTAGTGTTTGAGGTCACGACCATATATTCTTTGTTAACTAAAGTCTCCCTATGGAATTACATAAATAGTAAATCCCGAAAAAAGAATTTCAGTATTGTGCCTCAATTAATAATAATTATCAATATAAATTATTTTGTGGGAGTTTGTCCCGGCATTGCCTCCTTACTCCCAAAGGGGCTCATCTGCTTGGGATCTAGGACAATGTGATAAACTATGGTGCGACAAAACCTATGTGTAGAGTCGATGACAGCAGGGCTTGTGACGATTAAAAATTACCTTCTAAAATGCAAAAAGCATCTCTAACGTGGCAAACTTTCCCGCATCTCAGCATAAAAAAAGGAAGATCCTTTAGCTGAAGTCGAGAGCAGTTTCGGAAATCCTACAGTTCTGCCCGTGCCATCAACTCCACCGCCCGGGCGACATTTTCTTCGCGGATTGGATTGTCGAACAACGCACACGTCATCGGTTCGGAAGCTGCAGCTACGTTGACAGTGGAACAGATCAAAGACCTCCGCACCAGACTTCAGTTTGATGACGACGTCCTGGCCTGGGTAAAAAAGTGTTACGATAGAGCATTGATGGGGAGAAGAAGGATCAAAGGGAGGCCATGGAGCGGCTTCAAAAGGAGGCCGACCGCATGCAGCGTCGCTTGGACGCCCTTTATATCGACCGGCTGGACGGCAAGATCGAGAATGTCTTTTACGAGCGCATGTTGGACGAATGGCGAGGGGAGCGCGACCGCTGTCTGGGTCTGATGGAACGTCAGCGGGAAGCAGATGACTTCTACCTGGACGATGGGGTCGATTTGCTGAAACTGGCGTCCGATGCGCATCGCCTGTTTCAAATCCAAGGGCCGGAGCAGAAAACACGGCTTCTGAATTTGCTACTTTCGAACTCTTCCTGGGGGCACGGCCAGCTTAATGCCGCTTTCCGTCAACCCTTTGACGTTCTTCAAAAATCAAACGCAGCTTGGAGAATTAAAAAAGCCGCTGGGCACGAACCCAACGGCTTTTTTGACGAATGGCTCCCCTTCGTAAAAGCGTATCGAGCTTTATGTCGCCTACCAGATATGGATTTTCGATACCTGCTGAAGGATGCTAGATGCTTTAGACACAGAGAACAAGACCACCACACCGATTGCCACTGGCATTGATCTCGCAACTTTGAACTTTGCCTACATAATCCATGGTGATTATCCATCTTGGCGGCCCATCCGTACCTATGACGATGGCCGCCAAGTTATGATTAAGTTTCCAGACGGTGTCGCTCAACAGGAGATGCCACCCTTGTTCGTGATCACGGAAGAGGGCACGGCCGGGCTTGTGAACTTTCTGGTACGGGGTCGCCGTAGTGCGTTAACGTCGAACCTACGAGCTATAGGCTTCGATCAATTGGTCAAGAAATTTTTCACATTGCCCGAGCTGTTCCAGTGTGACGAACTCATCAACCTTATGTCCTTGCTCCATAGATCCCGGGCCGATTACGACAGTTGAAATGCCTGCTTGTTGAAATTGCCCACCTTCTGTACCGAATGCTACTGTATTTGCCGCCTTATCTTCTAGGATGGCCTTTACTTGAGCTTCTGCTATTCCGTCTGCTTCAGGAACTAACGCAGGAACGTTTGCAAGAACTTTTGTCTTTATGGTGATCCCCGGATGATTGCGGTGATGTATGACAAGAATCTCTTTTCCAACTCTTGCTTCAAATGCAGTCAATATATCCGCCCCGCCTACAGCAGGAATACTACGAACATCCCAATGGAACCATGCGCTCCCAGCCAAAATATTAATAGCTGTTCCTCCGCTGATTTGATTAACGGAGACGCTGCTATAATCCGGTAAAAAACGGGAGTCTTTATGCTTTTCTGAAAACTCCCGTTCAAGAGTTTTCAGAATGGAGATCGCAGAACCCGCCATATCCACAGCACTGACTCCCGCGTGTGCCATGCTTGAATGTGCCTCAACACCCTGTATTTCGGTGCGGGCAACAAGAACTCCCTTATGGGCCGTCACCAACTTCATACTTGTCGGCTCACCAATTATTGCAAGTGCAGGTGCAAATGGTTGATGGGCCAGCCAATTAATCAGATCCGGGGCACCAAGACAGCCGATTTCTTCGTCATAACTAATGGCAAGATGAACGGGGCGTTGTAGCGGTCTTTCTTGGTGTCGTTGAAGTGCGGCAATGGCGCAAGCAATAAATCCTTTCATATCTGTTGTACCGCGACCATATAGGCGGTCATCTATAAGCTCCATCTTGAACGGATCCGTCGTCCAAGGTTGCCCTTCAACCGGAACGACATCACTATGTCCCGATAACACTATACCGCCCGGATTTTTAGGGCCAATGATTGCCCATAGATTGGCTTTATGTCCATCGGGCGAGGGCAAGACTTTTGTTTCGATGCCAAAAGCACCAAGATGGTCCGCCACATAATGAATAAGATTTATATTGCTTTTGGCAGATACAGTATCAAACCCGATCAGCTTATCCAAAATAACAAGGGTGTCGTTTTGAACTGGGGCGTTAGTGAAATTTGAATTTTTTTTGGATAAAGGCATTTCAGCTCGCTTAACAATTAACTTTTTTCGATCGTTTTATAATGATTTCTCAAAAGATGAACCACCTCAAGGGGTGCCTCTAACATCGGCAGATGGCCGACATCTTTAAGGGTGACGGCTGTACCCCGTAACAACCGTGCCATTTCAACGCCTTGTTCAGGGGTGCATGTGGCATCATCCACGCCATTTACAATCAAACTCGGGACATGGCAACGGTTGGCAAAATTTGTAACGTCAGTACCAAATGCCTGTCGAATAATATCAAGAACGACTTGATCATTTCTAACCTCGGAAAGAGAGATAGCAATTGCTTTCTCGCTCATCGCGGCTGTCCGTCGTGCCGGTGACAAAGCTTCGGGGACTAGCATGCGAATCAAGGCTTCGTTACCATCCCGTTCGACTATCTCCTTCAGACCTATATATGCTTCGTCGCTAAGGTACAGTTTTAGAGCCCCTCCAAAGGACGCAATCGATAGAATCCGATCTGGTAAAGTTGCCGCTAGCACAACGCTCACGGGGCCACCAATGGATCCGCCGGCGACATGACATTGATCCAATTTGAAATGATCGAGAACTGTTGTAACATCAGCAACATAATCAATAACTGTATAAGGACCGTGTGGGGTCGATTTTCCATGCCCTCTTAGGTCAAGAACATACACGACGCGGTCTTCAGCTAAATTCATTGCAACCTCAGTCCAAACGGCTGATCCAGTGTTGACAGGGTGCACAAGAACAAGAGGGGGCAGACTGGCCTTCGTTTGAACGGTGCTACTACGGCCAAAAACAGTGACAAAAATGTTTCCGGATGGACCGAGGATATAAAACTCTTCCAGGTTCATCGTCGTACTTCCTTTGCGTAAAAATCGTATGCCGGGTACCACAAACTGTACCCGGCATACTATTTATTTATAGTCACTCAGCAGGTCTTCGACGGTTTTAACTGGCAAAAATCCGCTTGATGCCAGTGCACGAATGAAAACTAAAAGTTTTGGTTCACGCTTAATAAGGACTGGCATGAGATTCTTTGCCTCAGTAAAGCGATTATATCGTGCCAGCAGAACCATCTTCCAAAGTGTTGCTTCATAGGATGCTTCACCGAAACTATCCGTACTTTGGCTTAGGGCAGCGAGACTTGCGTTGACCGCATCTTTGCTTGTGGTATCCGCTTTACTGAAAAGTGGTCCTTCATCAAAAAGAATACCACCAATATTCTGATAAGCGCGCCGTAACGACACCAAGCGCCGTAGTTCACCCAGAGGATCCGGGTGATCATCAACACGCTCATCATGTAGAACGGCATGCCAAGGCTGCTTATTCAAGCCTGGACCAACGATATAGATGCTGGCGGATTGAACACCGCGGGCGTCGCCACCGGTTGCTTCCGCAGCATCCAAGGCCGCCAACATACTTGCGGCCATGTCACCATCCGTAGCCTTATAAGCAGCAAGCATAGCTTCTGGAATGCCTGGGGCTGCCAGCATATTGCCTTGAACGCTGACGTTATCATCTTTGAGGTGAGAAGCGTATTGAACGCAGCGCTCTCCAGTAAAGTTGGCAACATTGCCCTGGGCATCAACAATACCCACCTGGCGGACTGGCGTGTTTGTATCCAGCTTTAGAAGGGCTTCAAGAACTTTATCAGCGCGCAGACCACTACGGAGTAAGTCTATGCCTATGGCACCATACTGACGGGATGCGAAGGCTTGGGTAGATATGGCGCCCACACCAGCCTCGGCGAAGGTGGCCACGCTACCTACGGAAAAAAAATGAGACTGGGCAGCGACCCCAAGAATACCAGTCTTGGGGTCCCGCGCTACAATGGAATAAGTCATTGTGTTTCAAAACGCCGGCTGTTATCGGGAAGTTCTTGAGAACAATGGAAATGCCACATCCGCCATACGGGGTTACCATTTCCGTCGTCTTTGCGATAGACTTCAGTAATGCGGAATGGCATGACGACCACTTCGTTGTCGCCCTTCATTTCCCCCATCCCTTGCTTTCTCATGGCAAGTTCGCAATCAGCTTCACACGTGACCCATCCCATTTCGGCTGTTGCTTCAATTTGGAAATTACGAACATTTTTAAGTGAACGGAGGTCAAACGCTGACGGCATAAAATTTGGTGACCATAGTTTTTCCATATCGGAAATACCATTGTAGCGATACCCATTCAAATTATAATCGAAAAACCTTTCCCCGGCGAAGATACTCGCCAATTTATGCCCTTGAAGGCCGGCATTGGCCTCAAACCACGCGTTGTGTAGACGCAAGATTTCGGCTTTGGCTTCGGCAATTGGATCGCTCATAATAAACTCCTATATCATTATAAAATAAAGAATTTTACTGATTCTAAGCATACCGTTGTCACAGTCGCTCATGCACCTTGCCGAAAAAGGGGGGCGTTCATGGGTGGTTCAATTTAATCAAAGATTTAAGGACAGCGCCTGTTTAACCGGAGCGGTGTTGACGATCGGAGACAGCGGATCCCAATCTCTGCCCTGAGCCAACCACGCATGATCAACGGTTCTATAAAGTGTCGTACGTTGTTGGGGAATGCGCCCCATAGACTTGATTAAACTTTCCAACGTTTTCGGGCAAAGTTCCTGACCGAAACTAGCGCCGGCAGCTTTAGAAATGCTTTCGTTCATCAAAACACCACCGAGATCATTGGCGCCTGCGTTCAAACAGTGCCTCACTCCGGCTATACCCAGTTTAACCCACGATACTTGAACGTTAGGAATATATGGGTGCAGCACTAACCGGGCAATTGCATGCATTAAACGTACTTCTCGAAATGTTGGCCCACGGCGGGAATGCCCTTTTAAATAAAGCGGAGCCTCCATATGAACGAAGGGCAATGGCACAAATTCTGTAAATCCGTCGGTTCGCTTTTGTAGTTCCCTAATACGAATGAGGTGGCGTGCCCAATGAACGGTTTGTTCCATATGGCCAAACATAATCGTTGCTGTAGTTTTTAGGCCAACCCTATGGGCCATTTCAACAGTATAAAGCCACTGGTTCGTGGTCAGCTTGTCTGCACAAAGAACACGGCGAATATCATCATCCAATATTTCGGCAGCAGTTCCCGGTAAGCTACCAAGCCCGGCATCTTTCAGTTTCGATAAGTATTGCTCAACAGATAGCCCAAGCGTACTTGCTCCTTGAGCCACTTCCAGAGGCGAAAAAGCATGGACATGAATATCGGGACAAGTCGACTTGACCGTTCTTAGAATTTCAAGGTAAGTTTCGCCAGTATAAGCGGGATGAATGCCACCCTGCATACAGACTTCTGTCGCCCCTCGATCCCATGCTTCTTTCACGCGCCGAGATATTTCGGTCATATCAAGGTCATAAGGCTTCCCACGTAGATTCTCGTGAGACTTTCCCTTTGAAAAAGCACAAAATCGGCACGCGTAACCACATATGTTTGTATAATTTATATTGCGGTTGATGACATATGTGATAGCGTCGCCGACGGTCTGATGCCGTAATTCATTCGCTTTCTCGCATATTTGCTCAATTTCACCATCTCGTGCTGAGAAAAGTCGCACAATTTCATTTTCACCTAGATTACAACCATTCTCTGTTTTTTCCAAGATGGACAGGAGCTTATGATCCTTTACGACCGTGAAATGGGAGATAGCGATCTGCGGTGGAGAAGATTCCATTCCAGCATACCAGTTATCTGTGCGCAAAAATCCATCGACGTCGCTTGACTGCATAACGACGCGAGCGATTTTGGGGTCAAGCCAATTCTTTGCATCATGAACATAATCTGGATAAACGGAAAGCCTGGAGACGAGATGTTTGCCAGCCTTATTTGTGTGATGGCGAAGCTCTGCCAAATGGGGCCAGGGGGCTTCGGGATTGACATGATCAACGGTAATCGGAGAAATCCCCCCCCAATCATTGATTCCGGCATCGATTAGTTTGGAATAACTATCGGGAGTAAGGTTGGGGGGGGCCTGAATGGCCATGGTCGGCCCAAAAATATGACGTGCAGCAGCAATCGTCCATAGTAATTCCTTGATGTCCGGCTCAGGCGAAGAAGCCATTCGCGTACCAGGCTTCGCCCGAAAATTCTGGATGATTATTTCTTGGATGTGACCATACTGCTGATGAAGATCATTAAGCGACAATAAGCTTGCTAAGCGCTCCGTGCGGGTTTCACCAATCCCTATTAATATACCCGATGTGTAAGGAATTTTATATTGTCCAGCCAAGGCAATCGTTTGCAGGCGAGCGATCGGATCTTTGTCAGGAGATCCATAGTGTGCCCCTCCAGGTTTTGTTAATGATGGAGCGATTCCTTCTAACATCAAACCTTGACTTGCGGAAACACGCCGAAGCGCTAACAGATCATCACTTCCCATAACTCCCGCGTTGACGTGTGGTAAAAGCCCAGTCTCAGACAGAACCAACTCACACATCTCCACCAAGAGAGAAAGCGTGGTCGGATGTCTCAGAGCTGCCAGCTCGTCTTGGGCCGCCTTGTAACGGAGTTCAGGCTTATCTCCCAAAGTAAAAAGCGCCTCGCTACACCCAGCCGACACTCCTGCCCGCGCCACAGATAGAACGGAGTCGCGGCTCATATAAACTGCTTGGTTTTTTTTCGGAGGATGGGCAAAAGTACAATATCCGCAAACATCGCGACAAAGCTGTGTCAATGGTAGAAAAACTTTAGGAGAAAAGCTTTGTACAAGACCGTGACCAAAGTCACGCATGACTGCGGCAGACGCCATCAGTATGGAAAGCGGCTGATTGCT
The DNA here is from genome assembly GCA_037189785.1 of Alphaproteobacteria bacterium. Taxonomy (GTDB): domain Bacteria; phylum Pseudomonadota; class Alphaproteobacteria; order Sphingomonadales; family Govanellaceae; genus Govanella. The sequence continues at coordinate 8,895 of JBBCIP010000459.1, forward strand.
AAAATCATCTTCCAGTGCATCAGCACGCTCGAACAGATCCGGCTCAAATTCATACGAATATTTTGTAATGGACTGTGAAGATATCACAATATTTTAAACCTTTTCCATAAGCCAATATCATACTCTGCACTGAGCCTGGCAAGAACGCTTAAAAAAGAAACCATATTATAGTGGCCAACCAGTAATCCGGATGCCTGCCGCCGGTATCTTATAACGCTTATTGATGGAGATCAGCACCGAGGTCAGACCTTCTGCAACCACAGCATTCACCAAAGGCCCTGCCGCCAGTCCATTCATGCCTGCGTCTTTGGCAAGAGCAATGGCGCAATCAACAGCGTCGGGAGCATCGCCGCATACCAAAACATCACAATCGATATCATGAGAAAGATCAAGAAGATGATGTGCGGAAACATTCTGAAAGGCTGCCACAACTTTTACCGCATGGCCCAAATGCTTCTGAAGTTCCAGAACCGCAGAATCACCTTCAGGGAGATGAACATGCGAAACTTTTGGCGGTACCAACGGCACGGTGACATCGATAACAATCTTACCGATTAACGCGTCTTTTACCTCGTCGGCTGTTTTGAGTTGTGCCGCATAGGGTACGGTCAGCACGATCACATCAGCTTTTCGAGCTGCACTAAGATTATCTAAGCTTGTGACAGAGCTCATACCCAAAAGCCGGTTCAAATCTTGGGACACCGCTTGGCCTTTTTCTGGATTTCTCGTACCAAGAACAACGGTGTGACCTGCATGAGCCCAGCGAAACGCTAAACCACGGCCTTCATTTCCGGTTCCGCCTAGCACAGCTATAACATATTTCATAATTCCACGTCCTATAAGTTGTTTTTTGCGATCTATTGTGATCAATGCTCATGCTCTTAGATAGGCCGGAAACCTATTCTAGTGACCACCAATCAACTCTTTAACAAGAGATGCAGAAACTACCTTTGCATCACCGTAAATCATCCGCGTATTACCATTGTAGTATATGGGATTATCCACTCCAGCGAAGCCTGCACTCATACTGCGTTTTATGATGAAGACATTCTTCGCGCGATCCGCTTCGATGATCGGCATTCCGGCGATTATGCTGGATGGATCATCTCGGGCTGCGGGGTTGACAGTATCATTGGCACCGATGACAATTGCCACGTCCGCTTGACCGATTTCGCTGTTTATGTCTTCTAGTTCAATCAAACTTTCATAAGGAATGTCAGCTTCAGCCAAAAGCACATTCATGTGACCCGGCATGCGTCCAGCCACCGGGTGAATAGCGAATTTGACATCAATGTGTCGGCTGACCAAGATTTTGTAAAGTTCACTGACTTTATGTTGGGCCTGAGCTACAGCCATGCCATAGCCTGGTACAATGATTACGCTGCTCGCATTTTCTATAATGAGAGCAGCTTCGTCAACCGATGCTTGACGCGCGATCCGATCCTCACCGGTCACGGAGATCGAGGATATTAACTTGCCAAATCCACCAAACAACACATTGCTGAAAGATCGATTCATAGCCCGACACATAATTACGGCCAGTATAAAACCTGAAGCGCCGTCGAGAGCACCAGCAACAATGAGTAATTTGTTATCCAAAGCAAAACCCATGGCGCTTGCTGCTAGCCCAGCATAGGAATTTAACAGAGCAATAACCGTGGGCATATCGGCCCCCCCAATAGGGAGGACCAGAAAGATACCGAAGGTTAGCGCCAAAACCACGAAAAGCGGAAAAAGATATGTGTTTGATGGATTTAGTATAAGGCATGCAGCAGCCGTTATAGCCAGAAGAATTATCACTCCATTCACAATGCGTTGCCCTTTAAACATTAAAGGACGGGTCGGTAAAATCTCCTG
>JBBCIP010000460.1:0-10890 GCA_037189785.1 Alphaproteobacteria bacterium
CTCAGCTTCATACAATAAAAACACTGCTGCCGTATCTATGGCCAACGGGACGATGGGACCTCAAAAGCCGGGTGATCATTGCTTTGATCGCGTTGGCGGCATCCAAGGTGGTTGCGGTCTACGTGCCGTTTATCCTGAAAGCAGTGGTCGATTCCTTATCGGCACCGGCGGTGGTGGTAGCGCCTGTCGCTTTGATCGTGGCCTATGGGTTGCTGCGATTGGGGTCGGACGTGTTTGGGGAAATCCGCGACTCTGTGTTTGTCCGGGTCGGGCAAAACGCGTTGCGGGTGATTGCGCTTGCAACATTCCGTCATATCCACGCTTTGTCCCTGCGCTTTCATCTGGAACGCCGGACCGGGGGGTTAAGTCGGGCCATCGAGCGCGGTATCAAGGGCATTGATTTTCTGTTGCGGTTTGCGCTGTTCAATATCTTGCCGACCTTGTTCGAGATCGGGCTGGTCACCGTTATCCTTTATGTCAAATTCGGCATGTGGTTCGCGCTGGTGACGTTCTTATCTCTGGCGATTTATATCGGTTTTACATTCTCGGTTACGGAATGGCGGCTGAAATACCGCCGCGAAATGAACGACCAGGATACCAAGGCCAACACCAAGGCCGTGGACAGCCTGCTGAATTACGAAACCGTCAAATATTTCGGCAATGAGGCGCACGAAGCCCGACGCTATGATGTGGCTTTGGCCGGCTATGAAAAAGCCGCTGTTCGCAGTCAGTTAACGCTGTCTATTCTGAATATCGGTCAACAAGCCATCGTCGCGATTGGATTGATTGTCATCATGATCATGGCCGGGACCCAAGTGGCCGATGGACGCATGACGATCGGCGATTTCGTCATGATCAATGCGTTGGTTCTTCAGGTCTACATGCCGCTCGATTTTCTTGGGTTCGTATATCGCGAAATCAAGCAATCGCTGGTCGATATGGAGTTTATGTTCAATCTGTTGAAAGCCAATCCTGAGGTCAAGGATAAGCCGGACGCCAAACCTTTGGAGCGCCATGGCGGTGCGGTCAGTTTTGAGAATGTGGTGTTCGGCTACGAAAGCAATCGGACGATCTTGAAAGATGTGTCGTTCACCGTGCCCGCCGGTAAGACATTGGCCATCGTGGGGCCGAGCGGGGCAGGGAAATCAACCATTTCACGGATTCTATTCCGATTTTACGACATTACGTCGGGGCGGGTGACGATCGACGGCCAGGATATTCGGGCCATGACCCAAGACTCGTTACGGGCGGCCATCGGCGTGGTGCCCCAAGATACCGTGTTGTTCAATGACACCATCGGCTACAACATCCGCTATGGCCGTCCCGGTGCTACGGACGCCGAGGTCGAGCAGGCGGCGCGGTTGGCGCGTATTCACGATTTCGTGACGGCTTTGCCAGAAGGCTACGACACCATGGTCGGGGAACGGGGGCTTAAGCTGTCGGGCGGGGAAAAGCAACGGGTCGCCATTGCCCGGACGATTTTGAAGGATCCTTGCATTCTGTTGTTGGACGAGGCGACCTCGGCCCTCGATACCCATACCGAGCGGGAAATCCAGGCCTCCTTGAAGGACGTGGCGACCGGGCGGACGACGTTGATCATTGCCCATAGGCTTTCGACGGTGGTCGAGGCTGACGAAATCCTGGTGCTGGACGCCGGACAAGTGGTCGAACGGGGGCGGCATGATGCGCTTTTGGCGCTTGATGGCGTCTACGCCGCGATGTGGCGTCGCCAACAGGAAGCGGCGGCGGCGCGGGAGCGGTTGGTGGCCTTGCAGTCGTCTTCCGACCGTTCACGGGATGGTGAGCACGATATTTAGGAACGACATTTAGGAATGGCGTGGAAAACGTTGAAGATTTGGGGACTCTGCATTAAATAAAGGGACCGGACGGCTCCGGGGGGTGGATTTGTGGTGGAATGCCCTGATCCATGGGTAGAGATCTATTATTTTGATAGATCCACAAGCGACGAAGCGGAGAGCCATGAACACGATTTTTTCTGTTCTCACGCCCATTCATCGGGAAGGGCATAAGTACATCGTCCTGTTTGCCATGGTGACGCTGTTGTTGTTCCTGGTGTGGTCGCCATTGGGCTGGCTTGGCGTGATTGCAACCGCTTGGTGCGCGTATTTCTTCCGCGACCCCGAGCGCATTTCGCCGATCCGCGATGGCTTGATCTTGTCACCGGCCGATGGGGTTGTACAAAGCGTTACCGAAGCGGTGCCGCCAGCCGAGCTCGGTATGGGCGAAAGTTTGCGTCCGCGCATCAGTGTGTTCATGAATGTGTTCAACGTTCACGTCAATCGTATTCCAGCCGCCGGGGAGATTACCCAGGTGGCCTATACGCCCGGTAAATTCCTCAACGCCGATTTGGAAAAAGCCAGCGAGGATAATGAGCGTAATTCAATCCGCATGACCACCGTCGGCGGTAAGGATATTGCTTTTGTGCAAATCGCAGGCTTGGTGGCGCGGCGGATCGTATCGGACGTAGAGCCCGGCCAAAAGGTTCTGGCCGGGGAGCGGTTCGGCATTATTCGCTTTGGTAGCCGTGTCGACGTATATTTGGACGAAGGGCTGACGCCGTTGGTTTGTGTTGGACAAACCATGGTGGGCGGTGAAACGGTGCTGGCCGACGATAAGTCCCGGGAGCCGTTACGCGTTGGGGAAATGCGCTGACGTTTTGCAGATACGGCAAAGGTCTATGACAAGGCTCTAATATTATGAAACAACGTCGCCGCCTCAATATCATGCCGACCCGCAGTTTGGCGCCGAATATTGTGACTGTTCTGGCGCTTTGTGCGGGTATGACCTCGATCAAGTTCGCACTCGGCGCCAAATGGGAAATGGCGGTCGGCGCTATTTTATTGGCGGCGTTGTTGGATACACTGGACGGGCGTGTCGCCCGCATGGTCAAGGGCACATCGCGCTTCGGCGCCGAATTGGACTCGCTGGCCGATGTCATCAGTTTCGGTGTTGCCCCAGCGATCGTGATCTTTTTGTGGAGCCTTCACAGCATTGGCGGCATGGGGTGGGTTCTTGCTCTGACCTTTGCGGTGTGCTGCGCACTCCGGTTGGCACGGTTCAATGTCATGAGTACGGAAGACCAAACGCCGTCTGCGTATTTCACCGGGTTACCATCGCCGATGGCGGCTGGGCTTGTGCTGTGGCCTTTGGTGCTGAGTTTCCAGTTTGAAGATCGCTCGTTCATTGATCCGCGGTATATTGCGCCTTATGTGGCGATCATCGGTTTGTTGATGGTCAGTCAAATTCCCACGTTCTCGCTCAAGCGGATCCGTGTCAAAAGCGAGTATATGTTGCCGGCCTTGCTTTTGGTTGGCCTGTTTGCCGCGTCGATGACGGTTTATACTTGGAGCACGATTTCTTTCGCTTGCTTTGCGTATTTGGTTTCTATTCCGATCAGTTATCGTTTAGGTCGCAACAATCGCATCAAAAAGGGCAAAGCAAAAACGGAGATCCCGCAATCAGCCACTGAAGAGCCTGAGAAATCCGACCTATTCACTGAAGCGGATAAGAATGACCCTCGCCCGCCTTTGCATTAAGAGCTTTGCGATCCCGATGTCGTGCACAAAATTTATCTCCTCTGGTTGCACCGGCGGAGCAGATATATGAAATGGCGGGATTGGATTTGGCCGGCGATCGGCATATTAGCCATTATTTTTTCTGGGTGGCTTCTTTATAAAGAACTCAGCCATATTTCGTTAGAAGATATTATCGATAGTCTTCATCGCATCCCAACGCGCCAATGGGTGCTTGCCGGGCTTGCATCATTGGCGGCTTATACGGTTCTTGCAATGTATGACGGCATTGCGTTGGCACATCTTAATCGCAAGCTGCCATGGCGGTTCATTTTTCTGTCGTCTTTCACCTGTTACGCCATATCTCATAATATCGGAGCGTCGGTGTTCTCGGGAGCGGTGGTGCGTTATCGCGCCTATTCGACCCAAGGGTTGAGCACCGGCGAGGTCGGTATTTTGGTAGCGTTATGCTCCTTTACCTTTGCCCTTGGTGTGTTGTTGTTGGGGGGCATTGTTTGTATTGTCAATCCCGACCTGATTTTACGCTTCTTTGATGTGCCGTCTTGGGTGTCGCGGGCTGCGGGCTTCGGCATGCTGGCAATTGTCGCACTTTATGCCTTTGGATCCTGGCGCGGCTTGAAGCCTTTGCAAATCGGCAGGTTGCGTATCTTTTACCCGCGCCTGCCGATCGTTGGGCGACAATTGGTCATTGCGCCATTGGAGTTGATGGCAGCCGCTGCTGTTTTGTATTTTGCTTTACCGGCCGAAGGTAACCCGGGTTACTTCGTGGTGTTGGGTATTTTCCTGGTGTCGTTTTCGGCTGCTTTGTTGTCACACGCCCCGGGTGGGCTCGGGGTGATGGAACTGGTGTTTGTTGCCGCGATGCCGGATCTTGGGGTTGAGGATGTCATGGCCGCCCTGATCGTGTTCCGGCTGCTTTATCTTATCGTGCCGTTCACCATTTCCCTGTTGGTGGTGTTTTTGTTCGAACGGTCCCAGATCGTGCGCAAGGCGGCTTTGGGCCGGGATAACGTTCAACCCAAGATGTGAATCATCGTTTCCTGCATCGGGTAGGGGGGGGAGGGGGCAGTTTTATTGCGTCATGTCTTAAAACGGTGTATGAAACGATAGTTTCCAACAAACGGCTATTCGACAAATGAGCGATACGACAGGCGATCACGATCTAGGCGACAGCACCTCAGCCCCCCGGCGTGATGCTGTTAGGGACCGGATTCTCGATGTTGCCGAGCGGATGTTCGCCCATCAAAGTTTTGCCAGTGTATCTATCCGCACCGTTACGGCGGAAGCCGGGGTTAATCTGGCGGCCGTGAATTATTACTTTGGGTCCAAAGCTGGCCTTTTGAAGGCGGTTTTTTTGCGGCGGGCGATCGTCCTGAACCGCGAGCGGCTGGGGCTGTTGCAGGCCGTCATGGCTCAGCATGGTCCTGATGATCGCTTGCCGTTAGAAGCCGTGTTGCGGGCATTGCTGGTGCCGCCGATCCGCTGGTTGTTTGACCCGGATCAAGGGTTGGGCGTGTTCATTCATTTCATCGCCCGGTGCCAGGTTGAAGAAGAACCGGAACTGAAAGCGCTTTTCTATCAAGATGTTGAGCATTTGCGGCGATTTGTGCCGGCGCTGTCCAGGGCGTTGCCGCAGTTGAGTGAGGCCGAAGTGCATTGGCGGTTGCACTTTGCGCTGGGCGCCATGCATTACACATTTAGTCACTTAGAACGGCTTGGCAGTATATCCAAAGGGATTTGCAATATCGGCGACGAACAGGCAGTCGTTGATCACATGATTAGTTTTTGCAAGGCCGGGTTTGAAGCCGCATAGTCTGTGGCGTCTCGCAAGAAAAACCATAAATCACAAGACTGCCACAAATCGGCCACGCCCGTGTCATGATAGCGACTTATACCATTTGTCTAGGCTGACAGGTGGGAGCTATTCAAATGTCAAAAATACAAAGCAAGACTGTTGGGTTTTTACCCGAGTTTCTCACGTCCTTCGCGGCAGCATTCACGGTGGCTGTGTTGATGAGCGTGACCGGTAAAAGTGATATCGTGTTTCACAGCGTGACGCTTTTATTGGCGATTGTTGCCGGCAGCAGCGTGGCGTATCTGTTGCGGACCGCCGGCAATCGGAAAGGCTTTGCCGCTTAAATATTAAGCGGCGGATTTACCTGAGCGTAAATCCGACAACAATTGTTCAACACTTTGTTCCAAAGCTGTTGTGAAATTATTGGTGCGTTCAGACGCAGCACGCACGTTGCTGGCCAGTTGATCGACACTGCCGCTTTCCAAAGCGACTGACGAAATATTGCTTGAAACATCTTGGGTGCCGTTCGCGACTTCTTGGATGTTGCGGCTAATTTCTGTGGTCGTTATAGATTGTTCTTCCACTGCATCGGCGATGGAAAGGGCGATGGCTTCCACATCTTCAATTACGGTGCGGATAACCCCGATAGCGGATACGGTATCGTTCGCGGCGGATTGAATATTGGCGATGCGAGCCCGGATTTCATCGGTTGCACGTGCAGTTTCATTGGCCAATGATTTGACTTCGGAGGCAACAACCGCAAAACCACGCCCGGCTTCCCCAGCGCGTGCGGCTTCAATGGTGGCATTCAAGGCCAGAAGATTGGTCTGACCTGCGATGTTCGAAATCAGTTTCAAGACTTTGCCGATTTCTTGCGCCGTATTGGTCAAGCTTTCGACAACTTGGGCGGTGCGGTGTGTTTCCGCGACAGCCCGTTCCGTGACGGATTTTGATTGATTGGCTTGTCGACCAATTTCCCGAACGGAGGCCGCCATTTCTTCGGTGGCGGAGGCAACGGTTTGGACATTGACCGAGGCTTGTTCGGATGCTGCTGCTACTTGTATCGATTTTTCAGCAACATTCTTCGCGGCGGCGGTCATGCTGAAGGCCGCTTCGAGAACCGAGCTGCTTTCCATGCGGACATCGGCAATCGTTGAATTCACTTCTTCTTCAATTCGCATGGCGACGCGAACAAGATCTTGATCGCGTTGGTTGTTTGCCGCATCAATATAAACAGAGATGGCCAAATCCATATCCAGGAAAACGGCTTTGGTGACCGCAGCATTCATGGCCTCGGCTTTATGTCGATCGCTGATGTTTGCCGTTAAATTGTGCATCAGGTTCAGCATTAAAGCATATGACCCAATGTACCATCGTGGGCTGAGGCCGACACGATTATGAGCTTGGCCTATGGCAGCGGCACGTTGAAAGTAGGCTTCATCAAAAGTGCCGCTGAATAATCCAATCCAATGATTGGCTTGCGCAAATTTTAAGCGATCAACGGTCGATGAGGAGGATAGAAGATGAGCAATCTCGGGTGCTTTGCCTAATTCGCTATAGAAGTGATTAAGGACTTCCGGCAATGCGGGGGTTAATAGGTCTTTAAAATCTCTGAGCGACTGACGGGTGGCGTCGTCGATATGGAGAAAATTCATCCGGTTGGTATTGCTTTGGCGGTTGGCATCGCTTTGGTTTGATACGGTCATGACGCGGAACTCATGTACAAAATACTAACTTCCGGCGACTGTATGGGCGATAGCCTTAAGATCTGGTTACTGTAATGAACGAAGAAAGTAGCAGCCGATCACCGGACGAGGGGGATCGATACCGATAACCGGCTGCTTCGCGGGGTAGACTGAAAAATTTCTATATCTTGGCTTTATCTAAAAGCGGCCACCTGCGGCTTGCTTTGCTGTCTTGTTTAAAGCGTCGTCGCGCATCGCGCGAATGTCATGAACAAAACGGTTCACTTGTTCCTGCAACATGCGGGTTGTTTCTTCGGTTTTGAGCAGAGCATCACGGGATGCGAGCGCAAGACCATCGACCTGTGCCGTATCGTTAGCAACTTCACCGATGTTGCTGGAGACATCTTGTGTACCCATTGCAACTTCCTGAATATTTCCGCTAATTTCGATCGTGGTGCGTGATTGCTCGTTCACGGCATCGGCTATGGTGTTGGCGATGTCTTGAACTTCCTCGATCACTTTTTGAATACCGCTGATCGCTTTCACGGTTTCGTCAGCCGCACCTTGAATGCTGGTGATTTGATCGCGAATATTTTCTGTGGCTTTGGCGGTTTCATTGGCAAGCGACTTCACTTCCGAGGCCACAACTGCGAAACCGCGGCCGGCGTCGCCGGCGCGCGCGGCTTCGATCGTTGCATTCAACGCGAGCAGATTGGTTTGCCCGGCGATATCGGAAATCAATTTCAGAACATTGCCAATTTGTGTGGCAGTCGATGTTAAGCTGTTGACCACTTGGGCTGTGCGTTCAGCTTGGGCGACCGCACGTTCAGAAATGGCCTTTGACTGATCGGCCTGACGACCAATTTCCTTTACGGAGGCAGCCATTTCTTCTGTTGCGGAGGCAACAGCCTGAACATTGCGCGAGGCTTGTTCCGAGGCAGACGCCACTTGAACGGATTTTTCCGAGGCTCGTTGGATGGCGGTCGACACACCGTCCGATGCTTGGAGCACTTCGGAAGACTGAAGACGTAAATCTTCAATCAATGTCCGAACTTCACTTTCCAAACGATCTGCGACACGACCAAGCTCGGCATTGCGCAAGTCTTCACCAGCTTGAATGTAAACTGAGATCGCCAAATCCACATCCAACAAGACCGCTTGAATAACAGCTTGTAGCATGCTCGAGGCTTTGCCGGGATCGCCTGCATGTTTCGCGCAGATGATATGACCAAGTTCACCCAACATCATACTATAAGCACCGATGTACCAACGCGGGCTGAGACCAATACGTTGATGGGCTTCGCCGACTTTGCGAGCTTTTTCGAAATAAACTTCATCGAAGTCCGCTGCGAACAGAATGTCCCAATGCTTGCGCTGCGCTTGCTTGAGACGTTCGATTTGATCGCTGGATTTTAGCAAGCTTTGCAGCTCGCCCCACTCTTGCAGGTGCGTATAAAACTTATGCAGAATGGCATCCAAGTTTTCATGAAGAATTGGTCGGAATTCACGCAATGATTGACGTGTTGTTTCCGTTATCAAGAAGAAACGGATGCGGCTGCGAATGTCGAGCGTACTGGTTTCCATGATCGTCCCCACCGAGAATTTGATGGTGGTAGTAAATCAGGAAATACTTAAAAATTTATTATACTAAATAAATAGATCTCGGAGCCTTATATTATATATATAGGCATAATATATTCTTTTTAGGGTAGTTTTGCGGGTCGTTTATTATTATATTTTTAATAAGCCTAGGAAAATCAATAAGAAAACGCCGCCTACCTGGCGGCGATTTCCGTCTCCTGGGGGTGGACAGGAGAGCTTGCGGTCGGATTTTTTTAATTTTCGAAGCCAGCATTGACGTCAGTGAAGAAGGTTGTGACCGATTCGCCAATGGAAACGAACATACCTATCAAGCCTAAAGCGATTAAAGCAGCTAAGAAGCCGTATTCAATTGCGGTGGCACCCGATTCGCTCCGGAAAAGACAACGCACCATTCTTTGTATGGGCGATTTGCTTCTGCGTGTGCCAGCTTTCACCATAGCGTCCATCTTTCTTTATCCGGCATGGCTGATGACCATGGGGTAGATCATGAGCATTGCCTTTGCCCCACTTTATGCGGGTTAAGATTAAGTGGTGAGTGGAAACTTTTCGTTAACGAATAGATACAATTTTCTGAGATTTGATCGGATTACAGGAGGCAGAGGGCGGTTGCCGTTAGATCAATTGCCGGCCACAGCCGCGAAATGTATGGGCTGAGTTACCGCTGATGGTGATAGAGACAGTTGCAGGGAGGGCGTCGCCATTCATAGTGTCTTGGCACGGCTCGGCAAAGATCTCGATGGCGATGTCTTGGCCATGGTTTGAGCTTTTATAGAGGGTGAGGTTGCGGTCTGGCTCTGTGCTGCGTAGTGGCGTTTGTAGGGTCCGTCGTTCAGCGCCATAGCTGGTGATCAGAATAATTTCACCGGAGTTCATAATCTCCATAACCCAGCCAGGCTCATTGCCGGTCGCCCGGAAAACGGCGCCACGCAGCTTCGCTTCTTCCCAAACAGCGCGGGCTTTGCTTTCTTGACAAAGGTATGTTTGCCCATTTTGCAGGCTCAGAGACGCTTCGGTCTCGTGTAGTGATAATGTGCTGGTGCCATCGGTGTATTGCTTGTCACCGGCTGCGACCGTTTCCGGTAACACAATAGTTTGATCTTTAAAGAACAATTCGGCCAGATCATCCTTGAAGCGGACCGTAAACGTCATTTCGCCAGGGCAATCGTAGGCCGCAACGACAGGGGTGTCTGACGATGGCTTTGTATCGGCCTGAGGCACGGGATTGTCGCGGCGTTCACAGCCGGTGATTATGATGGCCGCGCATATCGCTATAAAGGAAAGGCCAAACCCGGTCGTCAAGCGCATGAAACTGCCTGTTCTTTGTTCATACTCTGCAGCTAACACTCAAAAAACGACAACATGATGTCCACCGCGGCTGAGCGCTGCACAAATCTTTCCTGTTCATCGACATAGAGCAACCAGTATTTGAGGCGTGGACAAGTCGGTGATCCCGGACCATAACACTATGATTATCAGAAAGTTCCTTCTTTAGCATAGAAGGTGAGTGGGCCCGGATGACACAAAACTGTTGGATCTTATTGCTGGTCAAGGACCCGAACCGGGGTAAAATGCGGTTGGCGACAGGGTTGTCCCCATCTGAGCGGTCGGCTTTGGCCTGGGCTATGGCGACGGATGCTGTGGCGGCGGTCATCGCCAGTGCTGAGGCAGAGCGGGTCACCGTGTTGACGGATAGTCCGGAGGTCGCTCAGCACGTTACGGCCTATGGCTGTGCTGTTATTTATGACGATCTCACTTTGGATTTGGCGGGCAACATCGATAAAGCTGTTGTAACGCTTTGTGACCATGGTGCCGCGCGGGTTCTTATTTTGGGCGCCGATTTACCATTGATAACACCGAAGCATATTCGCGATGTTATAACGCGCACGGACAAGGACGTGTTGATTGGTCGTGCGGATCGCGATGGCGGCACAACGGCAATTTGTGTTCCGGTCAATAAAGGCTATCGGTTCTTTTTTGAGCAACCGGCCAGTGCTTTACATCATGCAGAAGAAGCCAAGCGGCTTGGATTATCCTATGACTATCTTGAAGGGCCCTTCAAGTATGATATCGACGTAACCGATGATTACACGCGCTTGGCTTCGATCATACTGTCCGGAGATCAAGACTGTGGTGAAGCAACCTGCCGCGTGGTGATCAAACAGAATTAGCGCGGTTGCATGCGGATCGCCGCATCCAGGCGCACGGACTCGCCATTGATATAAGGATTTTCGACAATTTGTCGGGCCAGCAACGC
>JBBCIP010000461.1:0-4751 GCA_037189785.1 Alphaproteobacteria bacterium
ACCCCGATACCGTGAAATTCCAGCTGGATGCGTATTGGACAACAAAGGCAAAGGCTGATCCGTTGGCTTATTTTGCCAATTATCCCGATCGCTACCGCCTGTGTCATCTGAAAGATATTGACAGTCAAGGCAAATTCGCCGACGTCGGCACAGGAATTATCGATATTCCGGCTTTCTTCAAAGCAGCACAAAAAGCCGGAGTTGAAAAATTCTATGTGGAACGGGATGACGCACCAAACCCGCTCGTCAATATCGAAGTATCATATAAAAATCTACGAAAAATGAAGCTTATTTAAGTCACGCTTGCGGTGGATGACCTTCGGATCAATTGATGCGGCAAGATTATTTTTTGCGGCAATTTTGGTCCGTTGTTCGAAATATCCAGCATCAATTTCATGGTCGTCTCACCGATTTCCACATGGGGCTGGCATATGGTTGTAAGCGGAGGATCTGTATATTCAGCGAACCACACATTGTCGAAGCCGATCACGGAAATGTCTTTTGCCACCCGCAACCGTCGTTCTTTTATGGCTTTCATAGCACCAAGCGCCATTTCATCGTTCGAACAGAAAACCGCAGTCATATCTGGCGCTTCATTCAAAAGCGTCGTCATGGCCTTATAGCCAGAATGGACAGAAAATTCGCCCGTCGCAATCAAGGATGAGTCGAGCTTGATTTTGGCTTTTTTCAATGCCGCTTTATAACCCTTTAGACGGTCTTTGCTCAGCGGATTACTGACCGGGCCCGTGATCTTGGCTATTCGACGATGGCCGAGCGCAATCAAGTGATTCGTCGCAGCCGTTGCTGCTTCGACATTATCGATACGGACATTCGGGATATCGAATCCATCGAAATACTCGCATGCCATGACAACTGGTATAGATGGGGTTTGATTTTCCTCGAGATCATTTTTCATATATGTCGGCAACATCGCGCCAAGCAGGATAAGTCCATCGGCCTGCTTGGTCATGACCATTTCAGCGTAACTATCCAATCGCTTTTGATTATTCTGACTTTCTCCAAGCAGAACTTTGTATCCATGGGCATGGGCAATATTTTCAATGCCTTGAACAATACCGGAATAGAAAGGATTTTGTATGAACGGTACTATAACGACAATACTATCACTTTTCTGCCGCCGCAAACCACTGGCCAACGCGTTTGGTTTATAGGACAATTCTGCAATAGCGGCACTAACAACATCACGCGTCGCTTTTTTCACCATATCCGGTTTTTTTAAAGCGCGGGAAACGGTGGCTACGGATACGCCAGCCAGTTTTGCTATATCCTTGATATTCGCCATCTGTGTTGCTCTGGTGCCTAAGAGAGTTCTTCGGTAATTCCAATAAGTTAACTCATAACATGCCGACATTCTAGGGTGTACGTCTTTTCGCGGCAAAACACCATTGTTAATTATGCGCCCCCATCCATGAGACGTTTATACGCACAGCACGTCATGACGGTGAAAATGAGTATTTGCAATTTTCAAAGCTTCTGGTATTTTTGAAAATGTAATCGTTTACATAAAGGGGCCGGCGATTGCGCTGCATTGGGAGGCCCATCGCAATAAAGAAAGGCTTTCTCATGAAAAGTCGGAAATATTTGGCGTCGACCGCCGCGTCGGTTGCGCTTATTTGGGGGATGACAACAACCGTCGCCATAGCTCAAGACGCCGCCGCGCATGGCTTCGAAGAAATCATCGTCACAGCGCAAAAGCGGGAAAGCACAGCACAAAAAACGCCTGTTGCCATGACTGTTTTTGGCGGCGAAGCTTTGGCGGCTAACGGCGTCGCTGATTTGAAGGATTTGACGACGCTTGCCCCAAGCGTAAACTTAGCCACCAACTCCATCAATACAATCATCACCATCCGTGGCGTATCAAGCCGCGATACAACGGAAATAGGTGACCCGGCTGTTGCTGTCAGCATTGATGGGTTTTATATCCAGCGCATGTCTGGTCTTTCGGACTTGGTGTACGACCTTGAACGCGCCGAAGTGCTGCGTGGTCCCCAAGGCACACTTTATGGACGCAACGCAACGGGTGGGGCCATAAACTTTATTACGGCCAAGCCAAAAGACGAATTTGAAGCGTCATTTAGTGTCGGTATGGGAAATTACGATCTTATAACGACAGAAGGCATGATCAACATCCCGCTCGATGAAAAAGTGCTTGTCAGAGCTTCTTTTTTGACACGGGACCGCGACGGATACAGAACCAATAATGGCGCTGCCGATGATGGCGATGATGCCGATTCACAGTCGGCACGGCTGCATGTTCTCTTTAAACCAACGGATAAACTATCCGTACTTTTAACTGGTCAATATACCAAGCTCGGTGGCACTGGCCCGACATATTATGGCTTGCCTCTCGGCCCTGGAGGTATCGATCCAAACGTCATGCCACCACTTGATGTCAAAGGATCACCGCAAAGTCTGCCGTCGTCCAGTTTCGACAGCACGACAAAAAGCATTCAGTGGACCGTGGATTATGATTTCGATTTTGCCAAAGCAACCTATCTTGGCGGATATCGCGATTTAAGCTTCTCTCAATTGAGAGATCTTGACGGTACACCTGCTTCGTTTTTCTATCAACCGAATGAAAATCCACGCGACTGGTTCCATGAGGTACGCTTGACCTCACAAAGCGACGGGCCTTTCGAGTGGCAAGTCGGCGGCTTTTACTTTAAGCAAAAAAGCAGCTTGTTGACGTATTTCCAAACCTATGATGGACCTAATCCGCCCACCAATTTGTTCGAGTTTAATTATCCAAGCATTCAAGCCAAAGCAAAGGCTGTTTTTGCACAAGCTTCCTATGAGATCGTCGAAGATCTTAAATTCGAAGCTGGAATTCGCTATTCTGAGGACTCCAAAAGCCGTTTTGGCTTTGCCGATTATGGTGGAGGGCCCATTCCAGCGAATGAAAAAGCAGACAGTACAAAGACGACCTATCATTTCGCTTTGAACTGGCAAGCCACGCCGGATAATTTGCTCTATGCAAAATATGATACCGGCTACAAAGCCGGTGGATTTACTGATGTGCGTCCTTATGGGCCGGAAAATATTACGGCATACGAAATCGGTTCAAAAAATCGTTTCTTTGATAATACGGTACAGTTGAACGTCACGGCGTATTATTACCAGTATAAAGACCAGCAAATCAGTCAGTTTTCCGACGGTCAAACGACCATCTTCAATGCCGGTAAATCCGAGATATACGGCGTAGAAATTGAAGGATCGGCACGGCTGACCCCTGAACATATGTTCGACGGTTTTATTGGTTACATGCATGCCGAATTCACCGAGTTTTGTACCGTTGCCGGTGTTTGCCCGCCACAGAATAATTTTGCTGGCAATCGGCCGCCCCAAGCTCCACGCTGGCAAATGGGAGCCGGCTATCAGTATGAGTTTCCGGCTTTTGCCGGGAGCATAATTGCCCGCGCGCAAACGCGTGTGGAAAGCAGCTCATATCTTGCTTACACCAATTATGCCTATGAGCGCCAAAAATCCTATATGCGTTCAGACTTAATGCTGACCTACACCCAGGGTGATGGTGATTGGAGCATTCAAGGGTACATTCGTAATCTCGAAAATACCCGAATTCTGACATCCGCCAACGGATCGGATTTTTGGGGAACCTACACATTCTCCTTTGCCGACCCTAGAACGTATGGCGTGCGCCTCAGTGTGAATTGGTGAGTATACGATGAATTGACTGTCGCTATGCCTGTCACATCAGCTGTGACAGGCATAGTGTGTTATAGGAGGGATAAGACCATGAAGCGTAGAGAGTTTTTAAAAGCGGGGGCGTTCAGCGCCGTTCTTGCCGGCAGTAGCTCCATGGCTGTCGCACAATCGTCTCAGACGCCGCGCGCAAAAGGGGCTCCGTTTCAGCTGAATTATGCGCCATACTTTGGTATGTTTAGTCATCATGCCGGCGCCGATGAGATCGCCCAGCTTGAATTCATGCAGGCCGAAGGCTTTCGAGCTATTGAAGACAACAACATGGCAATGCGGCCGCTTGATCAGCAAAAGCGTATTGCCTCAGCGCTTGAACGACTGCAAATGACGATGGGCGTATTTCTCGCCAATCATAAAACCTTCCGCTTCGAACCTTTACCGAGTGGCGATGCCGATGCCCGCCAGACATTTCTAGATGAAATCAAAGCGTCACTTGAGGTCGCCAAACGCTTTAATGCCAAATGGATGGTGGTTGTGCCTGGGCGAGAAAACCCGACCCTGGATCGCAGTCTACAATTGGCAACCGTCATCGATGCCTTAAAGCGCGCTGTCGATATCATAGATGGCCAAGGGGTCGGCATATTGCTGGAGCCGGTCAGTCGTGTTCATGGTCGTTTGGTTTTAAATGACGTAGCTTCGGCGTACGAAGTCGCCAAGGCTGTTGGCAGTCCTTCATGTAAAATCCTATGCGACTTCTTCCACCAGCAATATGAACGAGGAAACCTGCTTGAAACCTTCGACGCTGCTTGGGATGAACTCGCTTATTTCCAGGTCGCCGATGTGCCAAGTCGACGTGAGCCGATGAGCGGTGAAATCAATTATGGACTGATCTTCGCTTACTTGAAGGCAAAGGGGTATTCTGGGATTGTTGGCATGGAGCATGGAAATTCGAAGCCGGGTAAAGACGGCGAACGAGCTTTAATAGACCTATATAGAACCCTCGACGCGATCACATTTGAAAATCAAGGAAAGACACTTCATCAGTTGTTTGATCGTTGGGAACCAACGGTTTG
>JBBCIP010000462.1:0-10082 GCA_037189785.1 Alphaproteobacteria bacterium
GTGACAGCCTTGCCGATCAGCAACAAAAACACGGCAATCGTAAAGGATAAAAAGGCGTCAACGTCCATTGCTGTTAGTCCAGTGTGATCCAGTCTAATGCGACCTAGTCTAATGCGGTCAGTCCAGGGGGCAAATCCAGTGCGGTCAGTTTGAGCCGATCTCTGTCGGCTATACCCCCTTGAGCCACCTGAACACAACTCACAATGACGCGAAACCAAGGGGACGCGAAACCGAGGGAACGCGAAACAGGAGACCATCACACACAAAGCCGCGACACAGAAAACCGTGGCACACAAAAATCATCAAACGAGGCACCATGGACCACCGGGTCAAGCCCGGTGGTGACGACATGGGAACACCAACACCATGACACCGTGCATTATTACCAGACTCGACATTGCCGGACTCAACATTGCCAGACTCGATCGGGGCCAGACTCGATCAGGCAATCACCAGTGGCTCCGCTGCACAAACAGCAGCATAACCCCACCAAATCAAACCGGGTGACAACAGTTACTTAGGCGTCATTAGTTACTTAGGCGTCATTGCCGGACTTGATCCGGCAATCCCCACCATCAACCGTAGCCAACGCCATAGTCCCGACAGCCTATGCCGGATCAAAACCGCACAGCAAAATCACGGGGATATAAACCTAAAAAGAATAAGACGGAAACCCCGACACGTAGAAAACAGCACGAAATAAACAGCACTATGAAAATAGCCTAAGGAAAACAGATTGCGTAGGGTCGAACAGCAGAAAGCGCCGGCGTTCCGCCCCGGCGCTTAAAAGGGTCTTCGTAGGACATAATGTGAGAGGACTACAAAGACCCTATTCTGTGTCGGCGACTATTCGTCGTCGAAGCTGTCTTCTTCCCCAGCCGGGGCCAACAGGGCTTTGTCCAACAGACCGACGCTCTTGCGTATTTCCGCTTCGATGGAGGCCGCTGTATCAGGATGCTCAAGCAAGAATTTCTTGGCGTTTTCCCGACCCTGGCCGATCCGTTCACTGCCATAGGAGAACCACGACCCGGATTTATCGACAACACCGGCTTTCACACCGAGATCAACCAGCTCACCCATTTTAGAGATGCCTTCGCCATACATGATGTCGAATTCAACTTGCTTGAACGGCGGAGCCATTTTGTTTTTGACCACTTTGACGCGGGTCTGATTGCCGACGATGTCTTCCTTGTCTTTGATGGCGCCGATGCGGCGGATATCAAGGCGCACCGAGGCATAGAACTTGAGTGCGTTACCACCGGTCGTGGTTTCCGGGCTGCCGTACATGACGCCGATTTTCATCCGAATTTGGTTGATGAAAATCACCATGCAGTTGGACCGCGAGATCGACCCGGTCAGTTTGCGCAACGCTTGGCTCATCAAACGGGCTTGAAGGCCGACGTGGTTATCGCCCATCTCGCCTTCGATTTCAGCCCGTGGGGTCAAGGCCGCGACACTGTCCACCACCAACACGTCAATGGCGCCGGACCGGACCAGAGTATCGGTGATTTCCAAAGCTTGCTCGCCGGTGTCGGGTTGGGAAATCAATAATTCGTCGATATCGACACCGAGCCTCCGGGCATACACCGGATCAAGCGCATGTTCGGCATCGACGAAAGCCGCCACGCCGCCGTTTTTCTGCGCTGCAGCCACGACTTGCAGAGCCAATGTCGTTTTACCCGAACTTTCCGGACCGAACACTTCAATGATACGGCCCCGGGGCAAACCACCGATACCAAGCGCGATATCAAGACCGAGCGACCCGGTCGACACCACTTCCACCCCTTCGGCGTTTTGCGACGCGCCGAGCTTCATCACGGAGCCTTTGCCGAACGCCCGCTCAATCTGGCTCAGAGCGGCATCCAGAGCTTTGCTTCTATCCATATTATCGTCCTGCCCAACCACTTTCAGTCGTGTACTTGCCATAGGTCGCCTCCGTTTATTCCACAGCCCTGGGTGGGATGCAATGACAGAGAATGTACCTTATTTGTTCTCTTTTTGCAAGACCAAAAAGAGAACATTAATGAAACATTTTGGAACATTGGCGAGAAACACCGGATTTTGGCCCTAATCACCCGCTTCCACCGTTTCATG
This sequence comes from Alphaproteobacteria bacterium, assembly GCA_037189785.1. Lineage (GTDB taxonomy): Bacteria > Pseudomonadota > Alphaproteobacteria > Sphingomonadales > Govanellaceae > Govanella. Next base: position 2,095 of record JBBCIP010000462.1, read on the forward strand.
GGAGCCTATCATTGTGGCCTATGACGGCGCAGCAAAATCTCATGGCGTCTTAAAATCGGGCCTTAAAATGGGCCGAAAGCTCAGGCCTCAAGCACGTCTTTAACCTTTTCGGCCAATTGCTTCAGGCTGAACGGTTTGGGCAAGAAATTAAACTCGGCGTCTTTCCCCAGGTTTTTCCGGAACGCATCTTCCGCATAACCGGAAATGAAGATGATCTTCATATTATACCGCTGTTCGCGAATCGCCTTGACCAAGGTCGGACCATCCATATTGGGCATGACCACGTCGGAAATCAGCAAATCGATCTCCTGACCGTGGTTTTCAACGACTTCCAGGGCCTGTTCCCCAGAATTAGCTTCCAGCACGTTATAGCCTTTGTTCTTCAGGGCCCGACTGGCGAACAAACGAACAGCGTCTTCGTCTTCGACCAACAAGATCGTCCCTTTACCCGATAGGTCCTTGGCTTTTTCCGGAACGGGCGCGGCGATCTCCTTGATTTCCGCCCCGACCTCTACCTGGTGGGTCGGCAAATAGATCCGGAATATGGCCCCTTGGTTTGGTTCGCTATGGGGGAAAATAAATCCGCCGGTTTGTTTAACGATCCCATAGACCGTCGACAACCCGAGTCCCGTCCCCTTACCGACTTCCTTGGTCGAAAAGAACGGTTCAAAAATCTTACCCAAGATTTCTTTCGGAATGCCGGTCCCGGTATCCGACACCTCGATCAACACATATTCGGCCGGCGGCATCACCGCGTGACCGAGTTTGCGGGCCTCTTCCATCGGCACATTGGCGGTGCGGATCGATAACGTCCCGCCGCCGGGCATCGCATCCCGCGCATTGACCGCCAAGTTGATGATGACTTGTTCAAGCTGGCCCTGATCAACCCGCACCGGCCCCAAATTACGGCCGTGCAACATCTTCAGTTCAATGGTTTCCCCGATCAGGCGGCGCAACAGATTGGAAATTTCAGCCAACACATCGGTTATGATCAGAATTTTGGGCCGCAATGTTTGCTGCCGCGAAAACGCCAGCAATTGGCGCACCAGATTAGCGGCCCGGTTGGCGTTCTGCTTGACTTGCATGATATCGGCGAACGATTGATCGCCCGGCCCGTGACGCACCAGCAACAAATCGCAAAACCCGGTGATAGCCGTCAGCAGATTGTTAAAGTCATGGGCAATGCCCCCGGCCAATTGCCCGACCGCCTGCATTTTCTGCGACTGAGCGAATTGCACTTCCAGATTTTTTTGATCCGTCACATCGATCAGATACAGCACCACCCGCGGTTCGGCCGTTCCCCCTTCGTCGATGCGATGCACATAAAGCTGCGCCTGCTTTTCACGCTCCCCTTTAAAACGCACATCGACCGGCGACGGCACGGCATCGCGCTGCACCGCGTCTTGAATACGGTTCAAAGCTTCGACCAAATCCGGCTCGGATATGATTTCACTCAGGCTATGGCGCCCCGGCTCGGAATAAATTGGGAAATACTTCTGGAACAGTTGATTGCATTCGATCACCCGACCATGACGATCGACTGTCGCAATCCCCAAAGGCGCTTCGGCAAAATACCGGTGAAACCGTTCATCGGCACTGGTCGGTGCCAGAATGGCATCCAGTTCCGCCACATTGCGTAACACCAGGACATGATAGCTGCGTTTGGCTTCCGGAATGTAATAACGGTCAAACGCCGCCAAGTCCAAAGGCAGCGCATCGCCATTCATTTTCCGGAACAACAAAGGCCGCCCGACCACTGTCGTCAAATCTGGGCTCAGCACCTCGCCGACAGCGAGCAGGTCCGAGAGCGGCTTATTCATGATCCCGCCATCGGCGGAAATCCCCAACCAGCGGCGTAATGTTTTATTGGCGAGACGAACCTTGCCATCGCTATCCAGAACAACGCACCCGGCGCCCACGGCATCCAAAATATCGCCCAACACCGCCCTGGCCTGACGCGCCCCATCACGCACCGCTTCCGGATTGGTGACATCGATCACCTGCCAAACGATCGTCCCGGCGGCACTGCCGGTATCACTGGCGGCAAACCGCAACCAGCGATGGCCGACGGCTTCAGCCGCACCACCAACATTCGGCATGCGGATGGTTTCCTGTCCCTGGCCACCGGTACGGGCTAACGTCAACAGCCGTTCCAAAACGGCATGAGCCTCGGCATCGCCACGCACCATATCCAACGGCGACAACACATCGCTGCGTCCCCCCCCCGCCATTTCACGATAGACCGTGTTGGCATACAGCAAAACACCATTGGCATCGGTGATGACCCGACCGTTCGACGACATATCAAGGGCGGAGAACAGGAGATTGGCATCGCTGGACGCGCTTGGGGATAGACTTTCGCGCAATAGCACAATCACCGCAAAGGCTGAACACACCAGCGCCAACCCGGCCAACAACCCGCCGGCCAGCCATTGCACACCACCCGACGTCAAATACCACGCCGCCCCAATGGCCAGAATGGCAACCATCAAACCAATGCTGGCAGCAATCCCGCGCAAGGCATTATTGCGACGCCGTTGGCCAGCCTGCGGACGGTTCCGCGGGGCATTCTTCATGCCTTTGTTGGCCGACACCTCATCGCGCATAGTCTACTGATCTTTCTTCCAACGTCCCCACCACAGGGGTACCCTATCGCAAGTCGTATCGCTAGTCATTAGTTCCAATATCGATTTCTATTTATTAGATCAATATCTTAGAAGACAGCCACCAAGGCTATCCGGGCGATTACCGCGAACCAAGAGCCTTACGCCGCAGCCCCATAACGAAGCTAATGACTTCGGCCACAGCCTTATAATGTTCGGGCGGCACTTCGCGATCCACATCGACCGCCGCATAAAGCGCCCGCGCCAACGGCGGGTTTTCGACGATGGGAATTTTATGCTCTTTCGCCAGCTCCCTGATCCGGAAAGCCAGATGGTCGACCCCTTTGGCCACCACCTTCGGCGCATCCATTGTATCAAGATCATATTTCATGGCGACAGAATAGTGGGTCGGGTTGGTGATAATGACGGTCGCCTCGGGCACCGCCGCCATCATCCGGGTGCGCGACCGCTCCATACGGATCTGGCGCAACCGGGCTTTGATATGGGGATCACCGTCGGTTTGCTTAAATTCGTCCTTCATCTCCTGCTTGGTCATTTTAAGCTTCTTGCGGTGCTGCATGTATTGGAAGAAATAGTCAGCCGCCGCCATGATCGTCATGATTGCCAAAACCCCACCGATCATTTTCAGCGTGATATATTTGACATAGGGTAAAATGCTGGCGAGATCCCATGTCATCGCCGTATCAAGACGGCTCAATTCTGGCGCAACGATCACCGCAACCACCGCCGCCACGATGACAAACTTCAAAACCGTCTTCAAAAATTCAACGAAATTTTGCGCACCGAACAATTTCTTGAAACCGGACACCGGCGATAGTTTCGACAAATTCGGTTTCAACTTTTCTCCACTGATGGATGGCCGATGCTGCAACACCGATCCCGCCAAGGCCCCGAACATCAGCATCAAAATCGGCACCGCCAAGGCCGATGCCAACGCCACCAGGATCCATTGATAAAGATCCATAAGGCGACCTTTTTCCATCGTGATCGCATGGGCATTGCTGAATATGCCGACAAACGCTGATTGCAATTTTTGCGTGGCCGGTTCCGCCGAAACGCCGACAGCGATAGCGATCGCCAACAGCATGAACCAATGGGACACTTCACGGCTTTTGACAACCTCGCCGCGCTTGTGCGCATCCTCAAGTTTTTTCTCTGACGGTTCTTCGGTTTTCTGTGATTGATCTTGATCGTCCGACACGTTGCAACGCCCCTATCGCAAAATGGTCATGATCTGGGCTTCGAATTTTTGGATGAACCAATACATCGACCCCGCAATCGAGAACATCAACACCACAAAGCCCAATGAAATATTCAAAGGCATGGCGATAAAGAATACTTGCAACTGCGGCATAAGCCGCGCAATCAGTCCCAAACCGATATTGAAAATCAAGCCGAACAACAAGAACGGCACCGACATCTCAACGCCGATTCTAAACGCTTTGGCCACCGTCGTGATGGCCAGTTGCGCCGTGTCGCCCAACATCGGCACGTCACCGGCCGGCATCAAGGCATAACTGTCATATAACGCCGCAATCAATAAATGATGGGTATTGGTGACGAATATCAGCGTGACCGCCAGCACCATCAAAAAAGTACCGACAATCGAACTTTGCGCGCCCTGGCTCGGATCAAACGCAATCGCCGCCGCCAGGCCGCTTTGATAAGCGATGACGATCCCGGCGGTATGAACGGCGCTCATCAACAACCGCAAGGTTCCGGCCACCACCAGACCGATCAAAAACTCCCCCGCGATCAATCCGAACAATACGAATGTTTCGGTCGGCAAGCCGGGCAAACCGCCTTTTAGGGTCGGATACATCACCAGGGATAAGGCCAAGGCAATCGTCAAGCGCACTTGTGCCGGAATAGATGTTTCGCCCAAAGCCGGCATCAACATGACCATCGTGCCGATCCGCACGAAGACCAGAAGAAAGGCAAAAACTTCAGCCGGGGCGAATTGTGATAACATAGCCCGCCCTACCGCTTAGGTACCGGTGGCGATGCGGTCGGCGATACGGATCATGAACGATCCCATGACATCGCCCATGAACGGCAGAAACAGCAAAAGACAAACGAAAATCGCAATCACTTTAGGAACAAACGTCAGCGTCATTTCCTGAATCTGCGTCAACGCTTGGATCAGCGAGATGACCAAACCGACCCCAAGCGCAATCACCATCACCGGGGCCGACACCAACAGAAATACCCAGATCGAGTCACGCGCAACATCAAGCACATCAACAGCGGTCATAACATCGATCCCAAAGTCAAAAAAGTTATGGCAAAAAATTATGGTTAACGGAATACGTCAAAAAAAATGCCGATCGATACGATCAAATCGGCATCCGTAAAATTTCTTGATAAGCGTTGATGACTTTATCACGCACCGCCACAACCGTATCGATCACCATTTCCGCATTGGTCACGGCCGAGACCACATCGGTCAATTCCATATTTTTATTAAGTCCGGCGATGCTGGCTTGCTCGCTTTGTTTCGCCACATCGGAAACCTCGCCGACCATGCCCTTCAACACATCACCAAAACTGGCCCCACCACTGTCCTTGGCAATTTTTCCGGCAGCACCGCCACCTTGTCCGATGGCTTGACCGTAAGCAGCGGCGGCATCAAAAGCTTTCAACATTGACATTATGCTATTCCACTTCTAACGGAGCATATCGATGGTGCGGGTGATCATGGTCTTGGCCGTATCGATGGCGTTGATATTGGCTTCATAAGACCGTTGCGCTTGCTTCATATCCATGACTTCGAGCAAGCTGTTGACATTCGGCGTCCGCACGTAACCTTCGGCATCGGCGCCGGGATGGCCCGGTTGATAGCGGCGACCGAAATCGCTTTGGTCGAATTCAACCCGCGACACGCGGACTTCATTGGTGTTGGTTTGACGGTTCATGGCATCGGCGAAACTCACAATCTTGCGTCGATAGGGTTCGCCATCCGGCGTATTGGCCATCGAATCCGAATTGGCCATGTTTTCTGAAATGACCCGCATCCGCACGCTTTGCGCTTTCATGCCGGATGCCGAAATCATCATCGCTTTCGATAAATCCATGCTCTACTCCTACCGGCCACGGCCGAGCGCGACACGCAACATGCCGCTATGCTTACTATAGAGATTGGCCACCAAAGAATGATCCATTTGCGTTTCCGCGAGCTTGACCATTTCGCGCTCAAGCCCGACCCCATTGCCGCTTTGGTCGACTTCCGGAGCTTGTGTTTGGTAACTATCGACGCGATAAGCCGCCTGGGATGCCGGGGGCGCCATATGGCCGCTGTGGGTGATCGCAACTTTTCCGGCGCTCATTGCAGCCTGACCACCAGTTGTCTGACCACCGGCTGCCGCCTTGGCCACACCCGGTGCCGACAAATAGCTGCTGAACCGCTGCGTCTTCAAATCGCGCGATTTGTAATTTGGGGTGTTGGAATTGGCAATATTTTCAGCCAAGAGTTTCTGGCGTTTTTCCAACCAGCTCATCTTGCCTTGTAGGGCCGAAAAAAGCTTCAGGCTTTTGAAGTCCATCCATCGCGCTCTCTGCGGCGTCCCTCACCATTCTGGTTCTCGGGAATGGCCGCATTTCGAATAAAATTTTACCGATCCATTGTCGGGCCGGAACCTTAACAAAAGGTAAAGTCCAAGCCCCACAGAGACGAAAAACATTCTTAACTATAAAGAGCTTAACCCCGATTTATTTAAGAATGTTTTAACCATAACCATCAACAATCGACAGCAACCGGCACCACCACAAAGGCGGTGTCAAAATCGATGTTTCGTGAAACGCAGAAAGCAACCCGATGCCGTCCGAGCCCATAGATCCCCTGCGGCAAACCGCCATCGCCTTGAAGGCTGAGGGCTGGGAAAAGGCGCGTGGGGCTGTGCCCGTCATTACCGCCATTGGCAAAGGCAAGAATGCCGAACAAATTCTCCGGCTCGCTTTCGATAACAACGTCAAAGTTCGGCAGGACGCCGATCTGGCCGCGATTTTAAGCGCGATGGAGATCGATTGCCCGGTCCCGCTCGAAGCGCTCGATACCGTCAGTCAAATCCTCGCCTATCTCTATGGCGTGGATTACGACGCCGCCAATTCTCCGACTTAACATCCTTCGCAGAAAGCGAATGTCTCTATGGATAGTGTCAATTACTTCCGATTTCTTGCCGCGCTGGTGTTTGTCCTTGCGCTCATTGCCGGCTGCGTCTGGCTGGCCCGACGCTTCGGGTTGATGCCGAAAGTCACCAAGACCAAAGACAATATGCGCCGCCTCAGCATTATCGAGGTTCTACCCATCGACGCCAAACGGCGCCTGATGTTGATCAAACGGGACGGGACGGAACATCTCCTGATGATCGGCGATCGCGAAACCGTGATTGAAAGCGGCATTACCCACAAAGCCGCAGACGGCGTAGGAGAGCGCGCATGACCCGGCGTTTGCTCATGCCCCTGTTGTTAATACTCACCGCCGCGATCGCGATACCACTGCCGGCTCTGGCGCAGGAAGTCGTCGTCAATCTGGGCGAAGGCGGTAGCTTCAGCGGCCGGGTCGTTCAACTGATTTTGTTGATCACTGTCCTGGGGCTGGCCCCATCGATCCTGATCGTGATGACCTCCTTCACCCGGATCGTGGTCGTTTTATCCTTGCTGCGGACAGCCATCGGCACCCAACAAACCCCGCCGAACGTGGTTCTGATCAGCCTGGCCCTATTTTTAACCGCCTTCATCATGGCCCCGACCTTCAAATCGGCTTATGAGACCGGGATCGCCCCATTGATGGCCGAGGAAATCGACGAAGCCGAAGCCATCGATCGGGTCGCCGTGCCCTTTCGCAGCTTTATGTTGAAGCAAGTGCGCGAACAGGATTTGGTCCTATTTTTTGATTTGGCCAAGCAAACGCCACCGCAGCAGGCAGCCGAGACACCGATGACCGTGCTGATCCCGGCCTTTTTGATCAGCGAACTGCGCCGGGCTTTTGAAATCGGGTTCTTACTGTTTGTCCCGTTCCTGGTGATCGATTTGGTGGTGGCATCGATCCTGATGTCCATGGGCATGATGATGCTGCCACCGGTCATGATCTCCCTGCCCTTCAAGCTGATCTTCTTTGTGTTGGTCGATGGCTGGGGCTTGGTCGCCGGTAGCCTGATCAAAAGCTTCAATACATAAAAAACCGCCCCGGACGATCCATGATCCACGATCTATGATCCATCATCCAGGGCGGCTTCTTGACTTGACTAAACTCAGAGACCGAGCAGACGGTTAAATCCCGTCACCGTCGGTATTGGCTTTCTTCCGTTTCTTGGCCGATATCAGGTTCATGGCCTCGACGAACATCGAGAACGCAATCGCCACATA